>NZ_JBXANP010000002.1:150291-635889 GCF_058801745.1 Rugamonas sp. GW822-FHT03B10 | reverse complement strand
TCACCCAGCCGGCCGCCCCCGGGCGCCCGGCGCCGCCGCCGGCGATGACGCTGCCGGCGCCGGCCGCGTCGCCCGCCGGCGGCATCCTGCAAAGCATCCTCGCGCTGGTGTTCGTGCTGGCCCTGCTGGTGGGCGCGGCCTGGCTGCTCAAGCGCTTCGGCCCCCGCACCATGACGGGCGGCGCCCACGTGCGCCTGGTCGGCGCGCTCAGCGTCGGCGCGCGCGAACGCATCCTGGTGGTGGAGGTGGGCGAACAGTGGATCGTGGTCGGCGCCTCGCCCGGCCGCATGAACGCGCTGGCCACCATGGCGCGCCAGCCGCACGACCCGGCCGACGACGCCGTGGCGGCGCCGGCCCTGCCCGGCGCCCAGTTCGCCGAGTGGCTCAAACAGACGATAGATAAACGTAATGGCAAATAAGCAAGGCGGCCTGACGCCGGCCACGGCCTGCAAGTGGCTGCTCACTCTGGCCGCGCTGGCCCTGCCGCTGTGGGCGGCGGCCGAACCGGGCATCCCGGCCTTCATCAGCAGCCCGGCGCCGGGCGGCGGCACCAGCTACACGCTGCCGATCCAGACCATGCTGCTGATGACGGCGCTGTCGTTCATCCCGGCCGCGCTGCTGATGATGACCAGCTTCACCCGCATCATCATCGTGCTGTCGCTGCTGCGCCAGGCCATGGGCACCCAGTCGGCCCCGCCCAACCAGGTGATGGTGGGGCTGGCGCTGTTCCTCACGCTGTTCGTGATGGGGCCGGTGTTCGACAAGATCTACACGGAAGCCTACCAGCCTTTGCAGGAGAATAAGATCACCATGGGCCAGGCGATGGACAAGGGCGTGGCACCGCTCAAGGACTTCATGCTCAAGCAGACGCGCCAGGCCGACCTGGCCCTGTTCGTCAAGCTGTCGCGCAGCCCGGCCCTGCAGGGCCCGGAGGACGTGTCGCTGCGGATCCTGATCCCGGCCTTCGTCACCAGCGAGCTGAAGACGGCGTTCCAGATCGGCTTCGCCATCTTCATCCCCTTCCTCATCATCGACATGGTGGTGGCGTCGGTGCTGATGTCGATGGGCATGATGATGATGTCGCCGGCCGTGATCTCGCTGCCGTTCAAGCTGATGCTGTTCGTGCTGGTGGACGGCTGGCAGTTGCTGCTGGGCTCGCTGTCCCAGAGTTTTTACTGACGGGGCGCGACGATGACTCCGGAAAGCGTCATGACCATGGGCCGCCACGCGATGGAGGTGACCCTGATGATCGCCGCCCCGCTGCTGCTGGTGGCGCTGATCATCGGCCTGGTGGTGAGCATCTTCCAGGCCGCCACCCAGATCAACGAGGCCACGCTGTCGTTCATCCCCAAGCTGGTCGGCATCTTCGTCGCGCTGGTGGTGGCCGGACCGTGGATGCTGGCCGTGATGCTCGATTACATGCGCGAAGTGTTCGGCGGCATCCCCGGCCTGGTGGGTTGAGGCCGCCATGCCGACGACAGCCACAGGCGGCGCATGATCACGCTGACCACGGCCGAGATGAACACGTGGATCGCCGCGCTGCTGTGGCCGCTCACGCGCATCCTGGGCCTGATCGCCGCCGCGCCCGTGTTCGGCAACTCGGCCGTGCCGGTCACCATCAAGGTCGGGCTGGGCGTGCTGCTGGCGACGATCGTGGCGCCGGCCGTGCCGGCCCTGCCGGCCACCGATCCGCTGTCGATGGCCGGGCTGCTGATCCTGGCGCAGGAGTTGCTGGTGGGGCTGGCCATGGGCTTCACCATCCGCATCGTGTTCGCGGCCGTGGAGATGGCCGGCGAGATCGGCAGCCTGACCATGGGCCTGGGGTTCGCCACCTTCTTCGACCCCAACACCCAGGGCCGCTCGTCGGCCATCAGCCAGTTCCTGGCGCTGGTGGCCACCATGGGGTTTTTGGCCGTCAACGCGCACCATGTGCTGCTGTCGGCCCTGGTGGAGAGCTTCAGCAGCCTGCCCGTGTCGGCCCGGCCCCTGTACGGCGGCGGCTTCAAGCAGCTGGCGGACTGGGGCGGCATCATCTTCAGCACCGGGGTGCAGCTGTCGCTGCCCATCGTGGCCGCGTTGTTGATCACCAACGTGGCGCTGGGCATCCTGACCCGGGCCGCGCCGCAACTGAATTTGTTCGGGATCGGATTTCCGATCACCCTGGGGGTCGGTCTGCTGGTCATCGCCATGTCGCTCCCCTACCTGGCGACACCCATGCAGAACCTGTTCCTGGAGGGCATAGAACGGGCGCGGCTGCTGCCGCGCACGTGGTCGCAACGACAAGATGTGGTCAGGACGCCGGCGCCACCGTTGGCGCCGGTCAACAGGCCATAGCGAAAATCAATAAGCAAACGTGACACTTATGATTTCCATGAGGCAATTAACAGCGTATCATGGAAGATCCCCGGGAGAAGCAGCATGACGTCCATCATCTATGGCTATTCGACAGACCAGATCATCGCCCTGACCACGGACATGGTCGCGCGGCTGTCGACCGAGGACATGCAGGCCCTCAACACCGAACAGATCCAGGTCCTCACCAGCGACCAGTTGCGCGTGCTCAGCAGCACCCAGCTGCTGGCCCTGCCCGCCGCCAACATCGGCGCCCTGACCACCGACCAGTTGCCCGCCCTGCGCTCGCAGCAGGTGGGCGTGCTCGCCACCAGCCAGGTCGCCGCCATCACCACCGACCAGGTGTCCTCGCTGACCACGGGCGAGATGCGGGCGCTGCGCAGCGACCAGCTGCGCGCGCTGGCCGCGGCCCAGGTGGGCGCGCTGCGCACCGACGAGGTGGCCGCGTTGCAAACGGCGCAGCTGGCCGCGCTCGGCTCGGACCAGTCCGCCGGCCTGCGCAGCGACCAGCTGGCCGCCCTCAATTCGGCCCAATTGCGCGCCCTGAGCACGATCGCCATGGGCGCCCTGGGCACGGACCAGGTCGCCTCGCTCGCCACGCTGGCCGTGTCGCAACTGCTCACCAGCCAGATCAACGCGCTCACCATGGACCAGTTGCTGGCCCTGGGCACCGACCAGGTGGCGGGCCTGTCCTCCAGCCAGTTGGCCAACCTCGGCACGCTGAGCCTGCAATCGCTGTCGACCGACCAGATCGCGGCGCTCGAGACGCGCGACCTGGTCTGGCTGCGCAGCGACCAGATCGCCGCGCTGAGCCAGGCGCAGGTGGCGGCGCTGACCACGGGCCAGAGCGCGGCGCTGCGCAGCAACGAGATCGCGGCCTTGACCACCGACCAGCTGCCGGTCATGAGCAGCGACCAGATCGCGGCCCTCGGCACGCTCGCGCCGCTGGGTTCGGCCCAGATGCAGTCGCTCACCTCGGACCAGCTGGCCACGCTGTCGACGCGCCAGGTGGCCGCCCTGAACAGCCTGCAACTGGCCGCGCTGCTGGACTTCCAGCTGGCCGCCCTGGGCACCGACCAGATCGTCGCGCTCGGCTCGCAGCAAGTGGGCGCGCTGACCACGGCCACGCTGGCGCTGCTGTCGACCGACCAGGTGGCCGCGCTCGAGACACGCGACTTCGCCGTGCTCGACACGCGCCAGATCAACGCCTTCAACACGGCCCAGATCACGGCCCTGACGACGGCCCAGATGCGGGCCCTGCGCAGCGCCGACCTGGCCGCGCTCAGCACCGACCTGCTGCCCGTGCTGGGCAGCGACCAGATCGCCGCGCTGACCTCGCTCGCGCCGCTGGCCACGCAGCAGATCGCCGTGCTCACGAGCGACCAGATCGCCACGCTGACGACGCGCACCGTGGCCGCCCTCGCCAGCGCCCAGCTGGGCGCGCTGATCGGCTACCAGCTGGTGGCGCTGACCAGCGACCAGCTGGCGGCGCTGAGCGCGCTGCAGGTGGCCAGCCTGCCCACGGCCACCCTGAACCTGCTCACCACCGACCAGATCGGCCAGCTGGAGACGCGCGACGTGGCCGCCCTGCGCTCGGCCCAGGTGGGGGCGCTGGACACGGACCACCTGATGGCACTGACCACCGGCCAGTTCGCCGCCCTGGGCAGCAACGCCGTCGCGGCGCTGACGACCGACCAGATCGGCGTGCTGACGACCGACCAGCTGGGGGCCCTGGCCACCCTGGCCGGCCTGTCGAGCCGCCAGATCGGCGCCCTGACGACGGACCAGCTGGCCAGCCTGACCACCCGCGGCCTGGCCACGCTGGCGGCCAGCCAGCTGCCCGTGCTCGGTTCGGACCAGCTGCGCGCGCTCACCACCGACCAGGTGGTCGCGCTCAGCACGGCCCAGTTCCGCGCCCTCAATTCGGACGCCATCGCCGCGCTCACCACGGACCAGGTGGCGGCGATGGAAACGCGCGACGTGGCCGCGCTGGCCACCAACCAGCTCAACCAGCTCGGCACCGACCAGATCGTCGCGCTGACGACGGCCCAGGCCGCCGCGCTATCCTCGGCCGCGACGGCCGCGCTGACGAGCGACCAGCTGGCGGCGCTGTCGAGCGCGCAGCTGGACGCGCTGCGCAACCTGACCGCGCTCAGCACGCGCCAGTTGCAGGCGCTCACCACCGACCAGATCGCCACGCTGGGGACGGCCGACCTGGCCTCGCTGCTGACGCGCCAGATCGCCGCCCTGGGCAGCGACCAGGTGCAGGCGCTCACCACCGACCAGATCGTCGCGCTGGGCAGCGCCCAGCTGCAGGCGCTGCCCACGGCCAGCATCGCCGCGCTGGCCACCGACCGCATCGCCGCCATCGAGACGCGCGACATCGCCTGGCTGCGCACGGCCCAGCTGGCCGTCCTGTCGACCGACCAGGTGGCGGCCCTCACCACGGCCCAGTTCGCCGCGCTGAGCTCGGCCGAGGTGCGCGCCCTCAACACGGGCCAGGTGCAGGTGCTCAGCAGCGACCAGATCACGGCCCTGCCGGGCCTGGCCGGCTTCACCAGCAGGCAGATCGCCGCGCTCACCTCCGACCAGCTGGGCGCGCTCAGCACGGCCGACTTCGCCGGCCTGCAGAGCGGCCAGGTCGCCGCCCTCGGCGCCCCGCAGGTGCCGGGCTTGACGACCGACCAGGTGGGCGTGCTCAACACGGCCCAGATCCGGGCCCTGTCCACCACCGCCCTGGCCGCGTTCAACAGCGACCAGATCGGCGCCATCCGCCTGCCCGACCTGGTGGCGCTCACCACGCGCCAGGTGGCCGCGCTGGGCACCGACCAGCTGGCCGCGCTGCGCAGCAACCAGCTGGCCGCGCTGACGACGGCCGAGGTGGCGTCGCTGACCAGCATGCAGGTGGTCAATCTCAGTAGCACCCAGCTCGACGCGCTGAGCGCGGCCGCGCTGGCCGCGTTCACCACGCGCCAGCTGGCCGTCTTCACCACCGACCAGATCGCCACGCTGAACACGGTCGACCTGAACGCGCTGCGCAGCAACCAGGTCGCCGCCCTCGGCACCGACCAGCTGGTCGCGCTCACCACCGACCAGTTGCGCGCCCTCAGCAGTGCGCTGCTGCGCGCGCTGTCCACCCAGGCGATCCCGGCGCTCACCACCGACCAGGTGGCGGCGCTGACGCTGGCCGAAGTGGTCAACCTGCGCACGGGCCAGCTCAGGGCGCTGACGACGGACCAGATCGCGGCCCTGAGCACGGCCCAGATCGGCGCCATGACGACCCAGGAGATCGCCGCCCTGACGCCGCTGCAGAAGGCGGCCCTGAGCAGCAGCCAGCTGGCCGCGCTCAGCACGCTGGCCAGTTTCTCGACGGCCGCCATCGCCGCCCTCACGACCGACCAGATCGCCTCGCTGTCGCTGAACGCGCTGCGCAGCCTGACCACGCAGCAGGTGGCCGCCTTCACCAGCGACCAGATGGCGTCCCTCACGACCGACGAGATCGTGGCCCTGACGACGGCCCAGTTCCGGGCCCTGACGGCGGCCGAGCTGACGGCCCTCACCAGCGACCAGGTGGCGGCCATCGAGCTGGCCGACCTCGCCGCCCTCAAGACCGCCCAGGTGGCGGCCCTGACGACGGCGCAGATCGCGGCCCTCACCACCGACCAGTTCGCCACGCTGAGCACGGCCGACATCGCGGCCCTGACCACGCGCCAGATCGCCGCCCTGTCCACCGGCCAGATCGCCAGCTTCGCGTCGCTGGCGCCGCTGGGCAGCCGCCAGATCGCGGCCCTCACCACCGACCAGATCGCCAGCCTGGCGGCGGCCCGCATCCCCACGCTCAAGACCGGCCAGATCGCCGGCCTCACCTCGGACCAGGTGGCGGCCCTGACCAGCGACCAGATCGTCGCGCTCACCAGTGCGCAAGTGCGCAGCCTGACCGCCGCCACCCTGGCCGCCTTCAGCACCGACCAGCTGGACGCGATCGAAGTGGCCGACATCCGCGCCCTGACGACGGCCCAGGTGGCCGGCCTGGCGACGGCCCAGGTGGCCGGCCTGACGACGGCCCAGCTGGCCGCCTTCACGTCGCAGGAGATCGGCGCGCTCGGCTCGCGCCAGCTCAACGCGCTGAGCACGGACCAGCTGGCCGCGTTCACCTCGCTCGCCGGCCTGAGTTCGGCGCAGATCACCGGCCTGTCGAGCGACCAGCTGGCCGCGCTCACACCGGCCCAGCTGGCCGCCCTGAAGACCGGCCAGATCGGCGCCCTGACCTCGCTGCAGATCACCTTCCTGACGACGGACCAGGTGGTGGCGCTGTCCTCGGCCCAGCTGCGGGCCCTGTCCAACCCGGTGCTGCGCGCGCTGCGCACCGACCAGCTGCAGGCGCTGGACGCGGCCGTGGCCACGCTCAAGACCAGCCAGATCGCCGCCCTCGGCAGCGACCAGCTGGCCGCGCTCACGCTGGCCCAGTACGGCGCCCTGACGACGGCCGAGATCCGGGCCCTGGCCAGCAACCAGATCGGCGTGCTCACCAGCGCCCAGCTCGACGCGCTGAGCAGTCTGCTGCCGCTGGGCACGGAACAGATCCGGGCCCTCACCAGCGACCAGGTCGGCACGCTCACCAACGCCGACCTGGCGGCCATGAAGACCAGCCAGATCGCCGCCATGGGCAGCGCGCAGGCGGCCGGCCTCAGCACCGACCAGATCGTGCTGCTGTCGTCGGCCCAGCTGCGCGCCATGGACAGCCGCACGCTGGCGCGCCTGAACACGGACCAGATCGAGGCCATCGAGCCGCTCGACTTGCGCGCGCTGGGCACGGCCCAGCTGCGGGCGCTGACGACCGACCAGATGGCGGCGCTGCTGACGACCCAGTTGCACGCGCTGAGCACCCAGAACATCAACGCCTTCACCGTCACGCAGCTGGCGGCGCTGTCGACCGACCAGCTCAACGCGCTGGGCAGCCTGAGCGACTACAACACGGCCCAGATCGCGGCCATGTCGACCGACCGCGTCATCGCCCTCGCGACCGACGACGTGGCGCTGCTGTCGACCCGCCAGCTGGCCGCGCTCACGCCGCTGCAGGCGGCCGTGCTCACCAGCGACCAGCTGATCACGCTCAGCGGCCCCCAGCTGGGCGCGCTGTCGACGGCCGCCGTGCGGGCCTTGACCACCGACCAGCTGCCATGGATCGAGCCGGGCGACGTGGCCTACCTGAAGACGGCCCAGCTGACCGTTCTCGGCAGCGACCAGCTGCAATCGCTGACGACGGACCAGGTGGCCTCGCTGACGACGCTCGAGCTGGCCGCGCTCAGGACCGGCCAGATCCCCGCCCTGACGACCGATCAGATCGCCGCCCTGGCCACCCTGCGCAGCCTCACCACGGGCCAGGTGGCCGTGCTCACGAGCGACCAGCTGGCCGCCATCGCGCCGGAACAGCTGGTCACCTTCAAGACCAACCAGATCGCGGCGTTGAGCAATGTGCAGCTGCCGGCCCTGACGACCGACCAGATCGCCGCCCTGCTGACGGCCCAGTTCGCCGCGCTGTCGAGCAAGGCCCTGGGCGCGCTCACCACCGACCAGATCGCCGCGCTGGCGCCGGCCGACCTGGCCGCGCTCCGCACCGGCCAGGTGAACGGCCTGACGACCGACCAGCTGGCGGCCGTCAGCACCGACCAGATCGGCGTCATCGGCACGGCCGCCATCGCCGCGCTCAGCTACCGGCAGGCCGACAGCTTCACCACCGACCAACTGGTGGCCCTGACGGCGGCGCAGGTACGGGCGCTGTCCACGCGCGCCATCGCCACGCTGCTGCCGACCCAGTTCGCCGCCATCGAAGTGGGCGACATGGCGGCCATGCGCACCGACCAGGTGCGCGCCTTCAACTCCGACCAGCTGGCGGCCATGACGACCGACCAGCTGGAAGGCTTGACCTCGACCCAGGTGGCGGCGCTGACGCCGTTGCAGGTCAGTTTCCTCGACGCCACCCAGTTCGCCTTGCTCGGTTCGCTGGCCGCGTACAGCACGGCCCAGTTCGCGGCCCTGCCGACCGACCGCCTGGCCGCGCTCGACGATGCCCAGCTGGCCGCCCTCACCTCGCTGCAGCTGGCCGCCATGACGGCGCGCCAGGCGCCGGCCCTGACCAGCCACGAGATCGCCCAGCTGACCGTGTCCCAGTGGCGGGCCATCGGCACGGCCGCGCTGCGCGCGCTGACGACGGACCAGATCGCGGCCATGGAAGGGGACGACCTGGCCGGCCTGAAGACGGTCCAGGTGGCCGCCCTGACCACCGGCCAGATCGCCGCGCTCGGCACCGACCAGCTGGGCGCGTTCGGCTCGGGCGCCATCGCCGCCCTGACCACGGGCCAGGTGCGGGCGCTGACCACCGACCAGCTGGCCGGGCTGAGCAGCCTGGCCGGCTTCGGCAGCACGCAAGTGACGGCCCTCACCAGCGACCAGCTGAGCTCGATCGACGCCGGCCATCTGGCCACGCTCAGGACCGGCCAGATCGCCGCCCTCACCAGCCGCCAGATCCAGTACCTGACGACCGACCAGATCGCCGGCCTGACGACGGCCCAGGCGCGCAGCCTGAACACGTCCGTCATCGCCAGCCTCAGCACGGACCAGTTGCAGGCGCTGACCATCGCCGACCTGCGCGCGCTGACCACGCTGCAGCTGAACGCCCTGCGCACCGCCGAGGTGGCCAGCCTGACCGGCGACCAGCTGGCCAACCTGACGACGCAGGAGGTCGCCAGCCTGGCCACCGTCCAGCTGCGCGCCCTGACGACGAGCCAGCTCAACGCGCTGGCCAGCCTGGCGCCGCTGACCACGCTGCAGATCGGCGCGCTCGGCTCGGACCAGCTGCCGGCCATCGACGCCACCCACTTCGCCACCCTCAAGACCAGCCAGATCGCGGCCCTGGGCAGCCGCCAGATCGTGGCGCTGACCAGCGACCAGCTGTCGGCCCTGACCACGGCCCAGGTGCGCGGCATCAACCTGGCGGCGCTGGTGGCGCTGACCAGCGACCAGCTGCCCTATCTGCCGCCGGCCGACCTGACCGCGCTGACCACGCTGCAACTGCTGTCGCTCAGGACGTCCCAGATCGGCGCCTTGACGACCGACCAGATCACGGCCCTCAGCACCAAGGCCCTGGCCACGCTCGGTTCGGCCCAGATCCGCGGCCTGACGACCGACCAGTTCTCGGCGCTCGGTTCGCTGTCCGTGTTCACCACCGCCCAGATCGGCGGCCTCACGTCGAACCAGGTGAACGCGATGGACGCGGCCCTGATCGACGGCATGAGCACGCAGCAACTGGCCAGCCTGGGGCCGGTGCCAGTGTCGGGCATGACCACCACCCAGCTCAACGGCCTGAGCTCGGCGCAACTGGACGCGCTCAGCACGCGCGCGCTGACGGTGCTCAGTTCGGACCAGATCAACGCGCTCGACGCCAACGCCGTGCGCGCGCTCACGACCAACCAGCTGGCCTCCCTGACGACGGCCCAGATCGCCGCCCTGGCGATGGCCCAGATCGCCAACCTGAGCACGCAGCAGGTGCGCGCGCTCAAGCTGACCCAGATCAAGGCCTTGACGACCGATCAGATGATGTCGCTTGGCAATGGCGAGCTGGCCGCGTTCTCGTCGACCCAGGTGTGCGCGCTGACGACCGACCAGACGGCCGTGCTGACGGCCGACCAGTTGGCCGCGTTGCCGCTGGGCAGTCCGCTGATCCTCGACTTGAACGGCGACGGCGTGCGCACGCTGTCCATCACGGCCGGCGTGCGGTTCGACCTGTACGGCACCGGCAGCAAGGTGGCCACCGGCTGGGTCGCCCCCACGGACGGCCTGCTGGTGCTCGACCGCAACGGCGACGGCAAGATCGACGGCGGCGGCGAGCTGTTCGGCACCGCCACCGTGCGCGCCGACGGCAGCCGGGCCGGCGACGGCTTCGCCGCCCTGTCCGACCTCGACAGCAACCATGACGGCGTGGTCGACGCCCGCGACGCCCTGTTCGGCCAGCTGCGGGTGTGGGTGGACGCCAACGCCGATGGCGTGAGCGCCAGCGCCGAGCTGAAGACGCTGGCCCAGGCCGGCGTGGCCAGCCTGGACGTGACGGCCCGCAAGACCAGCGTCAACGACCAGGGCAACTGGACCGGCCTGACGGCCACCTTCCAGCGCAGCGACGGCGGCAGCGGGCAGCTGGCCGACGTGTGGTTCCTCACGGACCGGCCGGCCATGCAGGCGCCGCTGAGCGCCCACGTCAGCGCGCTGACGCAGGCGATCGCCGCGTTCGGCCAGCAGGCGCCGGCGCCGGCGACGGGTCAGCTCGGCTTCAAGGCCGCCGAGGCGCAGCCGGCGGCGCCGGCGGCCACGGTGGCCGGCGGCGTCGCCGAACTGGCCCGCCAGCTGCGGCAGTTCACGACCGCCAGCGATGGCCAGCAAGCCGCGCCGGCCGGGCTCGACCGCGACGACTGGCGGCGCACGCCGGCCATCCCCACCCTGCTGGCGAGCAAATAAAAAACCGGGGTCAGGTCATGCCGTCACGCATATTGCGTGACGGCATGACCTGACCCCGGTTTTTTTTATGCGGCGGCGTTAGCTGATGTAGTTGAACAGGGACAGGCCCGACAGCGTCTTGAACGACTTCTGCGCCGCGTCCAGGTTGATCTGCTGCTGGGTGAACGAGGAGATGGCCTTGACCGTGTCCACATCCTGCAAGTCCGACAGCGTGGACGCGTATTGCAGGTTCAGGTCGTCGCCTGCGCTGTCGAGGTAGTCGAGCTCCTTCAGGCGCGAGCCGACCGAGGCGCGCACCGACAGCACGTTGTCGAGCGCATTGTCGACGTTGTTGTTGGCCAGGTTGAGCTTGTTGGTCAGGCTGGCCTGGCCGGCCGCGCCGTCGCCGGGCGCCCGCAGCGCGCCGATCAGGTCGGTCAGCGTGGTGAAGATCGATTCCTTGGTCGATGGCTGGACCGTGAACTTGTCCTGGTCGGCCGGCGCGCCCTTGATGTCGAACTGCATGCCGTCGAACGTGATGTTCTGCCCGCTCACGTACGGGATCGGTGTGGCCGGCACCGGCGCCGGCGGCACCGGCTGGCCCAGCGTCACGTCGGTGACGGTGTAGGTGGTCACGCTGGGGTTGCCGGGCGTGGCCGGGCTGACCGCGAAGTCGATCTGGTACTGGTGGCCGGTGAGCTGGGTCGGATCCTTGACCGAGCCGGGCGCGATGATGCCGCTGCCGCCGCGCGCGTAGTTGCCCGGATCGGCGCCCGTGACGAAGGTGCCGTTGCCGTTCACGTTGTTCTCGAACACGGACGAACCGGAATCGCTGATGGCCAGCTTGCGGGTCGAGCCCACCTGCAGCTCGCGCTGGCCCTGGTCGCCCTGGTAGGCGGCGCCCGTGGCCGTCTGGGTGAACGGCAGGGTGGTCGACTTGTAGCCGGAGAACAGGTAGCCGCCGGCGCCGTCGGCCGTGTTGGCGATGCCCAGCAGGTCGGTCAGCCGCCCCTCCAGCTCGACGGCCAGCGATTCGCGGTCCTTCTGCGTCATCGAGCCGTTGCCGGCGTTCACGGTCAGCGACTTGACGTCCTGCAGCAGGCTGGTGGCGCTGGCCAGCGCCACCTCCTCCTGCCCCAGGCCGCTCTTGGCGTTCTGGCGGTTGGTCACCAGCTGGGTGTTGATGGCCTGCGACTGCGTCACCTCCAGCGCGCGCGCGGTGGCGATCGGGTCGTCGGCCGCCGTCAGGTTCTTGCGGCCGGTCGACAGTTGCTGCTGGGTGCGCGCCAGCGACGTCTGCAGGGTGCCGATCTGGTTGACGCCGATGTCATAGATGGTCTTGGAGCTGATGCGCATGTTCATGATGCTATCCCGTCGAAATTCACTTTAACCGTGGCTGCTCATCAATGGATGTTCATCAGCACGTCGAACAATTGGCCGGCCACCTGCATCACCTTGCCGCACGCCTGGTAGGCTTGCTGGTAACGCAGCAGATTGGCCGCCTCCTCGTCCAGGTTGACGCCCGACACGCTCTGCTGGGCGTTGGTGGCCTGCTGCACGGCCGCGTCGCTGGCCTGGCCGCTGATCTGCGCCTCGCGCGTCTTGTTGCCCACGAAGTTGACCATCTGCGCGTACGACGACTGGAACGTGGCGTTGCCGCCGTCGAGCACGTTCTTGGTCTGCAGGCCGGCCAGCAGCTGGCCGTTGCGGTTGTCGCCCACGCCGGCCGTGTTGGGGCCGACCGTGAAGGTGTCGGTGTCGGCCGGCGCGCCGCTGATCGAGAAAGTGACGCCGCCGAAACTGATGCTGGCGCCGTCCGTGTACGGGATCGCCGGCGTGCCGGCCGGATACACGGTGGGCACGCCGTTGACGGTCACCGTCACGTCCTGGGCCGGCGGGAAGCCCGACAGCGTGTTGGCCGCCTTGTCGTAGCTCAGCGTCAGCGGCGCCGCCAGGGCGTTGCCCGGCGTCAGGTAGTTGACGTCCACGCTGCCGGCGCTGATCTTGGCCGTGCCGGCGTTGCTGGTGGGCGCGGCCGTGGAGATCGGCGCGGCCAGCGCCACCTTGGTGCGGTCGGCCAGCACCACCTTGACGCTGGCGGCCGCGTTGACCGTGGGCCGCACGAGGAAATCGTCGCCCGCCTGCGGCGCGCCCGTGATCGTGTAGTCGACGCCGTCGATGGTCTGCGGCACCGTCTGCGGGAACGGGTTGATCTGGGTCTTGTTGCCGTCGGACTGGCGGGTCACGTAGAAATTGGTGCCATCGTAATCGACGCTGTAATCGCTGGCCGTGAGCGCGCCGGCGTCCGTCACCACGGCCGTCACGTTGGCCGTGCTGAGCGGCGAATTGCGCGTGCTGGCCGCCACCGAGGCCTGGATCGGCGCGAAGAAGTCGCCGCCCAGCGCGCCGTTCTGGTCCTGGCCCAGGTGGTGCTGCTGGTTGAACGCGGTGACCAGGCCGGCCGCCACCTGGCCCAGCTCGTTCTGCGCCTTGTCCAGCGCGCCGCTGCGGAAGTCCAGCAGGCCGCCCAGCTGGCCGCCCGCGAACACGCTCTCGGGCAGGGCGCTGACCACGCTGCCGGTCTGGTAGCCGACCGTCACCCGGGTCACGTCGGTGGGCGAGGTGGTGGTGGCGAGGTTGTAATTGTGGTTGCCCACCACCAGCGGCTGGCCGGTGCCGATCGACACGGTCAGCATGTGGTTGTCGCCGGCGATGACGTTGGTCTTGACCAGCTTGTTCAATTCGGTCAACAACTGGTCGCGGTGGTCGAGCAGGTCGTTGGGCGCCTTGGACGGGTCGGTGCTGAGGCCGGCAATGCTGTCGTTCAGCTGCGCGATCTGGCTGGCGTAGGAGTTGATCTGGGTGACGGTGGAGGTGATCTGGCTGTTGACGCCGTCGCCGATCTCCGACAGCCGCGCGCTCAGGCCCTGGAAGCGGCCGGCCAGCGAATCGGCGCTCGACAGCATGGCCTGGCGCGAGGCGGCCGAGGCCGGGTTGGAGGCGGCGTCGTGCACGCCGTTGAAGAAATCCTGCATGGCCGGCGACAGGCCGGCCGTGGGATCGGCCAGCAGGTTGTCGATCTGGCTGATCTGCGAATAGTAGGTGTCGAGCGACGCCTTGGTCGTCTCCGCGCCGCGCAACTGGTTGTTGAGGAAGTCGTCGTAGTAGCGCTTGACCTGGGTCACCTCGGTGCCGGTGCCGACGAAGCCGAAGCCCATGTCCTGCGTGCCGGTGTCGGACTGGATCGCCACCTGGCGGCTGTAGCCGGCCACGCTGGCGTTGGTAATATTGTTGCCAGTCGTCGACAAACCGACCTGGGCCGCCAATAAACCGCTTTTTCCGATGCTCAGTAGGGACATGATGTGTTCTAACGCTCTGTGTGGTTAATTTACGGCGGCATGGGCCAAAACTTGAACCGGGCCATGCCGTCCCCCTCAGCCGACCAGCGAATGCTTGATGATGTTGGTCAGCTTGCGGGCGTAATGGGGGTCGGTGGCGTAGCCGGCCCGCTGCAAGCCCTGGGCGAAGCTGCTGGCGTCGCCGGCGCTGGCCAGCACCTTCTCGTAGCGGGGATTGCTGGCAAGCAATTTCGCGTAATCCTTGAAGCTGTCGCCATAGCTGTCGTAGGCGCGGAAGCGCTCGACCCGGGTCTGGGCCTTGCCGTTCACATACTCCGTCGTGACGGCCTCGGCCACCTTGCCCTTCCAGTCGGGGCCGGCCTTGATGCCGAACAGGTTGTGGCTGTTGCTGCCGTCGCGGCCCTTGATCTCGCGCTTGCCCCAGCCGCTTTCGAGCGCCGCCTGGCCCAGCATGAACTTGGCCGGGATGCCGGTGGCGCGGCTGGCCTCCTCGGCGTGCGCGCCCAGCTTGGCCCGGAAACTGCGCACGTGGGGCGCGGCGCTGCCCTTGGCCGCGTCGGCGCCGGCCTCGGTGGCGCTGGCACCGGCGCCGGCGGCACCGGCGCCGCCGGCGGCCGCGATGGCCCGCTGCAACAGGGCCGGGTCGAAGCGGCTGGTGGGGCCGGCCGGGGCGGCCGTGTTGGCCGGGTCGGCGGCCGCGCCGTCGCCGCCGATGGCCAGCGCCTGGGTGTTGGTGGCCTGCTGCGACAGTTGACGGATCAGCACGTCGGCCAGGCCGATGCCCTTCTTGGCGATGTTCTGACTGGTCTGCTGATCGAGCATGGTGGTGAACATCTTGCTCTGCTGGCTGTCGAGCACGCCGTCCTGCGGGGTGGCGTCGCGCATGCTCTTCATCATCATGTTGACGAACATGGCCTCGAACTGGGTGGCCGCGCTCTTCAGCGCCTCGGGCGAGCCGGCCTTGGCCGACTGGCGCAGCGCGCCCATGCCCTGCACGTCGAGCGCGAACTTGCCGGTCAGGTCGTTCTGGGTGTTCATGGGCGTGTCCTCAAATGATCTCGAGCTCGGCGCGCAGGGCGCCGGCCGCCTTCATCGCCTGCAGGATGGCCAGCAAGTCCTGCGGCGTGGCGCCGATGGCGTTGAGCGCCTTGACCACGTCGGCCAGCGAGGCGCCGCCCTTGACCAGCATCACCTTGCCGCTGTCCTTCTTGATGTCGACCTGGGTGTTCTGGGTCACGGCGGTGCGCCCGCCCGACAAGGCGTTGGGCTGGCTCACCTGCGGCTCGGCCGAGACGGCGATCGACAGGTTGCCGTGCGAGATGGCGCAGGTGTCGAGCGTGACGGCCCGGTTCATCACGACCGAGCCGGTGCGCGCGTTCATGATCACCTTGGCCGCCTGCTCGGCCGGGTTCACCTGCATCTCCTGCAGGGTGCCGATGAAGCTCACGCGCTGGTCGCTGCTGCTGGGCGCCTGCACCCGGATCACGCGCCCGTCGAGCGCGTAGGCGATGCCGGGGCCGTACTTGTCGTTGATGGCCTCGACGATGCGGCTGGCGGTCGAGAAGTCGGTGTTGTTGAGCTCGAGCTTGATCATGTTGTTCTCGCCCAGCGCCGAGGCCACGGCCCGCTCGACCGTGGCGCCGCCCGAGATCTTGCCCACGCTCAGGTGGTTGACCTGCAGCGAATTGCCGCCGGCCGCCACGCCCACGCCGCCCACCAGCACATTGCCCTGGGCCATGCCGTAGACCTGGCCGTCGGCGCCCTTGAGCGGCGTCATCAGCAAGGTGCCGCCGCGCAGGCTCTTGGCGTTGCCCATGGACGAGACCGTGATGTCGAGCGTCTGGCCCGGCTGGGCGAACGGCGGCAGCGAGGCCGTCACCATCACGGCCGCCACGTTCTTCAGTTGCAGGCTGGAGGCGGCCGGCAGGTTCACGCCCAGCTGTTGCAGCATGGACACCACGCTTTGCACGGTGAACGGGGTCTGCGTGGTCTGGTCGCCGCTGCCGTCCAGGCCCACCACGAGGCCATAGCCGATCAGCTGGTTCTGGCGCACGCCGGCGATGCTGACCAGGTCCTTCAAGCGCTCGGCGCTGGCCAGCGGCGCGGCCAGCAAGGCGGCGCCCAGGCAAAGCACGGTGACGGCGCGGCGGAATGGAGTAAGTGTGTTCATGATCAGAAGGGCAGCAAGCTCTGGAAGAAGCGCGACGCCATCGACGTGATTTCCGCGCGGTCGATCTGGCTGTTGGTGCGGTATTCGACGCGCGCGTCGGCCACGGCCGTGGAGGCCACCGTGTTGCCGGTGGCGATGTTGTCGGGGTTGACCATGCCGGAGAAGCGGATGAATTCGGTGCCCTTGTTCATGGCGATCTGCTTCTCGCCGGCCACGATCAGGTTGCCGTTGGCCAGCACCTCGACCACCGTCACGCCCATCGTGCCGGTGAAGGTGTTGCTGGCCGACTGGTTGTCGCCGTCGGCGTACTTGCTGGCGCTGTTGGCGGCCACGGTGGCGCCGAAGGTGCCCTGCAGCGGATGGGGCACGGTGGCGCTGACGCTGCCGGATTTGTTGCCCGAGCTGGCGCCGGACTTGACGGCGGCCGTCTTCTCGGTGATCACCAGGGTCAGCACGTCGCCCACGTGGCGCGCGCGGCGGTCCTCGAAGATGGGGCGGAAGGCGGCCGGCTGGTAGATGGCGCCGTTGTTGGCCACCGGCTGCTCGGCAGCCAGCGGACGCGAGGTCAGCGGCGTCTGCACGATGGTGGTGGGGATGGCCGTGCACGCGGTCAGCGCGGCCGCGCTTGCGATCAGGACCAGGGGGGCGAGGGTTTTCATGGCGCGTCCTTACATCTGCGTCAGTTTCTGCAGCATCTGGTCGGAGGTGGTGATGGCCTTGCTGTTGATCTCGTAGGCCCGCTGGGTCTGGATCATATTGACCATCTCCTCCACCACGCTCACGTTCGACGTTTCCACGTAGCCCTGCATGATGGTGCCGGTGCCGTTGGTGCCGGGGGTGTTGGTCTGCGGGTTGCCCGAGGCGCCCGTCTCCACGTACAGGTTCTCGCCCTTCGATTCGAGCCCGGTCGGGTTGATGAAGCTCGACAGCTGGATCGAGCCGATCTGCGACGGCGCCGTCTGGCCCGGCAGCGTGACCGACACGGTGCCGTCGCGGCCGACGGTGATGCTGGTGGCGTTGACGGGGATGGTGATGGCCGGCTGCAGCACGAAGCCGCTGGAGGTGACCATCTGGCCGTTGTTGTCGCGCTGGAACGAACCGTCGCGCGTGTAGGCGGTGGTGCCGTCGGGCAGCAGCACGTTGAAGAAGCCGTTGCCGTTGACCATCAGGTCCTTGTCGTTGCCCGTCGATTGCGGATTGCCCTGGGTGAAGATGCGCTCCACGGCCACCGGCCGCACACCGGTGCCGATCTGCATACCCGACGGCAAATTGGTCTGCTGCGACGACTGGGCGCCCGGCTGGCGCACATTCTGATACAGCAAGTCCTCGAACACGGCGCGCGATTTCTTGAAGCCGTTGGTGCTGACGTTGGCCAGATTGTTGGACGTCACGTCCATCTGCGTCTGCTGCGCCTCCATGCCAGTCTTGGCAATCCAAAGTGAACGTATCATGTGCTTCTCCCAGTCGCTTGGCGCGCGGCGGCCGGTACGACCGCTGCTTATCCCATGCCACCATTATGGAGGAGCAACACTCAACTCAAAGCGAGGATCTGGGTGGCTTTTGCGGCGTTATTCTCGGCGTTCTTCAGCAAGCTCATTTGCATCTCGAACTGGCGCGCCAGGCTGATCATGTTGACCATGGAATCGACGGCGCTCACATTGCTGCCCTCGAGCGCGCCGTCGACCAGGCGCACCGACGGGTCGTTGTCGGCCGGCGCCCCGCTGTTGAGGCGGAACAGGCCGTCGTCGCCGCGCACCAGGGCCTTGGGGTCGGGGTTGACCAGCTTGATGCGGCCCAGCACGTTGGCCGGTCCCGGCTTGAAGTCGGTCGAGATGGTGCTGACCGTGCCGTCGCTGGCGATGGAGACGGTGGTGTCGGGCGGCACGGCGATCGGGCCGCCGTCGCCCTGCAGGGTCTGGCCGCTGGACGTCTGCAGCAAGCCGTTGTCGCTGATCTTCAGGCTGCCGTTGCGGGTGTAGGCCTCCGAGCCGTCGGCCGACTGCACGGCGATCCAGCCGTCGCCGCGCAGCGCCACGTCGAGCGCGCGGCCGGTGGTCTGGATCGGGCCGGCGCGCATGTCGGCGCCGGCCGTGGTGTCGACCACGAAGGTACGGGTGGGCAAGCCCTCCGACATCACGGGCACGGCGCGGAACGCGTCGAGCTGGGCCCGGAAGCCGGTGGTGGTGACGTTGGCCAGGTTGTTCGACACGGTGGCCTGCTGGTCCAGCACGTGGCGCGCGCCGGTCATGGCGGTATAGACGAGACGGTCCATGGTGTTCGGTGACTCCGGTGAGGGGACGGACGCGGCCGGCTGGCCGCGTCCCATCCGTCAGGCTAGGCTTAACGCAGGTTGACCAGGGTCTGCAGCACCGAGTCCTCGGTCTTGATGGTCTGGGCGTTGGCCTGGTAGACGCGCTGGGCCGTGATCATGTTGACCAGCTCGGCCGTCAGGTCCACGTTCGAGGTCTCCACCGAACTGGCGCGCAGCTGGCCCAGGCTGCCCGCGCCGGGCACGCCGACCTGCGGCACACCCGAGTTCGAGCTTTCGGCCCAGGCGTTGTTGCCCAGCGGCGTGAGGCCGTTGACGTTGGCGAAGTTGGCCAGCACCACCTGCGCCAGCGGGCGCGACTTACCGTTGCTGTACTGGCCCAGGATCACGCCGTCGGCGCCGGCCGCGAAGCGTTCCAGGTGGCCCGACGAGTAGCCGTCCTGGGTCGAGGCCTTCTCGCTGGTGCTGCTGCCGTATTGCGTGGTGCCGACCCAGTTGGCCTTGATGGTCAGCGGTTGCAGCGAGCCGGTGTCCGGGAAGATCGGCAGGCTGATGGTCAGCGGCAGCGTCTGCGGCGTGGGCAGGTTGGCCATGGCGGCCGCGCTCAGCGCGCCGTTGTTGTTGAACACCAGGCTGCCCACCTTGACGGCCGGCACGCTGACGGCGGCCGCCAGCGCGGCGTCGATCTGGTCCAGGTTGGTGCCGGTCTTGGTGCCGGCGCCGTTGACGGGGTCGAACGCGGCCGTCAGCGCGTCGATCTGGGCCTGGCTGGCGCCGGCGGCCGTGGCCGCGGCCACCATCACGGGGCCGGCCGCCTGGGCGTAGGCCAGCGCGTCGGCGTCGATGGTGGCCTGGTCGGGCGGCAGGGCGTTCACGTCGGTCTGGTATTGCGCCCGCGCCGCCTGCACGCCGGGGTCGGCCAGGATCGAGGTGGCCACGGCCTTGGCCGTGATCTCGGTGCCGTCCACGCCCGCGTACACGTCCCAGTTGTTGGCGCTCGTCTTCACGTAGTAGGTCGACATGGTGTGGGCGTTGCCCAGGCTGTCGTACACGTCGAGCACGGTCTGCTTGTTGTAGGTGAGCGGATCGTTGGCGTCGAACGGCACCTTGGTCGGCGCAAGCGTGTTGGAATTGAGGTTGAGCGAGAAGTTGGCGGCCGTGGTGGCCACCGGGGTCAGGTCGGACGAGTCGATGGTGATCGGCACCGGCGCGCCCTGCAGGATCACGCCCGAGGAATTGGTCAGGTAGCCCGTCACCTGCGCGCCCTGGGCGTTGATCAGGGTGCCGTTCTTGTCCATCTGGAACTGGCCGTTGCGCGAATACTGGATCGCGCCGTCGACCACGGTGCGGAAGAAGCCGCCGCCGTTGATGGAGATGTCGAGCGGGTTGTTGCTCGTCTCGATGTTGCCCTGGGTGAACTGCTGGGCGATCTGGGACACCGACACGCCGATGCCGGCGTTGTTGCCGCTCACGCCGTTGAGCGAATTGGCGTACAGGTCGGCGAACTGGGCCTGGGAACCTTTGAAGCCTACCGTACTGGCGTTGGCGATGTTGTTGCCGATCACGTCGAGCGATTTAGACGCGCCATTCAGGCCGCTGAGTCCTTGTTGGAACATGGTATTCCCCTATCTGATGAGGTGGCTTACAAAACTGGTCGGAATGGCTGCTTACAGCACTTGTTTGATATCGGCCATGCTCAGCTGGCCGATGCTGGGCACGTTGAGCTTGACGCCGGCGCTGCCGGTGGACACGCTGGCCACGGTGCCGAAGGTGAGCGCGGTGGCATCCTTGAGCGCCTTGCCGGCCGTGGTGGCGGTGACGGAGAACGTGTAGTTGCCGTCCGGCGCGACGGTGGTGCCGTCGTCCATCTTGCCGTCCCACACCAGCGGCAGGGTGCCCACGTCCACGCCCTTCATGGCGATGCTGTGCACCACGTTGCCGCTGCTGTTCTTGACGTCGATCTGCACCGTGTCGGCGGCCGTGGCCAGGTCGACGCCGAACACGGACTTGCCGCCGGCCAGCGTCAGCTGGTTGCCGGGCGCCAGCACGCCGTGGTTGATCAGGCTGGTGGCCTGCATCGATTCGCTGGCCTGGTAGCTGGACTTGAGCGTCTCCAGCGTCGTGTTGAGCTTGTTCACGCCCGTCACCGTCGACAGCTGGGCCAGCTGGCTCGTCACTTGCGCGTTGTCGAGCGGATTGAGGGGATCCTGGTTCTTCAGCTGCGTCACCAGCAGCGTCATGAACTTGTCGGTGTCGGCCTGGGTGCTGTCGGTGACGGCCGCCTTCTGCGGGTTGACGGCGTTGAGCAGGGTTGCCGACGGCGCGGCGGTGGAACTGGATACGGTGGACATGGGAGCCTCGGATTAAATGGCGACCGGCTTACTGGCCGATGGTCAGGGTTTTCAGCAACAGGGTCTTGGCCGCGTTCATGGTTTCCACGTTGGTCTGGTAGGAACGCGAGGCCGACAGCATGTTGACCATCTCATCGACCACGTTGACGTTGGGCATGGTCACATAGCCCTTCTCGTCGGCCAGCGGGTTCTTGGGATCGTACTTGAGCTTCATCGGCGACGGGTCCTCGACCACCTGGCGCACCCGCACGCCGGTCGAGGCGCCGCCGTCGGTGGCCGGGGTAGCCTCGAACACCACCTGCTTGGCGCGGTAGGCCTCGCCGCTGGCGCTGGTGGCGCTGTCGGCGTTGGCCAGGTTGCTGGCCACCACGTTCAGGCGCTGGGCCTGGGCGCTCATGGCCGAACCGGAAACATTGAAGATGCTGAACAACGACGACATGATTAGTTACCTCCCTGAATGGCCGCCATCATTTCCTTGATCTGGGCGTTGATCATCGTGATGCCGGCCTCGTAGCGCAGGCCGTTGTCGGCGAACTGGTTGCGCTCGACGTCCATGTCGACCGTGTTGCCGTCCACGGCGCCCTGCACCACGCCGCGGTACAGCAGCGGCGTGCCGTCGGGCAGGGCCGTGCCATCCTTGGCCGGGGCCGGATAGTGGCGCGCGGCCGTGGTGCGCAACGGCGCCGGGGCGCTGGCGGCCAGCGCGTTTTGCAGCGCGCTGGAAAAATCGATGTCGCGGGCCTTGTAGTTAGGGGTGTCGCCGTTGGCGATGTTGGACGCAAGCACCGTCTGGCGCTGCGAGCGCAAGCTCAGCGCGGCCTCGTGAAAGCGCAGGTAATCGTCGAGTTTCCCTAACATGGCAGGCTCCAAAGTGTGCGTCCCACCCGTTGGGCATGGACGAACTGGTGATGACAGGAGCCATCATACGGCCGCTTGCCCGGCGGCAATCGAACGATAAGGCCGTGCTTTTCCGCCCTATTCCGGGCTTGCCGGTTGGCGGACCGGACTATGATGGCATCATTCCAGGGACCTCCACACCATGAAACCAT
The DNA here is from genome assembly GCF_058801745.1 of Rugamonas sp. GW822-FHT03B10. Classification (NCBI taxonomy): domain Bacteria; kingdom Pseudomonadati; phylum Pseudomonadota; class Betaproteobacteria; order Burkholderiales; family Oxalobacteraceae; genus Rugamonas; species Rugamonas sp. GW822-FHT03B10. Next base: position 613,852 of record NZ_JBXANP010000002.1, on the reverse strand, counting down.
CGTTACTCGCCACCTTGCTGCTGACCCTGTGCGCCGCCGGCGCCCACGCCGACACGGGCGCCGCGCGCCAGGACGCCGCCGCCCTGCGCCACAGCGTGGAGCAATTCCTGCAGACGCAGACGGCCGGTCTGCCGGGCCGGGCCAAGGTCACTGTGGGCGCGATCGACGCCCGCATGGCCCTGCCCGCCTGTCCGGCGCCGCAAGCGTTCCTGATGCCGGGCAGCCGGGCCTGGGGCAAGACCACGGTGGGCGTGCGCTGCGCGGCGCCGCAATGGACCATCTACGTGCAGGCCAACGTGGGCGTGGTGGCCGATTACATCGCCAGCGCCGTGCCGCTGGCCCAGGGCCAGACCATCGAGGCCGGCCAGCTGGTGGCCGTGCAGGGCGACCTGACCACCATGCCGGCCGGCATCGCCACCGACATGGCGCAGGTGGTCGGCCGCTACCCCAACGCCTCGCTGCCGTCGGGCACGCCGCTGCGGCTCGATACGCTCAAGAGCCGGCCCGTGGTGCAGCAAGGCCAGCTGGTGCGCCTGGTGTCGAGCGGCAACGGTTTTTCCGTCTCGGCCGAGGCGCGCGCCGTGAGCACGGCCGGCGACGGCCAGGTGGTGCAGGTGAGAACTTCTGGAGGGCAACAAATCAGCGGGATCGCCAGGGCCGGCGGTCTGGTGGAAGTCGCGTTCTGAACAAATATGGGTTCTTTGCGGCAAGGCACGCTAAAGTTTATTCAAGCGCCGCCGTTATAGACTCATATCCCGGAGTCCAGGACTTCGATCAGACGAGGATGATGCTGTGAAAATCAACGATACACTCAAGAGCACCCCCGGCTTGCCGACGTCGCCTGCGGGCGCGTCCAACGCCCGCGGCGCTGACAAGGCGGCCGCGACCCCGGCCGCGACGGACAATGTACGCCTGTCGCCGCAAGGCCAGGCATTGGCGGCCAGCGCGACCGGCGGCGGCAGCGCCGTGTTCGACACCAAGAAAGTCGAACGCATCAAGCTGGCCATCGCCGACGGCCAGTTCCAGGTCAATTCGGAAAAAGTGGCGGACGGACTGCTGGACACGGTCAAGGATCTGCTGCACTCAAGGAAACGTTAGGATAGCCCCATGCAAACCGTCGACCCGATACAGCTGCTGCGCGAAGAACAGCGCCTGATGACCTCCCTGCTGGACGTGCTCAAGCAGGAACAGCGGCATCTGGTGGCGGCCCACATCGACGGCTTGACGGCCTTGACGCCGGAGAAATCGGCGCTGGTCGGCCAGATGGCCGGCCTGGCCAAGCAGCGCCACAACGCGCTGGGCGCGGCCGGTTACGCGCCGCAGGAAGCGGGCATGACGCAGTGGATCGCCGCCAGCGGCGACAGCGCCGTCGCCCAGCTGTGGCAGACCCTGCTGGAGCAGACGCGCGAAGCGAAGGAACTGAACCGCATCAACGGCATGCTGATCAACAAGCACATGAGCCACACCCAGGGCGCGCTGCAAGCGCTGCGCCCGCGCGCGGCCGCCAGCAGCAGCTTCTACGGCCCCAGCGGCCACGCCACCACCTCCACCACCAGCCGCGGCTTCTTCGCCGGCTAAGCACAAACCGGCAAACCGGGGTCAGGTCATGCGATCAAACAACTTGCACGCAAGTTGCTTGATCGCATGACCTGACCCCGGTTTTTTTATCTTTATTGGGGTTTGATGGCCGGCGTCGGCAATTCCGTCACCGTGTCGGGCAGGCCGGACAGGATGGTGACGGCCACCCGCCGGTTGCGCGCCCGGCCCTCGACCGAGGCGTTGGACGCCACCGGGTGGTTGGCCGCGTGGCCGACGGCCGTCAGCCGGGCCGGCGCCACGCCGGCGTCGATGAACAGCCGCACCACGCTGGCCGCCCGCACCGACGACAACTCCCAGTTCGACGGATACACGCTGTTGCGGATCGGCTGGTTGTCGGTGTGCCCCTCCACCTGCACGTCGTGGCTGTCATCCTTGAGCAGCACGGCCACCGCCCGCAGCGCTTCCGTCGATGCGGCCGTCAGGCGCGCGTCGCCCGGATCGAACAACACGCTGGCGTTGATCTCCACACTGACCCCGCGGCTGTTCTGCGTCACCCGCACCTTGCCCTCCTTGACCAGCGGCGCCAGCGTCGACAGCAGGTCCTGCGCCAGCTTGGTCATGTGTTCCTTTTCCTTGCGCAGCAATTCGGTGCGCCGGCGCAGGCCGGGATTGGGGATGGGCAGGTTCTGCACCTGGGTGGTGATGGGCTTGGCCGCGCCGGCCCCGCCGAAGGCGTCGCCCAGCGCGTCCGAGAACACCTGGTACTTGCCGATGTTGACCGACGACACGGCGTACATGACGACGAAGAAGGCGAACAGCAGCGTGATGAAGTCCGAATACGAGATCAGCCAGCGCTCGGGGTTCTCCACCTCCTCGTCGAACTTCCTGCGCGCGCGCCGGTATTGCATGTCACAGTTCCCGTAGCAGCGTGGCCACGCGCTCGTCGATCACGCGCGTGTGGTCGCCGGTGGCGATGTCGTGGAACACGGCGGCGGCGATCTCCTGCTGGTGCACGGCCTGGGTGACGATGGCCTTGAGCTTGTTGGCCACCGGGTACAGGAACAGATTGGCCAGGCCGACACCGTAGATGGTGGACACGAAGGCGACGGCGATGCCCGAGCCCAGCTTGCTGGGGTCGGTCAGGTTCTCCATCACGTGGATCAGGCCCAGCACGGCGCCCAGGATGCCGATGGTGGGCGCATAGCCGGCCGCCGACTCCCAGATCCGCACGGCCTGCCGCTGCTCGGTCTCGTAGGCCGTGATCTCGGTGTCGAGGATGTGGCGCAGCTTGTCGGGCGCGATGCCGTCGACGATCAGGCGCAGCCCCTTGGCGTTGAACTTGTCCTTGGAGGCGAGCATGTAGCGCTCCAGCGCCAGCAGGCCGTCGCGCCGCGCCGCCAGGTTCCAGGCGTTGATCTCGCGCGCCAGCGCGGCGCGGTTGTCGGGCGGCGGCGAGAACACCAGGCGCAGCATGCGCAGCCCGCGCCAGAAGGTGGGCGGACGGGTCTGCAGCAGCACGGCGCCGAAGGTGCCGACGATGACGATGGCGAACGCGGCCGGCTGGATCAGCGATCCGAGCTTGCCCCCTTCCAGCCCCTGGCCGACGACGATGCCGGCCAGCGCCAGCAGCACCCCGGCTACGCTGGCCCAGTCCAAGACCGCTCCCGTAAGGTGGCGCGCAGCCGCGCCACGGCTTGCGTGTGCAACTGCGACACGCGCGATTCCGACACGCCCATGACGGCGCCGATTTCCTTCAAGTTCAATTCCTCTTCGTAGTACAAGCCCATCAGGATCTTCTCGCGCGGCGGCAGGGCGTCGATGGCGTCGATCACGGCCTGGCGGAAGTCGCCGTCGAGCAGCGAGCGCAGCGGGTCGCTCTCCTCGTCCGAGCAATAGCGGTCGAGGAAGCTGTCGTTGCCGTCGTCGTCGTGGAAGTCCTCGTAATAGACCAGCTGGTGGCCGCCGCCGTCGGACAGCATCTCCTGGTAGTCGGCCAAGGACATCTTGAGCATCTTGGCCACCTCCGATTCCGTCGGCGGATGGCCGAGGCGCTGCTGCAGCGTGCTCATGGCCGTCTCGATCTTGCGCATGTTCTGGCGCATCGAACGCGGCAGCCAGTCGCTGTTGCGCAACTCGTCGAGCATGGCGCCGCGGATGCGCAGCACGGCATAGGTTTCGAACTGGGCGCCATGGGTTTCCTCGTAACGGCTGATGGCGTCGAGCAAGCCTATCATCCCGGCCTGGACCAGATCGTCCACCTCGACGCTGGGCGGCAGCTTGGCCTTCATATGGTGGGCGAGACGCTTAACCAGCGGCATGTGCTCCGTCAGCAAGCTGTCTCTGCTCGGTTTCCCTTTGACCGTGTACATAAATTCTTGTTATTCGTTAGGCGCTGAATTGATGCTGGCTCCCCGCGCGCATGGAAGGCGAGCCGGCCAGCGCAAACCGCCCCGCCAGTTGACGAAACGCGACCGAGGCGCCGGCCAGCGGGAAGGCGTCGACCACGGCCCGCCCCAGGCGCGCGGCCCGCTGCAGGTATTCGTCGGCCGGCACCGAGCCCATCGATACCAGGTTGACCGCCAGGTAACGGCTTGCCGCTTGCGCCATGTTATCGTATACCACCTTTGCTTCCGTTTCGGAAGCCCCGGTGACGAGAATTCCGAACGGGCGCCGGCCCAGCTCGTGGTTCAGGCGCTTGATCATGGCGTAGGCGGCCGTGATGGAACGGGCGTTGTTGGACACCTGCACCACGATCTCGGCGCTGGCCATGACCGGCACCGGGAACGCGCCGCCGTCGAATTCGCCGTCGACGATCACCATGCCGGTCTGGCGCACCAGCACGTCGAAGGCCTTGGCCAGCCGGCGCGCCTCGTCCGGGCCGCGGCGCGCCTCGCCGCGCGTCATCGAGGCCACCGTGAAGCCTTGCGGCGCCTCGTACAGCACCTGGTTCAGCGCGCACTCCTGGCGCGCCACGTTGAGCAGGCTGGCGCCGTCGTCGAGCCCGAGGCGCGAGGCCACGCCATGGGCGCTGGCGCAGGCATCCATCAGCAGCACGTCGTTGCCGGCGCGGGCCAGCGAGGCGGCCAGGTTGACCAGCATGGCGGCCTTGTCGTCCTGCGGCGTGGCCGACAGGAAGGTGACGATGCGTGGCGTGGGGCCGGCCAGCATCCGGCGCAGGCCTTCGGCCTGGTCGAAATCGAAGTTAGCCAAGGTGCACCTCGCGCAGCGAGCCGTCGGCGCCGGCGTTGGACATCAACAGCGGCAATTCCGCGTCCAGGTACTGGCCGGGGATGGCGTCGCGCTTGAGCTTGAAGGCGCGGTCGATCAGCCAGGCCGGGTCGGCCAGGTGCAGGTCTTCCGGCACGCGCTGGCCGTTGGAGACGTAGAACAGGTTCAGCTTCTGGCGGATCACCACGTCGAGCACGTTGCCGATGGCGGCCGCCTCGTCCAGCTTGGTCATGATGCAGCCGGCCAGGCCGCTGCCCTGGTAGGCGCGCACCACTTCGTTCAGGGTTTCCTGGGTGGCTGTGGCGTTCAGGCACAGCACGCGCTTGACGTCGGCGCCGGCGCCTTGCAGCATGGCCACCTGCTCGGTCACCATCTGGTCGCGCTGGCTGACGCCGACCGTGTCGATCAGCACCGTGTGCTTGTTCTTCAGTTCCTTGAGCGCGATGCGCAGGTCGGCCTCGTCCTTCACCGAGTGCACCATCACGCCCAGGATCTTGCCGTAGATGCGCAGTTGCTCGTGGGCGCCGATACGGTAGGCGTCGGTCGTGATCAGGGCCAGCTTGTCGGCGCCGTGGCGCATCACGCAGCGCGCGGCCAGCTTGGCGGTGCTGGTGGTCTTGCCCACGCCGGTGGGGCCCACCAGCGCGAACACGCCGCCCTGGTCGATCAGCGCGTCCTCGTTGGCCATGGTGCTCAGGTTGCGGGTCAACACGGTCTTGATCCAGCGCATGCTGTCGGCCGCGTCGCGGCTGGCCGGCAGTTTTTCGATCAGGTAGCGCGCCAGGCTGGCGGAAAAGCCGGCCGCCAGCATCTCGCGCAGCACGGTGGCCTTGTGCGGCTCGCGCTGCTGGGTCGAACCCCAGGCGATCTCGGCCAGCTGGGTCTCCATCATGCCGCGCATGGCGCGGATCTCTTTCATCATGCCGCTCATCTCGGCGGCGGCGTTCTGCTTGGCGCTGGCCACGGCGGCGGCCACCAGTTCGGAAATACGCTCCATGTCGAGGGCGGCGGCGCGCGGCTGGGCCGGCGCGGCGGCGGCGGCGGCCGTGGCCGACGCGTACGACGAGGGCGAGGCCACCACGCGGCGGGCCGGTTGCGCCGCCATCATGGGGGCGGCGGGCGGCAGGTCCAGCTGCGGACGCGGCGCGGCCATCGGCGACTGCGGCGCGGGCGACGCGAGCGAGGCGGCGTCGTCATTGGCCAGTGCCAGGATCTCCACCACGCCATCGGCCTGGCGGTTGGACAGGATCACAGCGTCGGGGCCGAGCGCCTCGCGCACCTTGCGCAGCGCTTCGCGCGACGTGGGCGCGGTGAATTTCTTGACGTTCATGGCCGGCTCCCTTGGGCAAGGGCAGCACGTGGTTGGGAAAGTGGTTTGGCCATCATCATCGACTCCTGTTACTTGAGCGCCGCGCCTTCGACATGAGGCGCCTTTGCTCTGACAGTGTCATTATTGACGATGCACCAAGGAAACGATCCGATGAACAGGGGTGGAAATGGGCCGTATTTCACCGTTGCCCGCGCGGCGGCGCGCGGACAAGTTCCCGTTTGACGGGGGCAACAGTCAAACGTCGGCGAACACGTCATCCAGGCTGGTTGCGCTGAACAGCTTCCTGGCCCAGGCATCCAGTTCGGCACTGTCGGCGGCCGCCAAGCGTTCGCGCACAGCCGACGGCACGCTGCCGAAACGGCTTTCGATGAGCATGGCCAGCAATTCCTTGCGCCCTTCTTCCCGGCCTTCCTGCCGCCCTTCCTGCCGCCCTTCCTGCCGCCCTTCCTGCCGCCCTTCCTGCCGCCCTTCCCGCAAGCCCTCCTCACGCCCCAGCTCGATGCCGATTTTCTCAACTGAACTCACGTATCGCATAGTGCACTCCCTTTCCAGCAATTGGATGTCGCGCCACAAAACCCGCTCCAGTTCGGAAGGCAAGCGCATCATCCAGTCTATCAACAGGTACAAATCAATGATACGTTGTTTGTCCCAATCACGCGCATACAGCAAGCGCGCCAGGCGCAGTTTGGCCGCATGGCGGCGTGCGGCGTCGCCGCCGGTCCGGCGGGTGAGCAAATGGGCCGCCGTCACCAGCCCGAATGGATTGGACTGCTCAAGCAACTGCTCGAGGCGCGGCGCATAATCGCGCAGTTTGACCACGCTGAAGTCCAACCGTAGCTGGCAGCCGAACAGTTGGTAGGCAAAGCTGTCCGGCCGCCAGCGCGGGCTGTCGTCCGCCAGCAGCACGAGACTGGCGACGGGGCGGTGGAAACGGTCATAAGCGCGGTAATGGTAGGAGAAGATGCGCTCGGCGAAGTCGCGCTCGCGCTTGCCCTGCACCTCCAGATGGATCAACACCCACTGCGCGCCACCGTCATGCGTGTGGACCCGCACCAGGCGGTCGACCAGCCGCTTGCCCAGCTCGCCGTCGCGGGCCAGTTGCGCCAGCTCCTGATCCAGGAAAACGTGGGGCCGCCCCCAGTCGATTTGCCGGTGTGCTTGCGGAAAGAAGAACGCCATGAAGTCGGGAAAATAACGCGTGATCGCGTCCTTCCACGGCGTGTCGTAGTCGTCCGATGCGTGGGCCATGAGCCCAGTCTAGGCCGGACGCGGCACGGCCCCGTGCGCACGCGCAAGGGGCCGCGCGACAGGCCGTCGAGCGTCAGGCCGGCTGGCCGCCCACCAGCGACGTCACGCGGATGGTCTTGGTCTCCGGGATTTCCGCATGCGACAGCACCTTCAGCTGCGGCAAGGCGCGGCGCAGGAAACGCGACAACAAGGCGCGCAACGGCCCCGGCACCAGCAGCACCGGCGTCAGGCCCAGCGCCTCCTGCTGGGTGGCGGCCGCCTGCGCCTGCTGGGCGATGGTGTCGGCCAGGCCCGGCTCGATGCCGGCGCCGTCCGGACCGCTGGCCGACAGCGCCTGCATCAGCAAGCGCTCGAGGCGGTTGTCGAGCGTCATCACGGACAGCTCGCCCGCGCCGGGGAACAGTTGCTGCACGATGGCCCTGCCCAGCGCGATGCGCACCAGCGCCGTCAGGTCGTTCGGGTCCTGCGTGTGGACGGCATGCTCGGCCAGCGTCTCGATGATGGTGCGCATGTCGCGGATGTGCACGCCTTCGACGAGCAGGTTCTGCAGCACCTTCTGCAAGGTCGACAGCGACACCATCTTCGGCACCAGGTCCTCGACCAGCTTGGGCGCGTCCTTGCCCAGGTGATCGAGCAAGGCTTGCACCTCGGCCCGGCCCAGCAGTTCGGACGCGTGGGTGGTGATCAGATGGTTCAAGTGGGTGGCCACCACCGTGCCCGCGTCGACCACCGTGTAGCCCATGCTCTGGGCCTGGTCGCGCAAGCCGGCGTCGATCCACGTGGCCGGCAGGCCGAAGGCCGGATCGGTGGTCACCAGGCCGGGCAGCGTGCCGCTGGCCATGCCCGGATTGATGGCCAGGAACTGGCCGTTGAACGCCTCGCCCATGCCCACCTCCACGCCCTTGAGCGTGATGCGGTAGGCCGACGGCTTCAGTTCCAGGTTGTCGCGGATGTGCACCGGCGGCGCCAGGAAGCCGACCTCCTGCGCGAATTTCTTGCGGATGCCCTTGATGCGCTTGAGCAGCTCGCCGCCCTGGGTCTTGTCGACCAGCGGAATCAGGCGGTAGCCGACCTCCAGGCCCAGCGTGTCGACCGGCATGATGTCCTGCCAGGTCGCCTCCTCCTGCTCGGGGGCGGCCGGCGGCGGCGCCTCGGGCGCGGCCTCGGCGGCCGTGGCCGCGCTGCTGGCGCGGCGCGTGAGCAGCCAGCCGGAGCCGATCAGCACGCCGGCCAGCAGCAGGAACACCAGGTTGGGCATGCCGGGGATCAGGCCCATGCCGCCGATGATGGCGCCGGTGATGTACAGCACCTGCGGCTTGGCGAACAGCTGGCCGATCACCTGGCCGCCGATGTCCTGCTCGCTGGCCACGCGCGAGACGACGATACCGGCCGCCGTCGAGATGACGAGCGAGGGGATCTGCGCCACCAGGCCGTCACCGATGGCCAGCAGCGTGTAGTTCTTGATCGCGTCGCCGAACGTCATGTCGTGCTGCAGCAAGCCCACCAGCAGGCCGCCCACCACGTTGATGACGGTGACCAGGATGCCGGCCACGGCGTCGCCGCGCACATACTTACTGGCACCGTCCATGGCGCCATAGAACTCGGCCTCCTGCGCTACCTCGCTGCGGCGCTTGCGCGCCTCGGCCTCGCCGATCAGGCCGGCGTTGAGGTCGGCGTCGATGGCCATTTGCTTGCCCGGCATCGCGTCCAGCGCGAAACGGGCGCCCACCTCGGCGATCCGGCCCGCGCCCTTGGTGACGACGGTGAAGTTGATGATGGTGAGGATCACGAACACGACGATACCAACCGCGTAGTTGCCGCCGATCAGGAAGTGGCCGAAGGCCTCGATCACCTTGCCGGCCGCGTCGGCGCCGGTGTGGCCCTCGGTCAGCACCACGCGGGTGGAGGCCACGTTGAGCGACAGGCGCAGCATGGTCGACACCAGCAGGATGGTGGGGAAGGCCATGAAGTCCAGCGGCTTGACCGTGTACAGGCTGGTCAGCAGCACGATGATGGCCAGCGCGATGTTGAAGCTGAAGAACATGTCGAGCACGAAGGCCGGCAGCGGCAGCACCATCATCGCCAGCAGCATGACGATCAGGATGGGCGCGGCCAGGCTCTTGTTGGCGCCCTTGGACAGGCTTTGCAGCCAGGCCGGCAGCTTGATGTTGTTCAAGGCGTTCATGCGGGTGCTCCGTTATTCGTATCGTTAAGCTTGCCACGGCCGGCGTAGGCCGGGTTGAGCGGGTCCAGCTCGGCTGGCACGTCCAGCTTGGTCGGGGTGTCGGGACGGTGGCCGCCCTGCTTGCTGAACATGCGCAGCTGGAACACATAGGCCAGCACCTCGGCCACGGCCGCGTACAGCGCCTCGGGGATCTCGTCGCCGATCTCCGTGTGCTTGTGCAGCGCGCGGGCCAGCGGCGGGGCCTCCAGGATGGCGACCTTGTTCTCCTTGGCGATCTCGCGGATCTTGGCGGCCACCTCGTCGGTGCCCTTGGCGACCACGCGCGGCGCGCCGCGCGAACCGTCGGCGTACTTCAGCGCCACCGCGTAGTGGGTCGGGTTGGTCACCACCACGTCGGCCGTCGGCACGTCGGCCATCATGCGGCGCTTGGCCATCTCGCGCTGCATCTGGCGGATCTTGGCCTTGATCTGGGGATTGCCGTCGGCCTCCTTCGCTTCCTGGATCATCTCCTGGCGCGTCATCTTGAGCTTGTTGGCGTAGTGCCACATCTGGTACGGGCCGTCGACGGCGGCGATCAGGCCCAGCGCGCCGACGATGAACAGGAAGCTCATGGCGATCATGTCGAGCAGGTGCACCGTGCCCAGCTTGAGCGGCTCCACGGCCAGGCCCAGCACGGCGTCCTTCTGCTTCATCACCACCAGCCACGCGACAAAACCCACCACCAGCGTCTTGGCGATGGCCTTGAGCAATTCCACCAGCGCGTTGGACGACACCAGGTTGGACAACCCTTTGACGGGGTTGAGCTTGCCGAAATTGGGGGTGACGGCCTTGCCGCTGAACAACCAGCCGCCGACCAGCAGCGGCGAGGCCAGCGCCACCAGCATCACGGCCAGGCCCAACGGCAAACAGGCCAGCAGCACGCGGCCCACGTCCATGCCGATGCGCGTCAGCAGCACATCGGCGTGGAAAATCTGTTCCTGGTCCAGCGCCAGGCCCGACACCATGGCCGAGCGCAACTGGCGCACCAGCGAGGATCCGGTCAGCCACAGGCCGGCGCCGGCCACCATCAGCACGGTGAACGTCGCCACTTCACGCGATCGGGGAACGTCGCCTTCTTCTCGCGCCTGCTCGAGGCGCTTCGCTGACGCCGGTTCTGTCTTTTCTGCGTCGCTTTCTTCAGCCATCGCCTGCTCCTGTGGATACGCTAGCCATCATAGGCGATATTGCCGTATGGCTATGCGCGGAACAGGGCGGAAAACAGGCCTTATTTCGCGCTCCCGGCCGGGTCGGCCCGCGTCACCGTCTGCTCGATGGCGCCGAACACGGACTTGCCGTCGCCGTCGAGCATCTCGATGCGGATGGTGTCGCCGAAGGCCATGAACGGCGTGACGGGCGCGCCGCCGGCGATGGTTTCCAGGCAACGCTGCTCGGCGATGCAGGAATAGCCGCGCTTGCTGTCCTTGTTCGACACGGTGCCCGAACCGACGATGCTGCCGGCCCGGATGTTGCGCGACTTGGCCAGGTGGGCCAGCAGCTGGGGGAAGTTGAAGATCATGTCGACCCCGGCGTGCGGCTGGCCGACCAGCTTGCCGTTCCACGTCGAGCGCAGCGGCAGGTGCACCTTGCCGCCCTTCCACGCGTCGTCGAGCTCATCGGGGGTGACGGCCACCGGCGAGAAGCTGGTGGCCGGCTTGCTCTGCAGGAAGCCGAAACCCTTGGCCAGCTCGTCCGGAATGAGGTTGCGCAGCGACACGTCGTTGACCAGCATCAGCAGACGGATCTGCTGGTACGCCTGGTCCGGCGTCGCCCCCATGGCGATATCGTCGGTGATCACGGCCACTTCCGCCTCGAAATCGATGCCCCACTCCGCGTGGAACAGCGCGATGTCGTCGCGCGGACCGAGGAAGTCGTCGCTGCCGCCCTGGTACATCAGCGGCTCCTCCCAGAACGCGGCCGGCAACTCGGCGCCGCGCGCCTTGCGCACCAGCTCCACGTGGTTGACGTAGGCCGAACCGTCGGCCCACTGGTAGGCGCGCGGCAGCGGCGCCATGCAGTTGGCCGGGTCGAAGTCGAACGTGCGGCGGCCGCGTCCGTTGCTGAGGTCCTGGTACAGCTGCTGCAGCTGGGGCGCGATGAAGGTCCAGTCGTCGAGGGCGCGCTGCAGGGTGGGCGCGATGCCGTCGGCCAGCTGGGCCGTTTTGAGGTCGCGCGCGACGACGGCCAGCTGGCCGTCGCGCGTGCCGTCTTTGAGGGTGGCGAGTTTCATGGCGATGCGGGAAAAGTGAACGGCGTCGCCGCGCGGCGGCGGCACGGACGCCGGAAAAAGCGCTTAGACCGGGGCCAGCTGGGCCAGCTGTTCAGGCGTCAGATAGCACCATTCGCCCTCGGCGATGCCGAGCGTGTCGAGCTGCAGGGTGCCGATGGCCGAGCGGTGCAGCGCGCTGCAATGGTTGCCGGCGGCCGCCAGCATGCGCTTGACCTGGTGGTACTTGCCCTGCTCCAGCACGATCTCCAGCTGGTGCTCGCCGCGCTGCGCGCAGACCTGGGCGGCCAGCGGCGCCGGTTCGTCGTGCAACTGCACGCCGGCCAGCAACTGCGCGACCAGCGCCGGCGTCACGGGATCCTGGGTGGTGGCCTGGTAGACCTTGGGCACGTGGCGCTTGGGCGAGGACTGGGCGTGGATGAACGGGCCGTCGTCCGACATCAGCAGCATGCCCGTGGTGTCATGGTCGAGCCGGCCCACGGGCTGCACGTCGCGCCACGTGAATTGCTCGGGCAGCAAGGTCAGCACGCCGGGATGGTGGCTGGGCTTGCGCGAACATTCGAAATTGGCCGGCTTGTTGAGCGCGATATACACGTGTTCACGGTAGACCCACTCCTCGTCGAACACGGTCAACACCAGGCCTTCCGTCTCGACCGTGGTGCGGTAATTGTCCTGCACCTGGCCGGCGATGCTCACTTCGCCGTCCTCGATCAGGGAACGGCAATACTTACGGGTACCAAAACCCTGCGATTGCAGGATGCGGTCTAGGGATAGTTTACTCATGGCGAGACTTTAACAGATGCGGCCGCGACCGTGAAGGCGAGCGCCGTCCCGGCCGGCCCGCGCGGCCACCCCGCGCTTCATTGATGCAAATCAATAAGCGCCGGTTTGACGTTGATACACTGAAACTTCATTAGGAATCGGCTGAACACCGATTGGGAATAACGGAAGAGGTTGTTAGAACGCACCGGCTGTCCGCTGAAGGAAGCATCATGTTAAAACGCGCCCCACCCCGCCAGCACGCCTCCCCCCACGATCAAGCCGCGCCTGCCGATCCGCAGCTGCGGGCGGCCGCCGAAGCGGCCGCCGCGCACCGCGCCGCGCTGGCGTTGTCGCGCTGGTCCAGCGGCGAAACCGCGGCCGCCCTGAAGACGGCGGCCACCCTCCATCCGGGCCCGCAAGCCCAGTGGCACGCGGCCTTGCAGCGTCAGTTCTGCGCGTGGCTGGAAGCCGGCGGCTTCGCGGCCGGCGAGCAGGAACCGGCACAAGTGGCGCCGCCAATGAAAACAGCGGCTTTGCGCCGCTGTTCTCAGCCCCATTGCGGGACTATTGACGAGGAATTGAAATTCTCTCTACTCCGCATTCGCGATGCGGTTGAGTAGTTCCATCAATTGCTTGGCAAGACTGTTAATCCGACCTCCCTTGGAAAGAACTACAACACCACTATAGACCAAGGTGAGCGATATACAAGGCGATTCCAGACCGGATTAATAATGTTAATCATCATGCCAGACGCGGTCAGTGCAGCAGCGGCCGCGCGCCGGCGTAGACGGATTTGACGGCGCCCGCCCCCATCGCCGCGCCGAATTTCTTCAGCACCCGCTCCGGCAAGCCCTCGTGCTGGGTGTAGTCGATGATGTCCTCGGCCTTGACGATGTCGCGCGCCACGCTGTCGACCGTGCCCAGGCCATCGGCCAGGCCCATGTCGATGGCCCGCGCGCCGCTCCAGAACAGGCCGGAGAACATCTCGGGCGTTTCCTTCAGACGCTTGCCACGGCCGCTACGCACCACCTGGATGAATTGCTGGTGAATTTCATTCAACATGGCCTGGGCGTGCTGCTTGTGTTTCTCGGTCAGCGGGCTGAACGGATCCATGAAGCCCTTGTTCTCGCCGGCCGTCAACAGACGGCGCTCGACGCCGGCCTTCTCCATGATGCCGGTGAAGCCGAAGCCGTCCATCAACACGCCGATCGAGCCGACGATGGAGGCCTTGTCCACATAGATGCGGTCGGCGGCGGCCGCGATGTAATAGCCGCCGGAGGCGCAAATCTCGTCCACCACCACATACAGCGGCTTGTCCGGATAGCCCTTGCGCAGGCGCCGGATCTCGTCGACGATCATGCCGGCCTGCACCGGGCTGCCGCCGGGGCTGTTGATGTGCAACACCACGGCCACCGAGCCGCTGTCGGAGAACGCCTTGTCCAGGGCCGGGATCACGACGGCGGCCGAACCGCTGCCTTCGCTGTCGATCTCGCCCTCGATCTCGATCAGGGCCGTGTGGCGGCCGAGCGCCTCGCCATCCACGCCGGGCCAGCTGAAATCGAAATAGGCGGCCAGTCCCACCAGCACCACCAGCAGGAACAGGAACTTGAAGAAGATGCCCCAGCGGCGGTGCGCGCGTTGCTCCTTGAGCGTGGCGAACACCAGCTTCTCCAGCACCTCGCGCTCCCAGTTGGAGGGCGCGGCGGCCGGCTTGGCCGGCGCGGCCGGCGGGGTTGGCGGGGTTGGCGGAATGGGCCCGCGTTCGGACGCGCTGTCGCTTGTGTTTTCGCTCATGGTTGCTGCCGGATGAAATACATGGATAGTGGAGGTGACGACGGCTCAGGCCCGGGCCGGCCGCAGATAGTCGTCGGGTTGCCAATAGATATGCCCGTCGCGCTCGACCACGGTGATCGGGCGCAGCCGTCCGCCCCGGCACGGCCCGCCGGCGCAAAAGCCGCTTTCGGGCACGTAGATGGCGCCGTGCGTCGAGCACATCAGATACAGGCCGCTCGATTCGAAGAACTCGCCTTCTGCCCAGTCGAGCTCGATGGGCACGTGGGCGCAGCGGTTCAGATACCCGTACACGGTGCCGTGGTAACGCACGACGAAGCCGGTGCCGTCCTCGCCGCCGGCCGTGACGGGAAAGCGCACGCCCTTGCCGCCTTCCAGCACGGCATCGGCGGCGCACACGAGAATCTGGTCGACATGCGTTCCGCTACTGCTGCTGTCAGTCATGGTCATGCGTGCTCGTTCAGCCATTGATGCAATTCGGCAATGGAAGCGGCCGAGAACAGCGGCTGGCAGGCGGCCAGCTGGTCGACCGGATGGGCGCCATACTGGACGGCGATGGCCGCCGCACCCGCGTTGTTGGCCATCAGCAGGTCGTGGGTGGTGTCGCCGATCATCACCGTGCGCTTCATGTCCTGGCCCAGCTCGCGCGTCAGTTCCTGCAGCATGGCGGGATGGGGCTTGGAAAATGTTTCATCGGCGCAACGCGTCGCATCGAACATCGACAGCAGGCCGGCGTCGTTCAGGGCGCGGTTCAGGCCGACCCGGCTCTTGCCCGTGGCCACGGCCAGGAAATACGCCTGCTGCGACAATTCCTCCAGCATGTCGCGCGCGCCCTTGAACAGGGTCAGCTCGTGGTCGCGCGACAGGTAGTGGTAGCGGTAGCGCTCGACCAGCCGCGGATAGAACTTCGGGTCGAGGCCGGGCATGGCCGCCTGCATCGCCTCCGCCAGGCCGAGGCCGATCACATGCGCGGCCGCGTCGTCCTTGGGCACGGGCAAGCCGAGGTCCTTGGCCGCCGCCTGTATGCACTTCACGATCGCCGATGTGGAATCCATCAGCGTGCCATCCCAATCGAATACGATTAAGTCAAATTGCTTTCTTGCCATGTCTCCCGGCTGCGGTCGCTGCCGGCTCCTTGAGTCCGTGCCCGGCGACGACGGTTTGCCGTGCCCGACTATATATTAGGTTGATGCGTTAAGCGGTTTCCCCAAGCTTAACAAGAAACGCTCACATTCGGCGGCCAGCGGCGCATTTAATGTTAACAATTTACCAGTTTCCGGATGGGTGAACGTGATTTGATGGGCGTGCAGGAACATGCGCTTGAGCGCGCCGCGCGTGGCATCGGCCTTCAACAAGGCGCGGTTGAGCGCGAAATCGCCGTACTTGTCGTCACCTGCGATGGCAAAGCCCGACGATGCCAGATGAACGCGGATCTGGTGGGTGCGCCCCGTCTTCAGTTCCGCTTCCAGCAGCGCGAAATTCTTGAATTTGCGCAACAGGGTGAACACGGTGTGCGACGGCATGCCGTCGGCCTGCACGGCCACCCGGCGCTCGCCGTCGGCCGTCGTGTATTTATGCAAGGGCAACTTCACGTGCTGGCGCGCGTTCGTCCAGTCGCCGGCCACCAGGGTCAGGTAACGCTTGTCCGTATGGCCCTCGCGCATCTGCTCGTGCAGATTGGTCAGCGCCGAACGTTTCTTGGCGAGCAACAACAGGCCGGACGTGTCGCGGTCCAGCCGGTGCACCAGTTCCAGGAATTTCGCCTGCGGGCGCGACGCGCGCAACTGCTCGATCACGCCGAACGACACGCCCGAGCCGCCATGCACGGCCACCCCGGCCGGCTTGTCGATCACCAACAACTGCGCATCCTCGTAGATGATGTCGAATTCGGCCGCCGGCACGGCGGCGTTGTCGGCCTTCTCGGCCACGCGCACGGGCGGGATGCGCACCACGTCGCCCTGCGCCAGGCGGTACATCTGGTCGATCCGCCCCTTGTTGACGCGCACCTCGCCCGAGCGCAGGATGCGGTAGATATGACTTTTCGGCACGCCTTTGCATACACGCAACAGGTAGTTATCAATGCGCTGGCCGGCCTCTTCTTCAGTGATTGTGACGAATTGTGCTTGCGGCGGAACCTGTGTTGAAGGGGGAACAACATCGTTTTGCATCTTCATTTGCTCTGTCTTCCCAGAAAATCTCTCTAAGTCCTTCATTTTGAATATATAATCATTTAGCGGCGGTTCTAGCTGCTGCAAGTGTAAGAATAAAAGCACATTTTACACAGGGGCGTCTCCACTGGCCTCGCCAAATTGCAAATTCAGAGGAAAAAATGTATATGCACCACCCCTGCGCGGATCAAGGTTGCACCGTCGTTGTAATCGGATGGCGCGCAAGAGTGCTGAATTAGGATGGTTGGATAGTAAGGATAACGCCGGCAAGCATGATCAAGAGTCGTGCTCGCTGGTAAATGAAGTTGATAACGCTTGCCGTTTTCGCCAGACCCCATGCTTAGTAGCAAGCTAATGACGGAAGGCTGAAACAAGCCTAATTTGAAGTTGTAGCACTTGTCATGTAAGCAAGGCCAGGATCTGGCTCATCGACGCTGCCCACCGTCTGCGTTCTCTGCCCCCCGCCCACGCGGGCCGCATGGAAGAATCGCAGGCGACGCGGGTACTCGGCATGTCGATCGACTTCATGCGCCCAGTGGCGGCCGCAACCCACGTTGCTGCGCCGCCCCTCAGGGCATACCCACCGCAACCATGTTAATTCTCGCGTATATCCCTGTAGCTTCGCTGTTCCACGGAACAGCATTGAGATGGCCCATAGGGTCGCGGAGTTAATAAAAATGAAACGCATGTTGTTTAATGCTACGCAACAAGAGGAGCTGCGTGTCGCGATCGTCGACGGTCAGAAACTGATCGACATCGACATCGAAACCGCCGGGCGCGAACAGCGCAAGTCCAACATCTACAAAGGCGTGATCACCCGCATCGAGCCGTCGCTGGAAGCGTGCTTCGTCAGCTACGGCGAGGACCGCCACGGTTTCCTGCCGTTCAAGGAAGTGGCCCGCACCTACTTCCGCGAAGGCGTGGACGTGCGCAACGCCTCGGTCAAGGAAGCCCTGCGCGAAGGCCAGGAAATCATGGTGCAGGTCGAGAAGGAGGAGCGCGGCAACAAGGGCGCGGCCCTGACCTCGTTCGTGTCGCTGGCCGGCCGCTACCTGGTGCTGATGCCCAACAACCCGCGCGGCGGCGGCGTGTCGCGCCGTGTGGAAGGCGAGGAACGCCAGGAACTGCGCGAAACCATGGACAAGCTGGACCTGCCGCCAGGCATGTCCGTGATCGCCCGCACGGCCGGCATCGGCCGCAACGTGGAAGAGTTGCAGTGGGACTTGAACTACCTGATGCAACTGTGGCGCGCCATCGAAGGCGCCGGTAAGTCGGCCTCGGGCGCGTTCCTGATCTACCAGGAATCGTCGCTGGTGATCCGCGCCATCCGCGACTACTTCCAGCCCGACATCGGTGAGATCCTGATCGACACCGACGAGATCTACGAGCAGGCGCACCAGTTCATGAGCCACGTGATGCCCGACATGGTGCACCGCGTGAAACGTTACAGCGACGACGTGCCGCTGTTCTCGCGCTTCCAGATCGAGCACCAGATCGAGACCGCCTACTCGCGCACCGTGCCGCTGCCATCGGGCGGCGCCATCGTGATCGACCACACCGAAGCGCTGGTGTCGGTGGACGTCAACTCGGCCCGCGCCACCCGCGGCTCCGACATCGAAACCACGGCCTTCAACACCAACTGCGAAGCGGCCGAGGAAGTGGCGCGCCAGTTGCGCCTGCGCGACCTGGGCGGCCTGATCGTGATCGACTTCATCGACATGGAAGTGGCCAAGAACCAGCGCGAAGTGGAACAGCGCCTGAAGGACGCGCTGCACCACGACCGCGCCCGCGTGCAGATGGGCAAGATTTCGCGCTTCGGCCTGATGGAACTGTCGCGCCAGCGCCTGCGTCCTTCGCTGTCCGAAGGCTCGCACGTGACCTGCCCGCGCTGCTCGGGCACCGGCCACATCCGCGACACCGAATCGTCGGCGCTGCAGGTGCTGCGCATCATCCAGGAAGAGGCCATGAAGGAAAACTCGGCCACCATCCACGTGCAAGTGCCGGTGGATGTGGCGGCCTTCCTGCTCAATGAGAAGCGCGGCGAAGTGCTGAAGATCGAGAACCGTCACCGCATCGCCGTGATCCTGATCCCGAACAAGCACCTCGACACCCCGCACTACAAGCTCGAACGCATCAAGCACGACGATCCGCGCCTCGAAGACAGCCAGGCCAGCTACACGCTGGCCGAGCAGGCCGAGACCGACATGGCCTACAGCAAGCGCCAGAAGGAAGAAGCCAAGCCGCGCCAGGAAGCCGTGGTCAAGACCATCACCCCGGACCAGCCGGCGCCGATGGTCGAGCGCACCGCCAAGCCGGCCGAGCCGGTCAAGGCCGCCGCGCCGGCCCAGCCCGTTGCCGAGCCTGGTTTCTTCGAGAAACTGTTCAGCTTCTTCCGCGCCAAGCCGGAAGCGCCCGCCCTGCCCGTGGCGCCGACCATCGTCGTCAAGCCCGTGCCGACCGACCGTGGCGACCGCAACGCCCGTGGCCCGCGTGGCCGCAGCCGTAACGGCAAGCCAGGCAGCCGCGAGCGCGACGAGCGCGAACCAGGCGCCCGTCCGGGCCAGGAAGACGGCGTCAAGGCAGCCGACAACGGCCGTCCGGCCCGCCCGCCACGTCCACCGCGCGAGGCCCGCGAAGGCCGTGAGCCACGCGAGCCGCAAGCGGCCGAAGGCCAGCGCGAGCGCGGCGAACGCGGCGAGCGCGCCGAGCGCCCGCCACGCCCACCGCGTGAGCCACGCGGCGAGAAGCCACAAGTGACGGAAGCGAAGGTCGAGGAACTGGCACTGACGGCCGCCGCCGCACCAGCGGTTGCTGGCACGGGCCCGGTCGTGGAAGCGACCTCCATCCTGAAGACGGCCCCGCAGACGGGTCCGGAAGGCGAGGAAGCGGAAGCGGCTGACGGCGAAGAGCCACGCCGCCGCCGCCGCCGTGGTGGCCGCAACCGCAACCGCCGCGAACGCGAAGGCGGCGAAGGCATGGAAGCGGGCGCCGACGAAGGCGAAGCCCCCGTCGTGACCTTCACCGTGGCGCCGGAAACGGCCGCTGAAACGGTCGCCGCCGTGGCGCCCGTAGCCGAAGCCGCGCCAGCGGTGGAAGCCGTCGCAGCGGCGCCGGTCGCCGCCGAGCCGGCAGCGCCAGTGGCAGCCGTCGTCGAGACGGCCGCTCCGGTGGTGGAAGCAGCGCCGGTCGCTGAAGCCGCCCCGGCCGCCGCGCCTGTGGCCGAAGTGGCACCGGCGGAACCGGCGGCAGTGGTGGAAGCGGCCGCCCCGGTCGTGGCCGAGGCCGCCGCGCCGGTCGCAGCGGAAGTCGCCGCCCCGGCCGCCGTCGAGCTTGTCGCCCCGGTGGCGGAAGCCATCGTCGCAGCACCCGCCGTCGCCGCGCCCGTCGTCGCCGAGCCCGTGGCCGCCGCGCCAGCCGTGCCGGCACCGGCCCCTGTGGCTGCCGCGCCCGCTCCGGCGCCGGTGGTGGCAGCCCCCGCTGCGACCATCGACCTGCAAGCCGTGCTCGGCTCCGCCGGCCTGACGCTGGCCGCGACCGACCCGGCCAAGCTGCGCGCCGCCCAGGAGGCAGCCGCCAAGGTGGCCGCGCCCGTGCGCGTGCCGCGCGAGCGCAAGCCGCTGCCGCCGCAAGCGGACGAGCCGCTGGTGCAAGTCGACACCCGTCGTTAAACGCCACCGCGCGGGGTGATCCCCGCCGGTCGCATGCAAAAAGGGAAGCCACGCGCTTCCCTTTTTTTCGGCCTTCCCAAGCCGCCTTTTTGCGGGCAGACTGAGGTCCACATTGATATTCCGCCAACCACCGCCACTCTCGCCGATGAGCTTGCCAGACCTGAACCGCCCCGCCCCCGTTAGCCTGCGCACCGCGTTCTGGTACTGGCTCAAGCTCGGCTTCATCAGTTTTGGCGGCCCGGCCGGCCAGATCGCCATGATGCATACGGAACTGGTCGAGCGGCGGCGCTGGATTTCCGAACAACGCTTCCTGCACGCGCTGAACTACTGCATGCTGCTGCCCGGCCCCGAGGCGACCCAGCTCGCCATCTACATCGGCTGGCTGCTCCACAAAACGCGCGGCGGGATCGTGGCCGGCGTGCTGTTCGTGCTGCCATCGCTGGTCTTCCTGATCACCTTGTCATGGATCTACATGGCCTATGGCAGCGTGCCGGCGGTCGCCGCCGTGCTGTACGGCATCAAGCCGGCCGTGGTGGCCATCGTGCTGGCGGCCGCCTGGCGCATCGGCAGACGGTCGCTGAAGAATGGCGCGCTGATCGCGCTGGCCGCCGCCGCCTTCGTCGCCATCACGCTATTCCATCTGCCCTTCCCCGCCATCGTCGCCGGCGCGGCCGTGATCGGGCTGATGGGCGGCCGCTACTGGCCGGCCCTGTTCCAGGTCGGCGGCGGCCATCCCGGCCGGGCGGCCACCTACGGCCCGGCCCTGATCGACGACGACACGCCCACGCCGGACCACGCGCGCTTTTCCTGGGCCGGCCTGGCCCGCGTGGCCGTGCTCGGCTGCGCGTTGGGCGCGCTGGCGTGGCTGGCGCTGGCCCTGTCCACCGGCGCGCGCCAGCCGCTGGCGCAGATGGGCTGGTTCTTCACCAAGGCCGCCATGCTGACCTTCGGCGGCGCCTACGCGGTGTTGCCCTACGTCTATCAAGGCGCCGTGGACAGCTTCCACTGGCTGCTGCCGGCGCAAATGATCGACGGCCTGGCGCTGGGCGAAACCACGCCCGGCCCGCTGATCATGGTGGTCGCCTTCGTCGGCTTCGTCGGCGCCTGGAGCAAGGCCGTGTTCGGCGCCAGCCTGCTGGCGGCCGGCGCGGCGGGCGCCACCGTGGCCACCTTCTTCACGTTCCTGCCCTCGTTCATGTTCATCCTGGCCGGCGGCCCGCTGGTGGAGGCGACCCGCGACAACATCCGCATGACGGCGCCGCTGACGGCCATCTCCGCCGCCGTGGTGGGCGTCATCGTCAGCCTGGCCGTGTTTTTCGGCATGCATGTGTTTTGGCTGGAAACCCCGGCACCCCACCTCGACGTGCGGGCGGTATTGCTGGGCACCATGGCCAGTATCGCCCTGCTGCGCTACCAGATGGGCACGATCAAGTTGATACTGGCCTGTGCGATCTCCGGCCTCGTGCTATCGTATCTTGGTTAGCCCGCGTCCTGGCGCGGGTGTTCGTGCCGTGCCCGGCAGCAAACTAGTGATCATTCATGACTGAAAAAATCATCTTCGTGTCGGACCAGCGCCAACGGGTGCCGGTCATCCCCGCCGTGCCGGAAGCGCCCACCGGCTCGGTGACGGACCGGCTTGCCCGTCCGCTGCACGACCTGCGCATCTCCGTCACCGACCGCTGCAACTTCCGCTGCGTGTACTGCATGCCCAAGGCCGTGTTCGACCACGATTACCATTACCTGCCCCACAGTTCGCTGCTGACGTTCGAGGAAATCACCCGCGTGGCCCGCCTGTTCGTGGCCCACGGGGTCGAGAAGATCCGTCTGACGGGCGGCGAACCGTTGCTGCGCAAGAACGTGGAGCGGCTGGTCGGCATGCTGAGCGAACTGAAGACCGCCAGCGGCCGGCCGCTGGACCTGACGCTGACCACCAACGGCTCCCTGCTGGCCAGGAAGGCCCAGTCGCTCAAGGATGCCGGCCTGCAACGCGTGACCGTGTCGCTGGACGCGCTCGACGACGCCATCTTCAAGCGCATGAACGACGTCGATTTCGCCGTCGAGGACGTGCTCAAGGGCATCGATGTCGCGCACCAGGTGGGCCTGGGCCCGATCAAGGTCAACATGGTGGTCAAGGGCGGCATGAACGACAGCCAGATCCTGCCCATGGCGCGCCATTTCAAGGGCACGCCCACCATCCTGCGCTTCATCGAATACATGGACGTGGGCGCCTCGAACGGCTGGAACCTCGATGAAGTGATCCCCTCGGCCGAAGTGCGGCGCCGCATCGACGCCGAACTGCCGCTGGTGGCGGCCGACCCCAACTACACGGGCGAGACGGCCGCGCGCTGGCGCTACGCCGATGGCGGCGGCGAGATCGGCCTGATCTCCAGCGTGAGCCAGGCGTTCTGCCGCGATTGCACGCGGGCCCGCCTGTCGACCGAGGGCAAGCTGTATACTTGCTTGTTCGCCAGCCACGGCCACGACCTGCGCGCGCTGCTGCGCGGCGGCCACGGCGACGACGACATCGCCGGCGCCATCGCGCTGCTGTGGCGCGCGCGCGGCGACCGCTATTCGGAAACGCGCACCGAGCACACCAGCGGGCTGGGCGAACGGGCCAAGAAGGTTGAAATGTCTTATATCGGGGGGTAGTTTGTCAGTGAACAGCAAGGTAAGTGGCCTGATTCTGGCCGGTGGCCGCGGCACCCGCATGGGCCGCGTGGACAAGGGCTTGCAGCCATTCCGGGGCGCCACGCTGGCGGCCCACGTGCTGCAACGGCTGGCGCCGCAGGTGGCCAGCGTGGCCATCAACGCCAACCGCAACCTGCCCCAATACGAAGCCTACGGCTGCCCCGTGCTGGGCGACGAGCTGGGCGGCTTCGAGGGCCCGTTGGCCGGGCTGCAGGCGGGCCTGCGCCACTGCACCACGGAATTGCTGCTGACGGCCCCCTGCGATTCGCCGTTCCTGCCGCCGGACCTGGCCGCCCGCCTGGCGGCCGCCCTCGCGTCGCAAAACGCCGACGTGGCCGTGGCCGTCACGCTGGAACCGGACGAGCAAGGCGTGGTCCAGCGCCAGCCGCACCCCGTGTTCTCGCTGCTCAAGGCCAGCCTGCTGCCGCAACTGGACGCCTACCTGGCCACCGGCGCACGGCGCATGGAAGGCTGGTACAAATCGCTGCGCCTGGCCGAGGTGGTGTTCGAGGACGCGGCCGCGTTCCGCAACATCAACACGCTGGGCGAGTTGCAGCAAAGCGAGCAAGCCGGCGACCAGCCCGGCCAGCCGCTCACGCTGGCCGCCGTGGCCAGCTGCCTGGACGCCTACGACCCCGACGCCATGTCGGTGCGCGACGCCCAGCGCATCATCGGCGACTTCATCACGCCCATCCAATCGGCTGAAAAAGTGGCGCTGCGCAGCGCGCTCGACCGCGTGCTGGCGCAGGATGTGATCTCGCCCATCAACGTGCCGGCCTGTGACAACTCGGCCATGGACGGCTACGCCCTGCGCGGCGCCGACCTGCCGCAGGAGGGCACGGTCACGCTGGACGTGATCGGCATCGTCTACGCGGGCCGCCCCACGGCGCTGGCCTGCGGCCCCGGCCAGTGCGTGCGCATCATGACGGGCGGCGCCATGCCGGACGGCTGCGACACCGTGCTGCCGCAGGAACTGGCGGCCGCCATCGGCGACGGCAGCGTCACCATCGCGGCCGGCGTGCTGCGCGCCGGCGACAACCGCCGCCTCAAGGGCGAGGACCTGGCCGAAGGCGGCGTGGCCATCGCGCGCGGCAAGGTGGTGCGCCCGGCCGACCTGGGCCTGATCGCCTCGCTCGGCCTGGCCGAGGTGGCCGTGCAGCGCCGCCTGCGCGTGGCCTTCTTCTCCACCGGCGACGAGCTGCGCTCGGTCGGCGAGACGCTCGACACGGGCTGCGTCTACGACAGCAACCGCTACACGCTGTTCGGCATGCTGCAGCGGCTCGGCTGCGACGTGATCGACATGGGCATCGTCAAGGACGACACGGTGGCGCTGGAAGCGGCGCTGCGCAGCGGCTGCGAGAACGCGGACGCCATCATCACCTCCGGCGGCGTGTCCGACGGCGCCGCCGACTACACGCGCGCCATGATGGCGCGCCTGGGCGACGTGGCGTTCTGGAAGCTCAACATGCGCCCCGGCCGCCCGCTGGCGTTCGGCAAGATCCACTCCAACGGCCGCAGCGCTTGGCTGTTCGGCCTGCCCGGCAACCCGGTGGCCGTGATGGTGTCGTTCTATTTCTTCGCCCGCGCCGCGCTGCTGCACATGATGGGCGCCAACGCCCCGCTGCCGCTGCTGCGCGCGCGCGCGCAGGCCGGCATCCGCAAGCGTCCCGGCCGCAGCGAGTTCCAGCGCGGCGTGCTCAGCACCGGCGCGGACGGCCAGCCGCAGGTGCGGCTGACGGGCGCCCAGGGCTCGGGCATCCTGCGCTCCATGTCGGAGGCCAACTGCATGGTGGTGCTGCGCGACGAACAGGGCAACGTGGCCGAAGGCGACATGGTCGACGTGCTGCCGTTCGAAGGCTTGCTGTAAGCGGCGCCGCCGCTTTTCGTCCCTCTTCGCCGCTATTCGTCCTTCCGCAAGCGGGCCAGCGCCTCGGCCGGGTCGGCGTACAGCGCCGGCTCGGTGGCGGCGCGCCGGAACGCCCCGCCCAGGCTGGCGCGCATGAAGGTGCTGTGGGCGAAGCGCGTGACCTTGCTGTAGTAGCGCTCATGCAGGCCATTGACCATGGCCACGTAATCGTCCATCAGGTCCGGCGCGATCGAGAAATTGTCGTAGTTGATCACGGCCGGCACCTTGCGTCCCACTCCCTCCAGCCGCTGCGCCACCAAAGCCCGGATGGCCTCGATGGTGGCGCGGTCGGCCACCTCGTAACCCTCGAAATTGGCGAAGAACAGCTGCTGTTGCGGGTCGTAGACAAGGCGTTCCTCCAGCGGCCGCGCCAGGAAATCGGCGCGCCAGCCCATCGCCTGCGTGCCGAAGATGCGCGCATCCATCGTCTTGAGACTCGGGCTGATGGCGGGCCGGAAGCTCATGTGGGACAGGATGTCGCGCGCCAGATCGATGCCGGGCGCGATCTCGATCAGCTCCAGTCCCTGCGGTTGCAGGCGGAACACGCAGCGCTCCGTCACGTACAGCGCGCTCTGCCCGCGCCGCAGCGCGACCTCGCCGCTGTAGGTGCGGTGCTCGACCTCGTCGACGAACTTGCGCGCCTGCCCTTCGCGCAGGATGCACAACCGCCCGTCGCGCACGGCCACCTGCAGCGCGCCGGCCGTGAACGTGCCCACGAACACCACCTTTTTGGCGTTCTGGCTGATGTTGATGAAGCCGCCCGCGCCGGCCAGCCGCTCGCCGAATTTGCTCACGTTCAGGTTGCCGTGGCGGTCGGCCTGGGCCAGCCCGAGGAAGGCCACATCGAGCCCGCCGCCGTCGTAGAAGTCGAACTGGTAAGGCTGGTCGATGATGGCGTCGGCGTTGGTGGCCGCGCCGAAATTGAGGCCGCCGGCCGGCAGACCGCCGATCACGCCCGGCTCCGCCGTCAGCGTCACCAGATCGAACACCTTCTCCTCGGCCGCCACGGCCGCCACGCCCTCCGGCATGCCGATGCCGAGGTTGACCACGTGGTTGGGCTTGAGCTCCATCAGCGCGCGCCGGGCGATGATCTTGCGCTCGGACAGCGGCATGGTGGCCAGCGTCCCCAGCGGCACGCGCAGCTCGCCCGCGAACGCCGCGCTGTACGGTTCCGCGAAGGTCTGCATGTGGTATTCGGGCTGCTCGGCCACCACCACGCAATCGACCAGGATGCCGGGGATCTTGACCTCGCGCGGCGGCAGCGTGCCCCGCTCGGCGATGCGCTCGACCTGCACGATCACGATGCCGCCCGAGTTGTGGGCCGCCATGGCGATGGCCAGCGCCTCCAGCGTGAGCGCCTCGCGCTCCATGGTGACGTTGCCGTTGGCGTCGGCCGTGGTGCCGCGGATGATGCCCACGTGGATGGGCTGGGCCTTGTAGAACAAGACCTCCTTGCCGCCCACCGTCAGCAGTTCCACCAGCTCTTCCGTGGTGCGCGCGTTGATCTTGCCGCCGCCGTGA
This sequence comes from Rugamonas sp. GW822-FHT03B10, assembly GCF_058801745.1. Lineage (NCBI taxonomy): Bacteria > Pseudomonadati > Pseudomonadota > Betaproteobacteria > Burkholderiales > Oxalobacteraceae > Rugamonas > Rugamonas sp. GW822-FHT03B10. Next base: position 587,555 of record NZ_JBXANP010000002.1, on the reverse strand, counting down.
CGCGGATCGACGAAAGTGCCCAGGCCCACGTGCGTGAGCAGGCCGGGCTTGCCGGCGGCCGTGTCGCGGAACAGCTGGCTGATCACGCCCTGCGGCAGGTTGTACGCTTCGATCTTGTTGGTCGTGGCCAGTTGCTGCAGCTTGGGCACCAGTCCCCAGTGCCCGCCCACCACGCGCCTGAGCATGCCCTCGTGGGCCAGGTGGTTCAGGCCGCGCTCCTTGCCGTCGCCCTGCCCGGCCGCGTACACCAGGGTCAGGTCGCGCGGATGGCCGCCGCCGTCGGGCGCCAGGAAGCGCCGCTCCAGCGCCACCGCGATGTTCTCCGCGAAGCCGACGCCGACAAAGCCGCCGCTGGCGATGGTGTCGCCGTCGCGGATCAAACCCACGGCGTCGGCCGCGCTCACGATCTTGTTGCGCCGCACGGCCGGCATGGCCAGCGACGAGAAATCCGGGCTACGAACAGGCATGACAGTCTCCGTTCAGAATGACTCCGGGGGATGATTCCCCTCTGGCTTTCCTTGCCGCTGCTACCGCTGCTACCGCTGTTACCTTACCGCCGCCACCGCTGCATTGCTACGCCACTTCCGATTCGTTCACATCCTGGTCCGGCCCCAGCAGCAGCTGCGCCGCCTCGCTGGGCAAGGCCTCCACCGACTTGAGCTTGCGCGCCATCTGGCGGCTGCGCGTCTCGGCCGATTCGATATTCTTGGCCGCCCGTTCCAGCGTCAGCTTGGTGGCCGACAGCACGTCGCCGAACTTGGCGAACTCCGTCTTCACGGCGCCCAGCACCTGCCACACCTCCGACGAGCGCTTCTCCAGCGCCAGCGTGCGGAAGCCCATCTGCAGGCTGTTGAGCAGCGCCGACAAGGTGGACGGGCCGGCGATGCTCACCCGGTTCACGCGCTGCAGGTCGTCGGCCAGGCCGGGACGGCGCATCACTTCCGCGTACAAGCCCTCGGTGGGCAGGAACAGGATGGCGAAGTCGGTCGTGTGCGGCGGCGCCAGGTATTTGTCGGCGATGGTCTTCGCCTCGCCGCGCACAGCCCGTTCCAGCTCGCGCCCGGCCAGCGCCACGCCGTCGGCGTCGGCCCGGTCGGCCGCCTCCAGCAGGCGCTCGTACTGCTCCTTGGGGAACTTGGCGTCGATCGGCATCCACACGGGCGGGCCGCCCTCCACATGGCCCGGCAGGCGCAGCGCGAACTCCACGCGCGCGCCGCTGCCGGCGATGGTCTCGACGTTGCGCGCATACTGCTCGGGCGTGAGCACCTGCTCGAGCAGCATTTCGAGCTGCACCTCGCCCCAGGTGCCGCGCGTCTTCACGTTGGTCAGCACCCGCTTCAAGTCGCCCACGCCCAGCGCCAGCTGCTGCATCTCGCCCAAGCCCTGGTGCACCCGCTCCAGCCGCTCCGACACCTGCTGGAACGAGGCCGACAGGCGCGATTCGAGCGTGGCGTGCAGCTTCTCATCCACCGTCTTGCGCATCTCCTCGAGCCGGGCGCCATTGTCGGCCTGCAGGTCGCGGATTTTCTCCTCCAGCGTGGCGCGCACTTCCAGCATGCGTTGCGCGTTCGATTCCGTGAGCCGGATCAGCGCCAGGTTCATGCTCTCGCCGAAGCGCTTCAGGCTTTGCGCCTGCTCCTCGCGCCCGCTCTGGCCCTGGCTGTCGATCTGACGCCGCATGGCTTCGAGCTGCTGGCCGTTGGCGGCCTGCGCCTGCGCCAGCAACTGCGTCATGTCCTGGCGGCTGGCCTGGGCCGTGGCCTGCAACTGCATGCGCACTTCGCGCTCGACCCGCTCGATGCGCTCGGCCAGCCCGTCCGCGCCCGCGGCCGCGCGCCCGCGCAACAGCGCCAGCGCTTGCAGGGCCAGCACGGCCAGCCCCACGGCCAGCAGCACGATGAATTCGATGGTGGTCATGGTCAGTCGGGCTTGTTGCGCATCCAGTCGGCGGTCTGGTAGAACGATTCCATCAGGCGCAGCCGCAGGTCTTCGGCGATGCCCACGTCCTCCATCGCCCAGGCCATGGCGCGCAGCCACTGGTCGCGCTCTTGGGTGCCGATGGCGAACGGCATGTGGCGCGCCCGCAGGCGCGGGTGGCCGAAGCGTTCGATGTAGGCGTCCGGGCCGCCCATCCAGCCGGACAGGAACCAGAACAGCCGGTCGCGCGCGTTGTCCAGCGATGGCGGATGCGTGGCGCGCAGCAGCGCGAACTCCGGCTCCAGTTCCATCAGGTCGTAAAATCGATCGACCATCTCGCGCACGCGCGTTTCGCCGCCGATCACATCGTAGAGGGTTTGTGGTTCAGTCATAACCACCATCATAGCGCACCGCAAGCCGCCGTCACAGCGCGGCCTGCGGTGCGCGCTGGCTTGGGCGGCGGCCCTGGCGATGACCTTAGACCAGCGCCAGCCGGCGCAACCGGCGGCTGGACGACCAGCTCTCCAGTTCCACCTGCTCGCGGATGGCGGCGCAGCCGGCCAGCACCCGCGCTTCCTGGGCCGCATCCAGCCCCGCGTTCAGCGTCAGGCGCACCAGCGCGCGGTTCTTGGGCGTGGCCGGGGCGCAGAACATGGCGCCATACACGCCCTGCCGTTCCAGCGCCTTGCGCAAGGCCAGCGTGCGCGGCTCGGTGCCCGGTTCGAGCGCGATGATCTGCTCGGTGCCATCGCTCACGTTGTAGCCCAGCGCGTCGAGCCCGGCGCGCACGCGCGCGGCGATGCCGGCCAGCGCGGCGCGCCGGTCGTCGGCCGCCGCCACGAAGTCGATGGCCGCGTCGAACCAGGCCAGTTCGTGCTCGAGCAGACAGGAGCTGAAAATGGCGGGGCGCGACTCGGACAGGAAATAGCCCTTGAATTTGCTGGAACAGGTGATGACGCCGGCCCGGCCCGCGAACGCCTTGGCCAGCGACGCGGTGCGGAAATGCACGCGCTCGGCCAGGCCCAGTTGCGCCACCAGCCCCGCCCCGCGCGGGCCGTGCGTGCCCAGCGAGTGGGACTCGTCGACCAGCAGCAGGCAGCCGGTGCGCTCGGCCAGGTCCACCAGTCCGGCCAGCGGGGCCACGCTGCCGTTGGTGCTGTACAGCGCGTCGACGGCGATCACGCCGGGCCCGCGCCGGTGCACCTGGCGCCGCAGGTGCTCGAGGTCGTTGTGCAGGAAGGAGATCGCCTCCGCGCCGGCCGACTGCACGCCCTCCCACAGCGAGGCGTGGGCCTGCATGTCGAGGAAGACGGGCACGCCGGGACCGGCCAGGCATTGCACCAGCCCCACGTTGGCGGCCCAGCCGGACTGGGTCAGGATGCCGTCCTCGGCCCCCATCAGGGACGCGAACTTGTGCTCCAGCCGGTGCTGCGGGCTGCCTTGCTGCAGGTAGACGGCCGACATCAGCAGCGCGGCGCCGCCGGCCAGCCGCTCGGCCTGGGCCCGCAGCAGCGCCGGCTCGCCGCCCAGGCACAGGTAGTCGTTACCGGCCAGAAAGATCGCGTCGGCCGGCGTCGGCTGCCAGGCGTGCGGGTGCTCCCCGCCCAGCAACTGTTCGATCCGGGTCACGTAATGGGCATCCATGCGGCAGGTGACGTATTCCGGCATGCAGTGTTCGGCGGCGCGTTGCGGCGCCGCGGAGAAGGCGATAGTTTTGAACATATGTTCCTCTTTTGGAATGGTTGTTTTATTTGAACTACCCCCGAGACATTGCCGTTTTGTTACAAATTGGGATTGATACGGATCAACGGCGGTGACGAAATGGCCTGCCCCGTTGCAATTTTGGAGCATCATGAAATTTTGATAAAAATCAAGCGGCGATGACCTATGCCCTGCACACGCACTGGAAGCAATGGCGGCAACGGCTGCTGCTGTCGTTGCGCCAGTACCATTGCCACCAGGAACACGCGACGGCCCGCGTGCTGGTGCTGGCGGCCATGGGCACGGTGGGCATGCCGCTGTATTACGTGGTGTGGCACAACTTCTTTCCGCAGGAATACGACAGCCTGCCGCTGCGCGGCATCGGCCTCATGCTGTGCGCGCTGGGCCTGTGGGCGCGCCACTTCAGCCGGCGCTGGCTCGAGCGCTACCTGCTGGTGACGCTCAGCTACGTGTTTTCCTTCTTCTTCAGCTACATGTTCCTGATGAACCACGCCTCGGGCGTGTGGGGCGAATCGCTGCTGATCGCGCTGGTGGTGCTGTTCCACTTCGACACCGGCCTGGCCTGCCGCGCCTACGTGGCCGGCACGGTGGCCGCCTGCCTGGCCGTGGTCGTGACCGGCCATGGCGGCGTGCTGCTGAGCCGCAGCGTGCTGCAGCAGCTGCCGATCCACTGGTTCACCATCGCCGTGCTGTCCGTGGCCAAGGTCAGCCGCGACGTGCTGGAGCAGGAAAAGCTGGCCGGGCTGGGCGCCGGCCTGGCCACGGTGGCGCACGAGCTGCGCACGCCGCTGGCCAGCCTGGACGCCAACGTGCGCGGCCTGGGCCGGCTGGCGCGCCGCACGGGCGAAGCCGCCGATGCGGCCGACGGCGCCCACCGGCTCGACGCGCTGGCCCGCATCCAGTTCGAAGTGCGCCACATGCATCACATGATCGACCTGTTCCTGCTCAGCGCCACGGCCGTCAACCGCAACCTGCGGCCGATCGAATCGGTGTCGATGGCCGACGCGGTGGAGGCGGTGCTGCGCCGCTATCCGTTCACCAGCGCGGCCCAGCGCCAGAGCGTGGTGTGCGAGGTGCGGCACAATTTCCGCTTCGCGGGCCAGAACGAGCTGACCGTGGTAATCCTGCTCAACTTGCTGCGCAACGCCCTCAAGGCCATCCACCGCGCCGGCAAGGGCCGCGTGCGCATCGTGATCGACGGCGCCCGGCCCACGCCGCGCCTGCTGTTCATCGACACGGCCTGCGGCGTGGCGCCGCGCCAGCTGCCGCTGATCTTCCGCCGCTTCTATTCCTATCCCGCGCACAACGGCACAGGCATCGGACTTGCGCTATGTAAAGAAATCATGGAGGCATGGGATGCTACTATTCGCTGTGTCTCGCGGGAAACCGCCTACGCCATTTTTGTCCTGGAATTTCCTACGTCTAGCGCAGCAAACCTTAGGTGAACCATGCAACTGCCTGTTTATACCCATCCGACCCTGACCGTCCTGGTGGACGATAGCGACTCGTTCCTCAAAAGCCTGTCGTTCCAGCTCGACCCCATGCTCGCCAGCAAGACCTTCCATGACACGGGCGTGGCGCTGGACTGGCTGACCCAGAGCCAGCCGCGCGACGAGGTGCCGCTGCACGTCAATTTCGACACCCAGAACCAGCCGCCCGACCAGTGCAACGTGGCGCTGGACCTGGAGCGCATCTACCGCATCAGCGAGCAGCGCCAGCGCTTCGCCACGCCGTCGGTGCTGGTGGTCGATTATTCGATGCCGCAGATGAACGGGTTGGAATTCTGCCAGGCCGTCCAGCACCTGCCGTGCAAGAAGATCCTGTTCACCGGCGCGGCCGACGAGAAGATCGCCGTCACCGCGTTCAACCGTGGTCTGATCGACCGCTACATCAAGAAAAGCGACGACAACGCGCTCGACATCCTCGAGATCGAGATCGCCGCCCTGCAAAAGGCCTACTTCGCGGAGCAGTCGGAAACGCTGCGCGAACTGGTGGTGCTGCACAACTACCAGTTCCTGGGCGACCCGGCGCTGGTGCAACTGGTGGAGGAACTGAGCCGCGGCAAGGGCTTCGTCGAGCACTACATCTTCCCCAACCCGACCGGCATCCTGTTCTTCGACAAGGCCGGCCAGCCCACGCTGATGATGATCGAGACGGAACAGGGCATGAGCGCGCAGTACGAGATCGCGCGCGACAGCGAGGCGCCGCCATCGCTGCTGAACGCGCTGGAGGAGCGGCGCGTGATCCCGTTCTTCAGCGACGCCGACGGCGACGGCATGTATTCAAGCGCCGTGGGCGAACACTGGCACCGCTACTGCCAGCCGGCCCAGATCTGCCACGGCCGGGAAGCCTATTACTGGGCCCTGTTCCCGCTACCCAAGCACTACTTCGACGGCCCGCTGTTCTCGTACGCGCAGTTCCTGCAGGAGCAGCACGAGACGGTCTGAGCGCGCGCCCTCACGCCGCCTCGCGCAGCGTGAGCAGCGGCGGCCGGCGCAGCACCTGGCGCAAGCCCAGCCAGCCGCCCGCCATGGCGCACAGCGCGCCGGCCAGCAAGCCGGCCAGCCACACGGTGGGCTCGAACGTCCAGTCGAACTTGAACTGGTAGGTGGCCAGGCCCCAGCCCATCACGGCCGCGCCGCTGGCCGCCAGCAGGCCGGCCAGCCCGCCCACCAGCGCGAACTCGATCAGCTGCGCCTGCGACAACTGGCGCCGCGTGGCGCCCAGCGCCCGCAACAGGCCGGCCTCGCGGCTGCGCTCATCCTGCGACCCCATCAGCGCCGCGTACAGCACCAGCACGCCCGAGGCCAGCGTGAACGCGAACAGGAACTCCACCGCCGCCACCACCTGGTCCAGCACCGCCTGCAACTGGCGCAGCAAGCCGCCCACGTCGACGATGGTCAGGTTCGGATAATCGCGGGTGAACGCGTTCATCAGCGCGCCCTGCCCCGGCGGCAGATGGAAGGCCGTGATCCAGCTTTGCGAGGTGCCTTGCAGCGCGTGCGGATTGAGGATGACGAAGAAGTTGACCCGCATCGAACCCCATTCGAGCTTGCGCAGGCTGGTGATGGTGGCCGCCACCGGCGCCCCGGCGATGTCGAAGGTCAGCCTGTCGCCCAGCTTCCAGCGCAGCGTCTTGGCGATGCCCTCCTCGACCGATGCCTCGGCCGTGCCGGGCCGGTCGGCGAACCAGGCCCCGGCGCTGATGCGGTTGCCCTGCTGGAGCCGCGTCATGGTCGACAGGTTGAATTCGCGGTCGGCGAGGTTCTTCGCGCGGTCTTCCGTGTAGGTGTCGGCCGTCACCGGCTGGCCGTTCACGGCCGTCAGGCGGCCCCGTATCATGGGGAACTGCGGCGCCTCGCGCACGCCCGCGCGCGCGAGGCGGGCCGCCAGGTCGTCGCGCTGCTCGGGCTGGATGTTGATGATGAAACGGTTGGGCGCATCGGCCGGCGTGGCGTTACGCCAGGCCGTCATCAGGTCGCCGCGCACCACGGTCAACAGCAGCAGCGCCATCAGCCCCAGCGCCAGCGACACGATCTGCACCAGCGTGGCGCCGGGCCGGCGCTGCAGCGAGGTGATGGCGAAGCGCCAGCTCTGGTGGGCGATGAGGCCGCGCAGCGGCTTGAGCGCGGCCAGTCCCAGCCAGCCGGCCAGAGCGAACACGGCGAACGCCCCCACGAAGCCGAGCGCCGTGTACAGGGCCAGCTGGGTATCGCCGGCCTGCCACAACAGCAGCACGACGAAGCTGGCCAGCCCCAGACCGTAGGTGGCCAGCGCCAGCGGTTGCGGCGCGGCCTGTTCGCGCCGGATCACGCGGTTGTGCGGCACGTTGCGCAACTGGAGCACGGGCGGCAGCGCGAAGCCGGTCAGCAGCAGCATGCCGGCCGCCAGTCCCTGCAAGGCCGGCGCCACGGTCGGCGGCGGCAGCGCCACGGCCACCAGGCTGCCCAGCGCCTGCAGCAGCACGTAATGGGCCGCGTAGCCGACCGCCACGCCCAGCGCGCTGCCGGCCAGTCCCACCAGCAGGAATTCGATCAGGTACAGGGCCGTCACCTGGCGCTGACTCAGGCCCAGGCAACGCAGCATGGCGCACGCGTCGAGGTGGCGCAGCATGAAGCGGCGCGCGGCCATCGCCACGGCCACGGCGGCCAGCAGCGCCGACAGCAGGCCCACCAGCGCCAGGAAGCGCTCGGCCCGGTCCAGCGTGGCCCGCATCTCGGGCCGGCCCGTCTCCAGCGATTCGATCCGCACGCCCTTCACGTTGCGGGCCTCGACCTGTTGCTGCAACCACTGGCCGTAAGCGGCGGCCACGTCGGACTGGGCCGGCGTGGGCGCGGCCGCCAGCAGCCGGTAGGTGACGCGCGAGCCGGGCTGGATCAGATGGGTGGCCTCCAGGTCGGCCAGCGCCAGCATCACGCGCGGCGCGAAATTGAGGAAGCCGGCGCCACGGTCCGGCTCGGACGCGATCAGCCGCGCCACTTTGAACGCGCGGTCGCCCAGGCGCAGCGTGCCGCCCAGGCCCACGTTCAGGCTGCCCAGCAGGCCGGGATCGATCCACACGGTACCGGCGGCGGGCGTGCCGCCGGCCGGCTGGCCCAGGCCCTGCTCGGCCTGCGCCGGATCGTCGCTCAGTTTGAGCTGGCCGCGCAGCGGGTAGCCGGGGCCGACCGCCTTCAGCGCGGCCAGTTGCGATTGCGAGCGCTCGCCCTCGCCGGCCTGCGCCATGCTGGCGAAACCGACCGTGTCGGTCAGCGTCAGGCCGCGCCGCAGCGCCTCCGCGCGCCAGGCCGGATCGACCGGCAGGTCGGCGTTGACGACCACGTCCGCGCCCAGCAACTGGTGCGCGTCGCGCTCCATGCCGGTGCGCAGGCGGTCGATGAAAAAGCCGGACGCGGCCAGCGCCGCCACGGCCACCGTCAGCGCCACCAGCAGGAAGCGCAGCTGGCCGGCGCGCCAGTCGCGCGCCGTCATCTTCAGGGCCAGGGTCAGCATGGCGCGTCCGCCCGTGTTACAGCTTGGCGAAGAAGGCGTCCACCTCGTCCAGGTAGCGCTGCTTGACGTCGGCCGGCAGGAAGGCGGCCGCGAAGCTGTTGCGCGCCAGCCGCTGCGCGTGCGACAGGCCCAGCGGCAGCGCCTCGAACGTGGCCTCGAAGTTGGCGTTCATGTAGCCGCCGAAGTAGGCCGGGTCGTCCGAGTTGATGGTGGCCACCAGGCCCGCGTCCAGCAGCTGCAGCATGTTGTGCTGCTCCATGCGGTCGAACACGCACAGTTTCACGTTCGACAGCGGGCACACCGTCAGCGGCACCTGCTCGCGCGCCAGCCGCGCCGTGAGGGCGGCGTCCTCCAGGCAGCGCACGCCGTGGTCGATGCGCTCCACGTGCAACACGTCGAGCGCGGTCTCGATGTAGGCCGGCGGGCCTTCCTCGCCCGCGTGGGCCACCAGGTGGAAGCCCAGTTCGCGGCAGCGCGCGAACACGCGCGCGAACTTCTCGGGCGGGTTGCCCACCTCGGACGAATCGAGGCCGATGCCGATGAACTTGTCGCGGAACGGCAGCGCCGCCTCCAGCGTGGCGAACGCGTCCTCCTCCGACAGGTGGCGCAGGAACGACAGAATCAACGTGGCGCTGACCGGGCTGTCCTGGCAGGCGCGATGCAGGCCGTCGATCACGGCCTGCATCGGCACGCCGCGCGCCGTGTGGGTCTGCGGGTCGAAGAAGATTTCCGCGTGGCGCACGTTGTCGGCCTCGGCGCGGCGCAGGTAGGCGGCCGTCATGTCGTAGAAGTCCTGCTCCTTGAGCAGCACGCTGGCGCCGGCGTAGTAGATGTCGAGGAACGATTGCAGGTCCGTGAAGGCGTAGGCCGCGCGCAGCGCCTCCACCGATGGATAGGCGAGCGCCACGCCGTTGCGCGCGGCCAGCGCGAAGATCAGTTCCGGCTCCAGCGAGCCTTCGATGTGGATGTGCAGTTCGGCCTTGGGCATCTGTTGCAGCGCGGCGCGCAATTGGTCGTTCATCATGTTTTATTCCTTGTTCTGATAGGGCTGACGCGGCGATGCGACAACCATGAACAGCCATCTTAGCGCATGCGCGGCGCGGCTGCGGGCGGAGGCGCCTGTTGCGGCGCGATTTCACATTTTGCGGCGCGTGATGCGCGCTCTCGGCAGCCGTGATAAGGTGATATCCATGGGGCGGAAATACGCCGGAAAAGCCGTTGAAAATAGCATAAAGTGGTCATTTTTATCTTTTAAAATCAATGACTTACAAAGTATTTTTAAGAATGTAATGACATAGCGCTTGACTTCCTGAACCAATAGAGCAATGATCAATTTCATCAACGTAAGATGCGTTACGACGAACTAACATAAAGCCGGCCAACATCCATCGCGCGGCGACAATAAACGTCCACTCCAGGGTCCGGGCAATCCGGCCGCCACAGGGAAGCGGACGAGAACAACAACAAAAACCATCAGGAGTGAGTAACGACTAAAACACCAGGCAGAGACCACGACACCGACTGCCGAGATACACGACTTGTAGGCTTACATTAAAGGACATTCAAATGACCATTTTTGACAACTACGCCGCACGGTATGAACGGACTCGCGAAGAGGAAATGTCGATGTCGGAATATCTTGCCCTGTGCAAGAAGGACCGCCTGACCTACGCCAGCGCCCCGGAGCGCATGCTCGCCGCGATCGGCGAGCCCACCCTGGTCGACACCCGTAACGATACCCGGCTGTCGCGCATCTTCGCCAACAAGGTCATCAAGATTTATCCTGCGTTCCGCGAGTTCTACGGCACCGAGGAAGTGATCGAGCAAGTGGTGTCCTACTTCCGCCATGCCGCGCAGGGCCTGGAGGAACGCAAGCAGATCCTGTATCTGCTCGGTCCCGTGGGCGGCGGCAAATCGTCGATCGCCGAAAAGCTCAAGTCGCTGATGGAGCATGTGCCGTTCTATTGCCTGAAAGGCTCGCCCGTCAACGAATCGCCGCTGGGCCTGTTCAACGAGGAGGAGGACGGCACCATCCTGGAAGAGGATTACGGCATTCCGCGCCGCTACCTGCGCAGCATCCCCAGCCCGTGGGCCGTCAAGCGGCTGCACGAGTTCAACGGCGACATCAACCAGTTCCGCGTGGTCAAGCGCTACCCGTCCGTGCTGAAACAGGTGGCCATCTCCAAGACCGAGCCGGGCGACGAGAACAACCAGGACATCTCCTCGCTGGTGGGCAAGGTCGACATCCGCAAGCTCGAGGACTACGCCCAGGATGATCCGGACGCCTACAGCTATTCGGGCGGCCTGTGCCTGGCCAACCAGGGCCTGATGGAATTCGTGGAGATGTTCAAGGCCCCGATCAAGGTGCTGCACCCCTTGCTGACGGCCACCCAGGAAGGCAACTACAAGGGCACGGAGGGCTTCGGCGCCATCCCCTTCGACGGCATCATCCTGGCCCACTCGAACGAGTCGGAATGGAAGTCGTTCAAGAACAACCGCAACAACGAGGCTTTCCTCGACCGGATCTACATCGTCAAGGTGCCGTACTGCCTGCGCGTGACGGACGAGATCAAGATCTACGACAAGCTGGTGGCCAATTCCTCGCTGTACCAGGCGCCATGCGCGCCCGGCACGCTGAAGATGATGGCGCAGTTCGCGATCCTGTCGCGCCTGAAGGAGCCCGAGAACTCCAGCATCTACAGCAAGATGCTGGTGTACGACGGCGAGAACCTCAAGGACACCGATCCCAAGGCCAAGTCCATCCATGAATACATGGACTACGCCGGCGTGGACGAGGGCATGAACGGCCTGTCGACCCGCTTCGCGTTCAAGATCCTGTCCAAGGTGTTCAACTTCGACACGACCGAGGTGGCGGCCAACCCCGTGCACCTGCTGTACGTGCTCGAGCAGCAGGTCGAGCGCGAGCAGTTCCCGCCCGAGACGGAACAGAAATACTTCTCCTACATCAAGGAGTACCTGGCGCAGAAGTACGTGGAGTTCATCGGCAAGGAAATCCAGACCGCCTACCTGGAGAGCTATTCCGAGTATGGCCAGAACATCTTCGACCGTTACGTGACGTTCGCCGACTTCTGGATCCAGGACCAGGAATACCGCGATCCGGACACCGGCGAGAGCTTCGACCGCGAATCGCTGAACAACGAGCTGGAGAAGATCGAGAAGCCGGCCGGGATCTCCAATCCCAAGGACTTCCGCAACGAGATCGTCAACTTCGGCCTGCGGGCGCGGGCCAACAACGGCGGCAAGAACCCGGCCTGGACCAGCTACGAGAAGTTCCGCACCGTGATCGAGAAGAAGATGTTCTCCAACACGGAGGAGCTGCTGCCCGTGATCTCCTTCAACGCCAAGGCCAGCGCCGAGGACGCCAACAAGCACGCCGACTTCGTGGCGCGCATGGTGGAGAAGGGTTACACGGCCAAGCAGGTGCGGCTGCTGTGCGAATGGTACTTGCGCGTGAGGAAGTCGTCTTAAGACGGTCGGGGGCTTAAGCCGGGACGGGCGCCGCGCGCCCGCCCCGCCCCGACCGCCGCATCAATCGCAGCAGGAGGCATCTTTTGACTTACCTCATCGACCGTCGTTTGCAGGGCAAGAACAAGTCCGCCGTCAACCGCGAGCGGTTCCTACGCCGTTACAAGGCCCAGATCAAGGACGCCGTCGGGCGCGCCATCAAGGGCCGTTCCATCACCGACATCGAGAACGGTGAGAAAGTCTCCATCCCCGTCAAGGACGTGGGCGAGCCGTCGTTCGGCCACGCCCATGGCGGCGTGTGGGAAACCATCAACCCCGGCAACGAGGAATACCAGAAGGGCGACCTGATCAACCGGCCCAAGGGCGGCGGCGGGGCCGGGCGCGGCAAGGCCGGCAACAGCGACCAGCTGACCGAGGATGATTTCATCTTCGAACTGTCGCGCGAAGAATTCATGAACTACTTCTTCGAGGACCTGGAACTGCCGCACATGGTCAAGACCCAGCTGGCGGCCACCACGGAATTCAAGAACCAGCGGGCCGGCTACACGGTGTCGGGCACGCCGTCCAACATCCACGTGCTGCGTTCGCTGCGCGGCGCGCTGGGCCGGCGCATCGCCGTGGGCGGCTCGTCGCGCAAGCGGTTGATCGAGGCCGAGCGCGAACTCGAGGAATTGCTGCTGGCCGGCGCCCCGCTGGAAGACCCGCAAGTGGTGGAGCTGAAGAAACTGATCCACCACCTGCACACGCGGCTGCTGGCCATCCCCTACATCGACCCGTTCGACCTGCGCTACAGCAACCGCATCAAGGTGCCCAAGCCCATGACCCAGGCCGTGATGTTCTGCATCATGGACGTGTCGGGCTCCATGGACGAGACGCGCAAGGACACGGCCAAGCGCTTCTTCATCCTGCTCTACCTGTTCCTCAAGCGGGTCTACGACAAGATCGACGTGGTCTTCATCCGCCACCACACGGCCGCGGCCGAGGTGGACGAGGATGAGTTCTTCCACTCGCGCGAGTCGGGCGGCACGGTGGTGTCGTCGGCCCTGCACCTGCTCAACAAGATCATCGACGAGCGCTACGGCGGCGGCCAGTGGAACAGCTACGTGGCCCAGGCGTCCGACGGCGACAACTGGGACAACGATTCCGTACTGTGCCGCCAGCTGCTGATCAACACCATCATGCCCAAGGTGCAGTACTACACCTATGTCGAGATCACGGACGGCCCGCCGCAGAACCTGTGGGAGCAGTACGCCCAGGTGCCCGACCACCACCCCAACTTCGCCATGCAGAAAATCGTCACGCCGGCCGACATCTACCCGGTGTTCCGTGAACTCTTCAAGAAGCAGCCGAAATAATGAACCAGATGCTCAAAAAGCCGCGCCATCCGAACGCCCTGCCCGAGCAATCGGAATGGACGTTCGACCTGATCGAGCAGGCGCACGAGGAAATCCGCCGGGTGGCCGAGAATTTCGGGCTGGACACCTATCCCAACCAGCTGGAGATCATCACGGCCGAGCAGATGATGGACGCCTACACGTCCGTCGGCATGCCCGTGTCCTACAACCATTGGTCGTTCGGCAAGCACTTCCTGGCCACGGAGAAGGGCTACAAGCGCGGGCAGATGGGGCTGGCGTACGAGATCGTCATCAACTCCAACCCGTGCATCGCCTATTTAATGGAGGAGAACAGCCTGACCATGCAGGCGCTGGTGATCGCGCACGCGGCCTACGGCCACAACTCTTTCTTCAAGGGCAACTATCTGTTCCGCACCTGGACCGACGCCGAGGCCATCGTCGACTACATGGTGTTCGCCAAGAACTACATCGCCGAGTGCGAGCAGCGCCACGGCATCGACGCCGTGGAATTGCTGCTCGATTCCTGCCACGCGATCCAGAATTACGGCGTGGACCGCTACAAGCGCCCGGCCAAGCTGTCCATGGCCCAGGAGTACGCGCGCCAGAAGGAGCGCGAAGCCTATGTGCAGTCGCAGATCAACGAGTTGTGGCGCACCGTGCCGCGGCGCGAGGAGGAGGAGGTGGACCGGACGGTGCGGCGCTTCCCGCCCGAGCCCGAGGAGAACCTGCTGTACTTCATCGAGAAGTACGCGCCGCTGCTGGAGCCGTGGCAGCGCGAGATGGTGCGCATCGTGCGCAAGATCTCCCAGTATTTCTACCCGCAGCGCCAGACCCAGGTCATGAACGAGGGCTGGGCCACGTTCTGGCACTACACCATCCTCAACCAGCTGTACGACGAGGGCGTGGTCGGCGACGGCTTCATGATGGAGTTCCTCAAGAGCCATACCAACGTGGTCTACCAGCCGCCCGTCAACAGCCCTTATTACAGCGGCATCAACCCGTACGCGCTCGGCTTCGCCATGATGACGGACATCCGCCGCATCTGCGAACACCCGACGGCCGAGGACAAGGAATGGTTCCCCGACATCGCCGGCAGCGACTGGCGCAAGACGCTGGACTTCGCGATGCGCAATTTCAAGGATGAGAGCTTCATCGCCCAGTATTTGTCGCCCAAGCTGATCCGCGAGTTCCACTTCTTCGCCGTGCTCGACGACGACAACAACGAGAAGCTGGCCGTGTCGGCCATCCACGACGAGCTCGGCTACCGCTACGTGCGCCAGCAACTGGCCGAGCAGTACAACCTGGGCAACCGCGAGCCCAATATCCAGGTGTGGTCCGTCAACACCCGCGATGATCGCGCCCTCACCCTGCGCCACACGCAGTTCCAGCGCCGGCCCCTGAACCAGCAGGCCAACGAGGTGCTCAAGCACGTCGCCCGCCTGTGGGGTTTCGACGTGCACCTGGAGACGGTGGCCCCGAACGGCGAGGTGGTCAGCTCGCTCGAAGTCAAGCGCGAAAAACGGGCTCGTAACAGCTGAGCCCGGCGGCCTCCCGTCCCGTCGCGGAGGCCGCGCTCCTCAACCCGGTTTGAATCGGCAATGCATGCTGCGGTGCGGAAGTCAAATTTTTTTTGACCTGTTTCTCATCATCCACGCAGAACAAGTTCCATCGAAGCAACAGAAAGCGCCAAATTTCGCATCGCGTAAATTTGAAATCGGCACACATAATTTCGCGTTTTGTGAATTTTAAAAACATAATAACGCTATCGATTATCTTGCATCAAAAACGTGCCGAAATTACTTGCTTTTTGTGCCAGAACGGTGCAGACGCACCGCAGCAGAGCACCGCCCACAGGGGCTAAGCGCATGAAATTTAACCGGTTTTAGGCTTGAAAATTCTATGTAAAATCAAGAATTCGTATGTATAATTCGCCGACGTCCCGGATGCGACTGTTGTTTTGTGTCGCCATTTTGGGGTTTGGTAGCAACAAAAAGAGTTGGTATTGGAGAAAGCAGGCATGAATTTCACGCACAACGAGAAAAGCGCCGGGAAGAACGTAACAGGCATCACCATCGTGGTTCTTCTGCACATCCTGGTCGCTTACGGGATCGTGTCAGGCTTGGGCAAACGGATGGTCAGCAAGATGATCGAGCCCGTTGAAACCAAGATTATCGAGGAAGTGAAACCTCCTCCACCGAAAGAGCTCCCACCGCCGCCCCCGCCGCCGGAAATGAAAGCGCCGCCGCCGCCTTTCATCCCGCCAGTTGAGGTGAACGTGCAGCAACCGCCACCGGTCCAGAACACGATCGCCAACGCGACCAACGTGAAGCCGGCGACGAACGAGCTGCAGAAGGCGCCTCCGGCCCCGCCGGCAGCCCCTCCTGGCCCGGCCAAGTCGGTGCACATTCCAGCAGTATACGATTTCAACGCTTGCGCAAAACCAGAATGGCCTAAGTCATCGCTGCGCAACGAAGAAACCGGTACGGTGACCCTGCAGTTCCTGGTCGGAACGGATGGTCACGTACTCGAATCCAAGATCCTGAAATCGAGTGGTTTCAGAGAACTGGACAAAGCAGCAGTGAAGGGTATTAGCCAATGCAAGTTCAAGCCAGGCATGACCGACGGCAAGCCAGAACAGTCGTGGACGCAAGTGCAATACGTTTGGACGCTGGAGTAAACCGGGACTCGCCAGTCTCACCGAAGTTCGTTGTTAACCTTATTTCAGCGATCTGATTATTTTATCAATTTGGAGGAAGCATGTTTAAGAATACCCGTTTGTCCGCTGTACTGGCCGCTGTGCTGTTTTCGGTGACCGCAGCTACCGCCCTGGTAAGCGCACCAGCCCTGGCTGAAGACGCACCAGCTTCGGCAGCCGCCTCGGCGCCAGCAGCGACGGATACGGCAGCAGCGCCCGCAGCGGATGCGGCAGCAGCAGCACCGGAAGCGTCCGCTCCAGCCGCCAAGGTCACCAAGGAAGAAGTGGAAAACCCATACGGCTTCGAAGCTGTCTGGAACGGCGGCTTCGTGTCGCGCGGCACCCTGATCATCCTGTCGCTGATGTCGATGGGCTCGTGGTACATCATCATCACCAAGCTGATCGACCAGATGAAGATCTTCAAGCAGTCGAAAGAAACCACGGCCAAGTTCTGGAAAGCGTCGTCGATCGCCGCCGGTTCGAGCGCGCTGACCGATGGCTCGCCGTTCCGTTTCATCGCTGAAACCGGCACCAAGGCCACCGCCCACCACGACGGCGCCCTGCTGGAACAAATCGACCTGTCGACCTGGGTCACCATGTCGATCCAGCGCGCCGTGGACAAAGTCCAGTCGCGTCTGCAAGACGGCCTGTCGTTCCTGGCCACCGTCGGTTCGACCGCACCGTTCATCGGTCTGTTCGGTACCGTGTGGGGTATCTACAATGCACTGATCGCCATCGGCATGTCCGGTAACGCCTCGATCGACAAAGTGGCGGGTCCTGTGGGTGAAGCACTGATCATGACCGCCTTCGGTCTGTTCGTCGCCGTTCCTGCCGTGCTGGGCTACAACTGGCTGGTGCGTCGCAACAAGTCGGCCATGGAAGACGTGCGTTCCTTCAGCGCCGACGTGCACTCGGTGCTGATCTCGGGCGCCATGTCCACCAGCGAAGCTGGCCGTGCCGCCGGCGCTAAAAAGATCGGGTAATCACCATGTCGATGTCCGTAGGCTCCGATAGCGGAGATGAAGATCAGGTCATGTCGGAAATCAACACGACGCCCCTCGTGGACATCATGTTGGTTCTGCTGATTATCTTCCTGATCACGAGCCCGGTTGTTCTGAAGCTGATCAAGATCAAGCTGCCGGAAGAAGCCAACCAGGTGATTCAGACCAAGCCGGAAGATGTCAACATCGTCGTGAGCAAGGATGGCGACATCTACTGGAATCAGAAGAAAATGAAGGACACGAATGAGTTGTTCGATTTTCTGAAGCTGGAAGCAGTCAAGCTGCCGCAGCCGGAAGTGCACGTACGTGGCGACCAGGAAACGCGCTACGAAGCGATCGGCAAGGTGATCTACACGACCCAGCGTGCTGGTATCCAGAAGGTCGGCTTCATCACCGAACCGCCTGATAAGGGTTAATGCCCTGCCCGCCCCGGACGGCAACATCGCGCCGGGGCGGATCCAGCCCCCTTCTTAAAAGGAAACACCATGAGTATGAATGTCGGTTCGGGCGGCGCCAAGGGCGCGGATCCGGAACCAATGATGGAAATGAATATGACGCCCCTCATCGACGTGATGCTGGTGCTGATTATCATGATGATCATCACGATTCCTAAGGCTAACCACTCGGTGAACTTGAACATGCCGGTCGGCACCCCGCCGCCGCCGACCAAGGAACCGGTCGTGGTCACCATCGACGTGGACTTCGACGGTACGATTCTGTGGGACAATGCGGTCATTCCGGACCGTCACTCCCTGGAAGCGAAACTGATGGATGTGGCGGCGCAAGCCGACCAGCCGGAAGTGCACCTGCGGCCCAACAAGCTGGTGTCGTACAAGGTTGTGGCAGGCGTGATGGCTTCGGCCCAGCGTCTGGGCGTGACCAAGATTGGCCTGGTCGGCAACGAACAGTTCCAGTAAGAAGTTGTTTCAAAATGACCATGGCGAGGCGTGGCGCCGAAGACAGTGCGCCTGCACGGCAAGGCGCCACAACGAAGCCATGGGCTTTTTGAAATGACTTCAGCAGTACGTCCCTTTACACGAACGATAGGCAGGATTATCCTGCCTATTTTCGCATTTTGAAGAAAGATTTCTCCCCATGACCAAGTTTCGTCTCGCTCATCTCGGCCTGGTAATGGCCGCTATCGGTTTCACCGCAGCCGCCCCCATCGTTGGCCTGAGCCCGGTCGCCTACGCGGCCGACACGGTGCGCGCGGAAATCGGCAAGCCCCTGCTGGAAGCGCAGAAACTGGCACAGGCAGGCAAGAACAAGGAAGCGCTGGCCAAGCTGAAAGAGGCCGACGCCGTGGGCGGCAAGACCCCCAACGAAATCTACATGATCGAGCGCACCCGCGCCTCGGCCGCGGCCGCCGCCGGCGACAACGACGCCGCCGCCAAGGCCTTCGAGGCCGTGATCAATTCCGGCAAGCTGTCCGCCGCCGAAGCCCCCAAATTCACCCAGGCCCTGGCCGGCATCTACTACCGCGCCAAGGACTACCCGAAAGCCATCATCTGGATCCAGCGCTCGCTCAAAGACAGCGACAATCCACAGATGCGCGAACTGCTGGTGCAGACCTACTACATCAGCGGCAAATACGCGGAAGCGGCCAAGGAACTGCAATCGTCGCACGCCAACAGCGAGTCGTCGCTGCAGATGCTGGCCAACATCCAGCTGAAACAGAACGACAAGGCCGGCTACGTGCAGACCCTGGAGAAACTGGCCGGCTCCTATCCGAAGACCAGCTACTGGGCCGACCTGCTGAACCGCGTGTCGGGCAAGCCCGGCTTCTCGGGCACCCTGTCGCTGGACGTGCTGCGCCTGCGCCTGGCCAACGGCCTGCTGGCCAAGCCGGGCGAATACATGGAGATGAGCCAGCTGGCCCTGCAGGCCGGCAATCCGGCTGAGGCGCTGAAGGTGATCGACCAGGGCTACAAGAAGGGCGTGCTGGGTGTCGGCTCCGATGCGCCCCGCCACCAGCGTCTGAAGGACCTGGCCGTGAAGACGGCCGCCGACAGCGAGAAGACGGCGGCGGCGCAGGAAGCGGAACTGACCAAGAACAAGGATGCCGATGGCCTGAGCAACCTGGGCTTCGGCATGGTCACCGCCGGCAAGGTCGACAAGGGTCTGGAGCTGATGACCAAGGCGGCCAAGATGGACGACGCCAAGCACCCTGAGGAACTGAAGCTGCACCTGGGCATCGCCCAGGCCCAGGCCGGCAAGAAGCCTGCCGCCCTGGCCACGCTGAAGACGGTCAAGGGCACGGACGGCGCCGCCGACCTGGCCCGTTACTGGATGCTGCAGATCAACCACCCGATGTAAGGTGAACCAGACGGGCTCCGGCCCGTTTTCGATCTGATCCTCTAAAAAGCGCGGTTGATCCGCGCTTTTTGCGTTTACAGGGCCCGAAATCGCCCCCCCGGCACCCCCGGCGGCTGTGCTTAGTCCAAACAGTCCGTATAATCCCCCTTTTGGCGACAGTTTTTCCTCACATCCCATGAAGGTATTTCGCGGTCTCCCCAATGCGGCGGCGCGCGCGCCATGCGCGTTGACCATCGGCAATTTCGACGGTGTCCACCGTGGCCACCAGGCCCTGCTGGCGCACGTGCGCGCCGCGGCCGACCAGCTCGGCCTCGAAGCGGCCGTGATGACGTTCGAACCCCACCCGCGCGAATTCTTCGCCCACAAGGCCGGCGACCTGTCCAAGGCCCCGCCGCGCATCGCCAACCTACGCGACAAGCTGCAATCGCTGGACAACAACGGCATCGACCGCGTCATCGTCGAGCACTTCTCGGAGCACTTCGCGGCCCTCACGCCGCAGGAATTCACGGAACGGGTGCTGGTCGAAGGCTTGCACGTGAAGTGGCTGATGGTGGGCGACGACTTCTGCTACGGCGCCCGGCGCGCCGGCAACGTCGCCATGCTGCAGGAGGCCGGCCGCCACTACGGCTTCCAGGTCGAGACCCTGCCCACCGTGATGAACGGCGAGACCCGCATCTCGTCCTCGGCCGTGCGGGCCGCCCTGCACGCGGGCGACTTCGCGCACGCCGAGCAGTTGCTGGGCCACCCGTACGCCATCTCCGGCCACGTGATCCATGGCCAGAAACTGGGCCGCACGCTGGGCTTCCCCACCCTCAACCTGCGCGTGCCGCACCGGCCCGCGCTGGGCGGCATCTTCATCGTCCAGGTGCACGGCCTGGCCGACGGGCCGCTGCCGGCCGTGGCCAGCCTGGGGGTGCGCCCCACGGTGGAGGACAGCGGCCGCGTGCTGCTGGAAGTGCACGTGTTCGACTTCAACCAGTCCTGCTACGGCCGCCAGGTGCGGGTGGAATTCCTGCACAAGCTGCGCGACGAGGAAAAATACGTGGACCTGCCCACGCTGACGGCCGCCATCGAGCGCGACTCGGAGCAGGCGCGCGCGTATTTCCGCCTGCGCGCCGGCGCCAGCAATGGGGCCACCGGGGCCACCGACCGAATTTGAGTGCGCAACGCGAAGCCAAACGCGCCGGCACACTCCCAAGCAAATACGATAGACGTCACCTAGAAGATAAACATGTCCGATAACAAACCAGCCAATCCGAAACAAGACAAGCAAGGCAAGAAGCCCGAGAGCAAATACCCGGTCAACATGACCGAAACCCCCTTCCCCATGCGCGGCGACATGGCCAAGCGCGAGCCGCAATGGGTCAAGGAATGGCAGGACAAGAAGATTTACCAGCGCATCCGCAAGGCGGCCGCCGGCCGTCCCAAGTTCGTGCTGCACGACGGCCCGCCGTACGCCAACGGCGACATCCACATCGGCCACGCCGTCAACAAGATCCTGAAGGACATGGTGGTCAAGTCGCGCACCCTGGCCGGCTACGACGCGCCCTACGTGCCGGGCTGGGATTGCCACGGCATGCCGATCGAGATCCAGATCGAAAAACTGTACGGCAAGAACCTGCCCACGGCCGACGTGCTGACCAAGGCCCGCGCCTACGCCCACGAGCAGGTCGAGCGCCAGCGCAAGGACTTCATCCGCCTCGGCGTGCTGGGCGAGTGGGAGAACCCGTACCTGACCATGAACTACTCGAACGAGGCCGACGAGCTGCGCGCCCTGGGCCAGCTGCTCGACAAGGGCTTCGTCTACCGCGGCCTGAAACCGGTCAACTGGTGCTTCGATTGCGGCTCGGCCCTGGCCGAGGCGGAAGTGGAATACGCCGACAAGCGCGACCCGGCCATCGACGTCGGCTTCAAGTTCGCCGAGCATGACAAGCTGGCGGCCGCCTTCGGCCTCGACCAGCTGCCGACCGAGAACGGCTACATCGTGATCTGGACCACCACCCCGTGGACCATCCCGTCCAACCAGGCGCTGAACGTGCACGCCGAGGTCAAGTACGCGCTGGTGGAAACCGTGCGCGACGGCCAGCCGCTGCTGCTGATCCTGGCCCAGGACCTGGCCGTGTCGTGCCTGGCCCGCTACAAGCTCGAAGGCACCACCATCGCCACCTGCGACGGCCAGGCCCTGGCCGGCATCGGCTTCCGCCACCCGCTGGCCGCGCGCGACGCGTTCTACGACCGCCTGTCGCCGATGTACATCGCCGACTACGTGACCACCGAGAGCGGCACCGGCGTGGTGCACTCGGCGCCCGCCTATGGCCTGGACGACTTCATCTCCTGCAAGGCGCACGGCATGAAGGACGACGCCATCCTGACCCCGGTGCTGGGCGACGGCAAGTACGCCGAATCGCTGCCCCTGTTCGGCGGCATGACGATCTGGGAGGCGTCCAAGCCGATCTGCGCGGCCCTGAAGGAGGAAGGCGCGCTGTTCGAAGTGAAGATGTTCGACCACAGCTACATGCACTGCTGGCGCCACAAGACCCCCATCATCTACCGCGCCACCTCGCAGTGGTTCGCCGGCATGGACGTCCATCCCAAGGATGGCGGCCCGACGCTGCGCCAGACGGCCCTCAAGGGCATCGACGCGACCAAGTTCTTCCCCGACTGGGGCCAGGCGCGCCTGCACGGCATGATCGCCAACCGTCCCGACTGGACCCTGTCGCGCCAGCGCCAGTGGGGCGTGCCGATGGCCTTCGTGGTGCACAAGGAGACGGGCGAGCTGCATCCGCGCACGCCGGAGCTGCTGGAACAGGTGGCGCAGCTGATCGAAAAGAGCGGCATCGACGCCTGGCTCAAGCTGGACCTGAAGGACCTGATCGGCGACGAGGCGGCCCACTACGACAAGAACAAGGACACGCTGGACGTGTGGTTCGACTCGGGCACCACGCACCAGACCGTGCTGCGCGGCTCGCACAAGGAGCAGTCGCACTTCCCGGCCGACCTGTACCTGGAAGGCTCGGACCAGCACCGCGGCTGGTTCCACTCGTCGCTGCTGACGTCGTCCATGCTGAACGGCGTGCCGCCGTACAAGGCCCTGCTCACGCACGGCTTCGTGGTCGACGGCGAAGGCAAGAAGATGTCCAAGTCGGTCGGCAACACCGTCTCGCCGCAGGACGTGTCCAACAAGCTGGGCGCCGACATCCTGCGCCTGTGGGTGGCCGCCACCGACTACACGGGCGAGCTGTCGATCTCCGACGAGATCCTCAAGCGCGTGACCGAATCGTACCGCCGCATCCGCAACACGCTGC
Source organism: Rugamonas sp. GW822-FHT03B10 (assembly GCF_058801745.1). Taxonomy (NCBI): domain Bacteria; kingdom Pseudomonadati; phylum Pseudomonadota; class Betaproteobacteria; order Burkholderiales; family Oxalobacteraceae; genus Rugamonas; species Rugamonas sp. GW822-FHT03B10. Next base: position 564,766 of record NZ_JBXANP010000002.1, on the reverse strand, counting down.
GCTTCCTGCTGGCCAACACCTCCGACTTCGACCCGGCGCAGCACGCCGTGCCGGTGGCCGAGCTGCTGGAGATCGACCGCTACGCGATCGCCAACATGGGCGCGCTGCAGGCGCAGATCACGCAGCACTATGAGCAGTTCGAGTTCCACCCCGTGGTGGCCAAGCTGCAGAACTTCTGCTCGGAGGACCTGGGCGGCTTCTACCTCGACATCCTCAAGGACCGCCTGTACACGTCCGGCCTGACCTCGCCGGCGCGCCGCTCGGCGCAGACGGCGCTGTGGCACATCACGCAAAGCCTGCTGCGCCTGATGGCGCCGGCCCTGTCGTTCACGGCCGAGGAAGCATGGGCCATCTTCGCCGGCCCGGCCTCGTTCCAGGCCAGCGACGAGACCATCTTCACCCAGACCTGGTGGCAGCTGCCGGAACTGGCCGACGGCCCGGCCCTGCTGGCCAAGTACGACGCGCTGCGCGCCGTGCGCGCCGACGTCACCAAGCAGCTGGAGGACCTGCGCACCTCGGGCGCCATCGGCTCGTCGCTGCAGGCGGAGCTGAACATCAAGGCGGCCGGCGACAAGTACGCGCTGCTGGCCAGCCTGGACGACGACCTCAAGTTCGTGTTCATCACCTCGCAGGCCAAGGTGGCCGAGGTGGCCGACGCGGCCCAGGAGACGGTCGAAGTGGCCGCATCGACCGCCGACAAGTGCGAGCGCTGCTGGCACTACCGGGCCGACGTGGGCAGCCACGCCGACCACCCGACCCTGTGCGGCCGCTGCCACAGCAACCTGTTCGGCGCAGGCGAGCGCCGCAAGTTCGCCTAACTCTGTACCATGCCTGCCTCCGCCGCCGCGCCGGCCAGCATCCCCCCGGGATGCCGGACCCGGCGCGGCGGCGGCCACGAAACCAACCAACATTCCATGGCCACCAACAAATCCCGCTTTTCCGCCAAATCCTCCTCCAGCATCACGCCATGGCTCGGCATCGCCGCCATCGTGATCCTGCTCGACCAGCTGTCCAAGATCACCATCACCAAGCTGTTCACGCTCGGTGAGGAAAAAGTCGTCACCTCCTTCTTCAACCTGGTGCTGGCCTACAATCCCGGTGCCGCGTTCAGCTTCCTGCGCGACGCGGGCGGCTGGCAGCGCTACTTCTTCACCGCCCTCGCCCTCGGCGCGGCGGCCTACATCATCTACCTGCTCAAGAAGCATGGCGGCCAGCGCCTGTTCTGCTGGGCCCTGGCCCTGATCCTGGGCGGCGCCATCGGCAATGTGATCGACCGCCTGCTGTACGGCCACGTGATCGACTTCCTCGACTTCCACCACAAGGCATTCGGCCACTTCCCGGCGTTCAACCTCGCCGATTCGGCCATCTGCCTGGGCGCCGGCCTGTTCATCCTCGATGAACTGCGCCGCGTGAACCGCTAACTCCGGAGCACCAGCATGGACCTCACTGGTAAGAAAATCGTCCTCGGCCTGTCCGGCGGCGTGGCCTGCTACAAGGCGGCCGAATTGTGCCGCCTGCTCACCGGCCAGGGCGCCAGCGTGCAGGTGGTGATGACGGACGCCGCCGCCCACTTCATCACGCCCGTCACCATGCAGGCCCTGTCGGGCCAGCCCGTGTACTCCAGCCAGTGGGATCCCCGGGTGGACAACAACATGGCCCACATCGACGTCACGCGCGGCGCCGACGCCATCCTGGTCGCGCCCTGCTCGGCCGACTTCATGGCCAAGCTGGCCCACGGCGCGTGCGACGACCTGCTCTCGACCATGTGCCTGGCCCGTCCGCGCCAGTTGCCGCTGCTGATCGCGCCGGCCATGAACGTGGAGATGTGGCAGAACCCCGCCACCCAGCGCAACGCGGCCCTGCTGCGCGAGGACGGCATCGTCATCTTCGGCCCCGGCGCCGGCGAGCAGGCCTGCGGCGAAGTGGGCCTGGGCCGCATGCTGGAACCGCAGCAGCTGCTGGAGGAGGTGATCGCCGCCTTCCAGCCCAAGACCATGGCCGGCAAACGCATCCTGGTCACGGCCGGCCCCACCTTCGAGGCCATCGACCCGGTGCGCGGCATCACCAATCTGTCGTCGGGCAAAATGGGCTACGCGGTCGCGCGCGCGGCGCGCGAAGCGGGCGCCGAGGTGCTGCTGATCTCCGGCCCCACCGCCCTGCCCACGCCCTACGGCGTGCAGCGCATCAACGTGCAGAGCGCGCAGCAGATGCACGACGCCGTGATGGCGGCCGTGGAAGGCCAGCACGTGTTCGTGGCCGTGGCGGCCGTGGCCGACTGGCGCGTGGCCAACAGCAGCGCCCAGAAAATGAAGAAGAAGGGCGACGGCTCCGTGCCCGAACTCAAATTCGAGCAGAACCCGGACATCCTGGCCACCGTGGCCGCCCGCACCTCGCTGGCCGGCCATCCGTACTGCGTGGGCTTCGCGGCCGAATCGGAGAACCTGCTCGAATACGGCGCCGTCAAGCGCGAGAAGAAAGGCATCCCGCTGCTGGTGGGGAACATCGGCCACCACACCTTCGGCCAGGACGACAACACCATCATCCTGTTCGACGAGAACGGCCACACCATCCTGCCGCGCGCCGACAAGCTCACGCTGGCGCGTCAGCTGGTGTGCGAGATCTCGAAACGGATCGACAAGTACTCGCTGTTCCAGTGACGCTTGCGCGGCCCGATAGTCCGCACCGCCCGAACCATCCGAACCACCCGAAACACTGAAACCGCAACAATGAAAAACATCGACGTCAAGATCCTCGACCCGCGCATGAAGGACATGCTGCCCGCCTACGCCACGCCCGGCAGCGCCGGCCTGGACCTGCGCGCCTGCATCGACGCCCCCATCACCATCGAGGCCGGCCAGACCGTGCTCATTCCCACCGGCCTGGCGATCCACGTGGCCGATCCCGGCTACGCCGCCATGATCCTGCCGCGCAGCGGCATGGGCCACAAGAACGGCATCGTGCTGGGGAATCTGGTAGGCTTGATCGATTCCGACTACCAGGGCCAGCTGATGGTATCGACCTGGAACCGCGGCCACGCCGCCTTCACGCTGCAGCCGATGGAGCGCCTGGCGCAGCTGATCATCGTGCCGGTCCTGCAGGTTGGATTTAACATCGTCGACGATTTCGACGCCAGCGAACGCGGTGCCGGCGGTTTCGGCAGCACCGGCAAACACTAAGGACAGACCATGCCCCACACCGACCTGCAGCCAGGCGCGCCGCGCCGCCACCCCGCAACGCCATGGGCCGCCATGACGGCGGCGTTGCTGCTGTCGGCGTGTTCGGCCTTCAAGACGGCGCCGCAAGCGCCCGCGCCCACCGCGCCGCGCGCCGCGCCGGCGCCGGAGCCGGTGGTGGTCACGGCCCGCATGCTGGAAGCGCGCGACATGGTGAGCGGCATGGTGGCCACCCAGGAGCGGCTGTACCAGATCGTGGCGCCGCTGCTGATCAACAATGCGGACTTGTGCCGCACCCATGCCCATGCGCTGCTCGGCTTCACGGCCAAGAACAAGTATTCGTATCCGGGCGAGTACGCGGACGCGGCCCAGGCCGCGCTGGGTTACGGCGAACAGCTGCAGGTGTCGGGCGTGCTGCCCGGCAGCGGCGCCGCCCGCGCCGGCCTGCGCAAGGGCGACGAGCTGGTGTCGGTGGAGGCGCAGCCGCTGCCCACCGGTCCCAACGCCGAAACCCAGGCCGCGCGCATCCTCGGCCCGCTGGTGGGGCGCCATTCCGCGCTCAGCATCACCGTGCGCCGCGGCAGCGCCGTGCGCGCCATCACCGTGCCCGTCACGCGCGCCTGCGCCTTCAAGGTCGACCTGGGCAACTCGGACAACATCAATTCCTATGCGGACGGCCAGCGCGTGCTGATCACGCGCGGCATGGTCAACTTCGCCCAGAGCGACGAGGCGATCGCCTTCGTGCTGGCCAAGGACATCGCCCACAACGTGCTGGGCCACGCCAACACCACGCGCCAGGCCTACACCGTGGGCAGCATGATCGACAATCTGGTGGCCGTGCGGCCCGACACCTCGCTGCTGATCGGCAGCGCCGGCATCAAGCCCGTGCCGCAGGAACTGGACGCGGCGGCCGACTACCTGGCCCTGTACCTGCTGGCCCGCGCCGGCTACAACATCGAACACGCGCACGCGTTCTGGCAGCGCCTGGCCGGCCAGTACCCGCCCACGGTGCTGAACGGCTACACGGCGATCCATCCCGCCACCAGCTACCGGCTCGGCGTGATCGACAAGACCGTGGCCGAGATCAAGGCCAAGCAGGCCGCCCGCAAGCCGCTGCTGCCGTAAGCCGGCACACCGCCATGCGCGCCCTGCTCCTGTCCTTGCTGCTGCTCTGCTGCGGCATGGCGCAGGCGGCGGGGAAATCCCCATCCCATCACCGCACGCACTGGAGCCGCGTGGGCTGGGCCGAAGGCGCCACGCTGTACCTGGACCGGGCCGGCGTCGTGCGCGTGGAACAGGGCCGGCGCGCCTGGACGTTGCGCAGTTTCCGCCATCCCCAGAGCACGCCCGGCGGCAAGCCGTTCCGCTCCATCAAGGCGCAGCACGTGTATGCGTGCGGCGCGCGCACCGCCATCCTGCGGGCGCAGATCTACTATCCCGAGCCGATGGGGCGCGGCGAGCCGGTCGAGAACTATCGGTTCGAGGAATTCAGCCCGGAAGCGATCGCGCCCGGCAGCCCCTACGCGGCCGCGCTGGCCGCCGTGTGCCGGCGCCGCCGGTGAGCCGGCGCCAGGGAGCCGGCAGTCAGCTGAAGTTGGGGAAGTTGGGGAACACCGCGCCCATCACCCATGTGAGGGCGACGCAGAACAGCACGGCGATGATCAGCACGATCAGCAGGCGCCCGAACTTGGGATTGCCGTCGTCGTGGTTGTCGGGTTGGGTCATCAGGTCTTCCTGCAGGCTTTGGAGAGCCATAGTATAGTCGAATGCCTGCAGCCGCGAGGAGCCCACCGCCATGGACAGCATCGACCTTGAAGTATTGAAGACCTGCGCCGCCTGGATCGCCGCCGGGCGGCGCTGCGAACTGGTCACCGTGATCCGCACCTGGGGCTCCAGCCCGCGCCCCGTGGGCGCCATGCTGGCCATCGGCGAGGACGGCAGCGTGGTCGGTTCCGTCTCGGGCGGCTGCATCGAGGACGACCTGATCGCCCGCGCGCGTGGCGACGGCTTGCGGCGCGCCGCGCCGGCGCGGGTCAGCTACGGCATCAGCGCCGACGAGGCGCACCGCTTCGGCCTGCCCTGCGGCGGCACCATCGAACTGGCGATCGAACCGCTGTCGCTCCGCAGCCGCGTCGCCGAGCTGCTGGAACGGCTGGAGCGGCACGAGCTGGTCGAACGCCGGCTCGATATGGCCAGCGGCGCCGTCACGCTGGCGCCCGCGCCGCCGGGCGCCGTGATGCGGGCCGACGAACGTGAACTCGTCACACTGCACGGCCCCCGCTGGCGCCTGCTGATCATCGGCGCCGGCCAGTTGTCGCGCTTCCTGGCCCAGGTGGCCATGGCCATGGACTACCACGTGATCGTCTGCGATCCGCGCGAGGAATACCGCGCCGGCTGGAACGTGGACGGCGTGCGGCTGGTGCATGCCATGCCCGACGACCTGGTGCTGGAACTGAGGCTGGACCACCGCAGCGCCGTGGTGGCACTGACCCACGATCCCAAGCTGGACGACCTGGCCCTGATGGAGGCGCTCAAGTCCGACGCGTTCTACGTGGGCGCCATCGGCTCGCGCGTCAACAACGCCAAGCGGCGCGAACGGCTGCTGCAGTTCGACGTCACGCCGGCCCAGCTGGCGCGGCTGCACGGTCCCATCGGCCTGTACATCGGCAGCAAGACGCCGGCCGAAATCGCCATCTCCATCCTGGCCCAGATGACGGCCATCAAGAACGGCGTGCCGGCCGCGCTGCAGGTCGGCCACGCGGCCACGCCGGAAGCGCCGGGCAGCCAGGCCTGCGTGGCCTGAGCAATTCGAAAGCAAGAAGCGGGTGGCGTGCGCGCCGCCCATGAACGACAATCACGCCTTTTCCATGGGACGCCGTCCATGAGCACCGCCAACCTGTTCCGACTGATCCTGCTGGCCGCCATCTGGGGCGGCTCGTTCCTGTTCATGCGCATCGCCGCCCCCGTGCTGGGCGCCGCGCTGCTGATCCAGTACCGCGTGCTGTTCGCCGCCCTGTTCCTGGCGCTGGTGGCACTGGTGCTGCGCAAGCCGCTCGACCTGCGCCGGCACTGGAAGCACTACCTGGTCCTGGGTCTGTTCAATTCGGCCCTGCCCTTCCTGCTGTTCGCGTTCGCCGCGCGCACGCTGTCGGCCTCGCTGATGGCCGTGCTCAACGCCAGCACGCCGTTGTGGGGCGCCGTCATCGGCGCCGCCTGGTCGCGCCGCATGGTGTCGCCCACCGTGGCGGCGGGCCTGCTGCTGGGCGCGGCCGGCGTGGCGCTGCTGGTCAGCTTCGACCATGTGAGCGCCGGTCCCGGCGCCGGTCTGGCCATCGCGGCCGTGCTGTTCGCCTCCTGCAACTACGGCATCGCCAGCAACTACGCCAAGTCGGCCAAGGCGGCGCAATCGGTGCCGCCGTTCGCCAACGCCCACGGCAGCATGTGGGCCGCCACCCTGCTGGTGCTCCCCGTGCTGCCGTGGTTCCCGGCGCCGGCCGCGCCCACCATCGGCATCATGGGCGCCGTGCTGGCACTGGGCGTGTTGTGCAGCGGCGTGGCCTACCTGATCTACTACCGCCTGATCGACGACGTGGGGCCGGCCTCCGCGCTCACGGTGACCTTCCTCAGCCCCGTGTTCGGCATCCTGTGGGGCGTGCTGTTCCTGGGCGAGACCACGGGCTGGTACACCTGGACCGGCGCCGCCATCGTGCTGCTGGGGACCGCGCTGGTGACGGGCTTCCGCCCCAGTTTCGGCGCACCGCGCAAGGCCGGCGCCACATGACGCGCGCCGGATTCACACTGCCGCTGCCACCCGGCTACCGGCTCGACGACGTGCTGGCCTTCCACCGGCGCGACCCGGAGAGCGTGGCCGAACAGGCCGACGCCCGGCGCCTGCGCAAAGGCATGCTGCTCGACGGCGTGCCGGTGGTGCTCGACATCGCGCTCAATCTGGCGCCCGATATAGCAAACGACGGCGCAACCGGCCGGGCGACCGACCGGGCAAACCACCGGGCAAACGACGGTGCAAACGACGGTGCAAACGACGGCGCGCCATCGTCCGCCGACTGCACCATCGTGGCCGACGGCCCCTGCACGCCCGCCATCATTGCCTATGCGCGCGCCGCGGCCGAGGCCATGCTGGGCCTGCGTATCGATCCCCGGCCATTCACCGAGTTCACGGCCGGCGATCCCTTGTTCGGCCCCCTCACGCGCGCGCAGGCGGGCCTGCGCGTGGTGCAGTCGGCCACCATCTTCGAAGCGCTCACGTGGGCCATCATCGGCCAGCAGATCAACCTGCCGTTCGCGATCGCGCTGCGCCGCACCTTCATCCTGCAGGCGGGCCGCCAGCACAGCGGCGGCCTGTGGTGCTACCCGGACGCCACCAGCGCGGCCCGGCTGGATCCGGACACGCTCACGACGCGCAAGTTCTCGCGCGCCAAGGCCGAGACGGTGCTGCGCCTGGCGCGACTGGTGGCCGGCGGCGAACTGCGGCTGGCGCTGGGGCCGGACTATGGCATCGAGCAAGTCTCGGCTGCGCTGCTGGCCGTGAAAGGCATCGGTCCGTGGACCGTCAACTACGGCCTGCTGCGCGGCTATGGCTATGCCGACTGCTCGCTGCACGGCGACGTGGCCGTGCGCGCCGCCCTGCAGCACTTGCTGGGCGAGGCAGCCAAGCCCGATATGGCGCGCACCGAACAATTCCTGGCCCGCTACCGCCCCCACCGCACGATGGCCGCCGCCCACCTGTGGGCCAGCCTGCATCCGCGCGCGGACGGCGCGGGCGCGTCATCCGGCGCCTGAGGCGGCGCGCGGCGCGTCACTCGCCGGTCCACTGCCACGGCGCGCGCCGCCGGTGGATGACATGGCTGCGCGCCCGCTCGCACGGGGCGGGACGGCGCCCACGGCGCCGCAGCGGGCGATGCGCCCTCACGCCGCGCATGGTTCCACCTCTTGGACAAAGCGGCCGAACTGTTCGGCCGTCAGGGGCCTGCTGTAGAAATAGCCCTGGATTTCGTCGCAGCCGTGCTCGCGCAGGAAGTCGAGCTGGTCCTGCGTCTCCACGCCCTCGGCGATGGTGCGCAGGCCCAGGCCGCGCGCCATGGCGATGATGGCCGTGACGATGGCCCGGTCCTCCGGGTCGGCGCTGATGTCGCGCACGAACGACTGGTCGATCTTCAGCTTGTAGACCTTGAACTTCTTCAGATAGCTGAGCGAGGAATAGGCGATGCCGAAATCGTCGATCGCCATGCGCACGCCATGCTCGTGCAACTGGTCCATCACGGCGATGGCGGCCGGCGGATCGTGCATGGCGCCGCTCTCGGTCAGCTCCAGCTCCAGGTACCTGGCCGGCAGCTGTTCCTCGGCCAGGATGGTGGCCACCATGGCCGGCAGGTTGGGATGGCGGAACTGCACGGTCGACAGATTGACGGCCATCACGATCGGCGCCATGCCCCCGTCCAGCCACGCCTTCATCTGGCGCACGGCGCGCCGCAACACCCACTCGCCGATGGGCACGATCAAGCCGCTGTCCTCGGCGGCCGGGATGAATTCCTCCGGCGACACCTGGCCCAGCACCGGATGATGCCAGCGCAGCAGCGCCTCGGCGCCGATGATGCGGCCGTCGCGCGCGCTGAGCTGGGGCTGGTAGTGGATGGTCAACTGGTGCTGCTCCAGCGCGTGGCGCAGCGCGCTCACCACCTGCATGCGGCGCACGGTCAGCGCCTCGATCTCGGCGGTGAAGAAGCAGTAGCGGTTGCGCCCGTTCTGCTTGGCGCGGTACATGGCCGCGTCGGCGCACTTGACCAGGCCTTCCAGGTCGCCGCTGTCGTCCGGATACAGGGCGATGCCGATCGAGCCGCTGACGGCCAGTTCATGCTGCTCGATCGAGAACGTCTCCTCCACCACATCCAGGATGCGCTGGGCCGTCTGCGCCAGTCCGGCCACGTCCACCCCTTGCAGCAGGAAGACGAACTCGTCGCCGCCCAGGCGCGCCACCATGTCGTCGGCGCGCATGATGGCGCGCAGCCGCCGCGCCAGCGCCACCAGCAGCGCGTCGCCCACGCTGTGCCCGAGGCTGTCGTTGATGTCCTTGAAATGATCGAGGTCGAGGAACAGCAGGGCCAGTTTCTGCCCGCCCTCGGCCACCTGCACGATGGCGTGCTGGATGCGCTCGTCGAGCTGCACCCGGTTGGGCAAGCCGGTCAGCACGTCGTAATGGGCCAGGTACTGGATGCGCTCCTCGGCCAGCTTGCTCTTGGTGATGTCGCGCGACACGCCGAACATGCCGACCACGGCGCCGGAGGTGTCATAGATGGGGCCCTTGGTCGACTGGAACAGCAGGCGCTCGCCCGCCTGGTTGACGAAGAATTCCTCATGGGTCTGGGTGCGGCCGCTGACGATGACTTCCTGGTCCAGCTTGCCCAGCGCCAGCGCCGTGTCGACCGGCAGCATGGCCAGGTCGTCGCGCCCCAGCACCTCGGCCTGCGGCCGGCCCAGGTAGGCGGCCGCCGCGCCATTGGCCAGCAGATAGCGGCCATGCAAGTCCTTGACGTAAATGGCGTCGGAGGTGCCGCCGACGACGCTGGTGAGCAGGGTGCGGTCCACATCGCGCCGGTGCAGCGCGCCGCGCAGGATCTCGCTGAGCACGCTGACGACGACGCCGTTCAGCACCAGCAAGCTCCACACCAGCAAGTCCGCGCCACGTTCGAAGCGCATGCTGTACAGCGGCTCGATGGCCAGCAGTTTGTCGCCCACCGTGGACACGGCCGTGGCCAGCAGGCCCGGCCCCAGGCCGCCCAGCATGGCGCTGAGGATGATCGGCAGCACGAACAGGATCAGCCACGGATGGTGCTGGCCGGCGGTCACCATGTTGAGCCGCGCGAACAGGGTGGCGCCGGACAGGGCGGCCGCCAGCAGATAGCAGAGCGGGCCGCAACCGCGCGCGGGCGCCAGCCCGGTGGCCATCATCGACAGCAGCGGCTGCGGTTGGCCGTCGTCGCCGGCCAGGGCGCGCAGGGCGAGGAAATAGCCGACGGCGGTGCTGACGACGAAAAACACGCCCTTGGCCGTCGACATCCAGGCCGCGTCGCGCACATTGACCAGATTGAGCAGCATCTGGTCCGACAGGAAGATCCATGCCAGGGCCAGCACCGTGTAGCTGACGGTGACGAGAGCGATGAAACGATTGCGCGACGATGCCATTTCATCCCCCCTTTCAGGTTGCGGCGGCGGTGAATCCACAAGGCGTCCCGATGGCGGAACGGCGTACCGGGCGATCCCGGCGGGTTCAAACGGCTGGCACAGTGATTGGGGGCGCAGGCTGGCGTTCCGGGAGCCGCGATCCGCAGGACAGAGGGGATGGCGCACTCAACGCTTATGCTGGGAGATTAGCATTGAACCTTCCGCCACAGCCATACTTCTTGCGCTGCATCAATCGCGGAGTGGGAATTCAATGATCTGAATCAAATTCTCGCCGGACGCTGTTGCTTGGTCACGGCAATAAAAAAACCGTCACCAGCTTAGCATGGATGACGGTTTTTTTGGAATTTGGTTGCGGGGACAGGATTTGAACCTGTGACCTTCGGGTTATGAGCCCGACGAGCTGCCAGACTGCTCCACCCCGCGTCTGATGTGATCATTATAGGGCAAAGACTTGATTTAGGCAATATTAATCCCGAAATCGTCAGCGATAGACCCGATAAATGCCGCGCCCCGCCCCGCGCCACGCCGCCCGGCCCCGTTTTCCCTCGTGCGTGGCCCGCGGGGACATGCCGCGGCGGCGGCATTGGGTGTAAAGTAAGCACATCACGACTTGAGCCTGTCCTATGAAATTTTGTTCCGAATGCGCCCACCCCGTGTCGCTGACCGTGCCGGCCGGCGACAACCGTCCGCGCTACGTGTGCAGCCACTGCGCCACCATCCATTACCAGAACCCCAAGATGGTGCTGGGCTCGATTCCCGTGTGGGAGCGCGACGGCCAGACCCAGGTGCTGCTGTGCCGGCGCGCCATCGAACCGCGCTACGGTTACTGGACCCTGCCGGCCGGTTTCATGGAGAACAATGAAACGACCTCCCAGGCCGCCGTGCGCGAGACGGTGGAGGAAGCAGGCGCCAACATCGAACTGGGCCAGTTGTTCACGCTGCTCAACGTGGCCCGCGTGCACCAGGTCCATATGTTCTACCTGGCCACGCTGCGCGACCTCGATTTCGCGCCCGGCGAGGAAAGCCTGGAAGTGAAGATGTTCACGGAGGCCGAAATCCCGTGGGAGGATCTGGCCTTCCCCACCGTCCGCACCACGCTGGAGCTGTTCTTCGCCGACCGCGCCCGCATGCGCGAAGGCGGCGGCCACGGCTTCTACACCCAGGACGTGGACCGTCCCATGCGCACCGACGTCTGAGGCGGCCGTGATCCCCTGGCTTGAAGCGCACAGCCCTTTCCCGGACGTGGCCGACGCGCTCACGACGGACGCGCCCGGCCTGCTGGCGGCCGGCGCCGACCTGTCGCCGCAGCGCTTGCTGGCGGCCTACCAGCGCGGCATCTTCCCGTGGTTCTCCGAAGGCCAACCGATCCTGTGGTGGAGCACCGACCCGCGCATGGTGCTGATGACGGAGCAGTTCCGCATCAGCGACAGCCTGAAAAAAACCTTGCGCAAGGTCGAGCGCAGCCGCCACACCGATGGCCGCTGGCAGGTGCGCTTCGACAGCGCGTTCGAGCAGGTGATGCGGGCCTGCGCCGCGCCGCGCAAGGACGGCCCCGGCACCTGGATCTCGGAGGACATCATCGCCGGCTACACGGGCTTGCACCGGCTCGGCTATGCCCATTCGTCCGAACTGTGGCTCGATGGCAAGCTGGTGGGCGGCGCCTACGGCGTGTGCATCGGGCGCATGTTCTATGGCGAATCGATGTTCGCCCGCGTCAGCGACGGCTCCAAGGTGGCGCTGGCCTACCTGGTGCAATTCCTGCGCAGCCACGGCGTGGCCATGATCGACTGCCAGCAGGAGACCAACCACCTGGCCTCGCTGGGCGCCGCGCCGATACCGCGCGCGCGCTTCCTGGCGCATCTGCGCAACAGTATCGCCCTGCCGCCAATTTCCACATGGGAACCAATTGCGCCCTTGCCATGCGCCGGTTAAGCTGGAACCGCATGCGCGCGCGCACACCCGCGCCCGCGCGACGCGCTAAGATATGCCTGACCGCACCATCTGTTTTGCCATCGTACCGATAGGACGTGCTCGATGACGCACCTGAACGACCTGCCATTCGCCACGCTGCAGTTCTACACCACGGCGCCCTACCCGTGCAGCTACCTTGATGGCCGCCAGGCCCGCTCGCAGGTGGCCACGCCGTCGCACCTGATCAACGCCGACGTCTATTCGGAGCTGGTCAAGAACGGCTTCCGCCGCAGCGGCATCTTCACCTACCGCCCGTATTGCGATGGTTGCCAGGCCTGCATCCCGGTGCGCGTGGTGGCCGACCTGTTCACGCCCAGCCGCACCCAGCGCCGCGCGTGGGTCAAGCACGGCCAGTTGCGGGCGGCCGTGGCCACGCTGTCGTTCTCGGATGAACACTACGCGCTGTACCTGCGCTACCAGAGCGCGCGCCACGCCGGCGGCGGCATGGACCAGGACAGCCGCGACCAGTACGCCCAGTTCCTGCTGCAAAGCCGGGTCAACACGCGGCTGGTGGAATTCCGCGACCCGGACGGCACGCTGCGCATGGTCAGCATCATCGACATGCTGTCGGACGGCCTGTCGTCCGTGTACACCTTCTTCGACCCCGACGTGGAGGGCGCGTCCTACGGCACCTACAACGTGCTGTGGCAGATCGGCCAGGCGCGCGAGCTGGGCCTGCCCTACGTCTACCTCGGCTACTGGATCGAGGACAGCCCCAAGATGAGCTACAAGATCAACTTCCGCCCGCTGGAGGCGCGCATCCGGGGCCAGTGGGGCGTGTTGCAACCGGGCCGCTAACGGGCCGCAAACGCGCAGCCCGCTCTAGGGCTTGCCGGCCGGACACGGTAAAATACCGCACCTAATTCAGAGTGCCCCCATGTCCAACCATTTCCTGTATTCCCTGGCCCGCCCGCTGCTGTTCTCGATGGATCCCGAGGCGGCCCACCATCTGACGCTGCCTGCCCTCAAGCGCGCCGCCGCGCTGGGCCTGACCAAGTGCCTGCCGCAACCGAAGGCCGATCCGCGCACCGTGATGGGCCTCACCTTCAAGAACCCGGTCGGCCTGGCCGCCGGCCTGGACAAGGACGGCGCCTACATCGACGCGCTGAACGACCTCGGTTTCGGTTCCATCGAAGTGGGCACCGTGACCCCGCGCGCCCAGCCCGGCAACCCCAAGCCGCGCATGTTCCGCCTGCCGGAGGCGAACGCCATCATCAACCGCATGGGCTTCAACAACGGCGGCGTGGACGCCTTCGTGGCCAATGTGCAGGCGTCACGCTTCTACCAGGACAAGGCCGGCGTGCTGGGCCTGAACATCGGCAAGAACGCCGACACGCCGATCGAACGGGCGGTCGACGACTACCTGCTGTGCCTGCAAAAAGTCTACCCCTACGCCAGCTATGTGACGGTCAACATCTCCTCGCCCAACACCAAGAACCTGCGCCAGTTGCAGGGCGGCTCGGAACTGGACGGCCTGCTGGGCCAGCTCAAGGAGGCCCAGTCGCGCCTGGCCGACCAGCACAAGCGCTACGTGCCGCTGGCCCTGAAGATCGCGCCCGACATGGACGGCGAGCAAGTCAAGAACATCGCCGACGCCCTGCTGCGCCACAAGATCGACGGCGTGATCGCCACCAACACCACGCTCAGCCGCACGGCCGTGCAAGGCATGCGCCACGGCGAGGAAGCGGGCGGCCTGTCGGGCGCGCCCGTGTTCGAGCTATCGAACCAGGTGATCCGCCTGCTCAAGGCGGAACTGGGCGACGCCCTGCCCATCATCGGCGTGGGCGGCATCATGCAAGGCGCCGACGCGCGCGCCAAGTTCGACGCCGGGGCCAAGCTGGTCCAGCTGTACAGCGGCCTGATCTACGCCGGCCCGGCCCTGGTGCGCGACTGCGCCGACGCTCTGCGCGGACGTTGAACCATGCGCTACACCACGCTGGGTAAAACCGACCTGAAGGTCAGCCGCATCTGCCTCGGCACCATGACCTTCGGCGAGCAGAACACGGAAGCGGACGCGCACAGCCAGCTCGACCTGGCGCTCGAGCGCGGCATCAACTTCATCGACACGGCCGAGATGTATCCGGTGATGCCGCGCGCCGAAACGCAGGGCAGCACGGAGCGCCACATCGGCAGCTGGCTGAAGCGGTCGGGCAAGCGCGACCAGGTGGTGCTGGCCACCAAGGTGGCGGGCCCGAACCCCGCCATGCACTGGGTGCGCGGCGGCCGCAACAACCTGGACGCGGCCAACATCCGCGCCGCCGTCGACGCCAGCCTGCAGCGCTTGCAGACCGACTATATCGATTTATACCAATTGCACTGGCCGAGCCGCAACGTGCCCATCTTCGGCGCCCACGCCTTCGAGCCGGCCAAGGAGCGGGCCCATGTGGCCATAGCGGAAACGCTGGCCGTGCTGGGGCAGTTGCAGCAGGAAGGCAAGATCCGCCACATCGGCGTGTCGAACGAATCGAGCTGGGGCGTGTGCGAGTTCATCAAGCAGTCCGAGCTGCAAGGCTTGCCGCGCATCGCCACCATCCAGAACCTGTACAACCTGACGGCGCGCCATTTCGAAACCAGCCTGCTGGACGAAACCTGCTACCGCGAGCAGGTCAGCCTGCTGGCCTACAGCCCGCTGGCGTTCGGCCAGCTCAGCGCCAAGTACCATGACGATCCGAAGGCGCACGGCCGCCTGAACATCTTCCCGCCCAACTGGAGCCCGCGCTACCTGCGGCCCGGCGTGCTGGCCGCCGTGGCGCAATACGCGGCACTGGCGCGCGCGCACGGCATGACGCCGGCGCAGATGGCGCTGGCCTGGTGCTACACGCGCTGGTGCGTGGCCTCCACCATCATCGGCGCCACCACGCTGGCGCAGCTTGAAGAAAACATCGGCGCGCTGAACGTGCAGCTCGCGCCGGAAGTCGTGGCGCAGATCGACGCGATCCACGCCAGCCTGCCCAACCCGGGCCAGTAAGCAGCCGGGGCCGGGCAACCGGCCCCGCGCGGGCGTGCGGCGTACGGGCGCGCGTCCGCGTCCCGCGCACCACGCGCATCATTGTTTCGTTCTCACCACAAAACCACGCCATTCCACCTCGCGGCTGCCGCATTGCCGCCGCGCGCGTCACCGCCGCCAGCGCATTATTTTATTAATGTATATCATTAGTTGAAACGATTCGTGGGCGGCAATTTTGCCCGCTGTTAAGCTTTTTTTTCCACTTCCACCGGAGAGAGCCACATGCGATTACGTCAAAATTCCCGTCCAGATTCCCGTCCCCGTCTCCCCCTTCGTCCCACCGCGCCAGCCGTGCTGGCCGCCGCCCTGGCCGCCAGCATCAGCTTGCCCGCCATCGCCCAGGAAACCGAACCACTGGCCGGCGAATTGCCCTCGGTCGTGGTGGTCACGGGCACCTATGCCAAGAACCGCCGCACTGTCGATTCCGAATCGCCGATCGACATCATCGGCGCGCGCGAACTGCAGGCCACGGGTTCCACGGAACTGGCCACCGTGCTGGGCCGCCTGCTACCGTCAGTCAACTTCCCGCGCCCATCGGGCGCCGACGCCAGCGACGCCGTCCGTCCCGCGCAATTGCGCGGCCTGTCGCCCGACCAGACCCTGGTGCTGGTGAACGGCAAGCGCCGCCACACCTCGGCCGTGGTCAACGTCAACGGCACCCAGGGGCGCGGCTCGGCGCCCGTGGACCTGAACGCCATCCCGCTGTCGGCCATCGACCACATCGAAGTGCTGCGCGACGGCGCCGCCGCCCAGTACGGCTCGGACGCCATCGCCGGCGTCATCAACATCATCCTGAAAAAAGGCCCGAACGGCGGCGACGCTGAACTGGGCGTGGGCGAATACCAGAAGCGCGACGGCAAGCAAGTGTCGCTGAAGGGCTCGACCGGCTTTGCGCTGGGCGACAGCGGCTGGCTGCGCGTGGCGCTGGAAGCGGCCGACCGCGATCCCACCAACCGCGCCGGCCCCGACCTGCGCAACCCGAAAGATCCGCGCTACGGCCTCGTCAACCAGCGCTTCGGCGACCCGGAGACGCGGCCCCGTTCCGTGTTCGTCAACAGCCAGGTCACCATCAACGACGACCTCGAATGGTACGCCTTCGCCAACTACGGCCAGCGCGACACCTCGGCCGCCGCCACCTGGCGCACCTTCGGGCGCAGCCCCGTTTATCCGGACGGCTTCCTGCCACTGGAAAACAGCAGTTCCACCGACCAGTCGCTGGTCACGGGCCTGCGCGGCGAGACCGCCGGCTGGCGCTGGGACGCCAGCCTGAACTACGGCAGCAACGAATTCCAGCTCGACATGGACCACACGGTCAACCTGGACCTGGGCGCCAACAGCCCCACCCATTTCTATGCCGGCAAGCTGGAGAACGCGCAATCGCTGCTGAATGTGGACGTGGCGCGCGAGTTCCCCGTGGCCGCCTTCAGCGGGCCGCTGACGGTGGCGCTGGGCGCGGAAGCGCGGCATGAACGGTACACGATAGGCGCCGGCGATCCGGCGTCCTACCAGGGCACGGGTTCGCAAGGCTTCTCCGGCTTCCGCCCCGTCAACGCGGGCAGCAACAGCCGCCACAACAGCTCGCTGTACCTGAACCTGGAGGCGGAGGTCAGCCGCAAGTTCTCCGGCTCGGCCGCGCTGCGCCATGAGCGCTACAGCGATTTCGGCAGCACCACCTCCGCCAAGGGCTCGGCCCGCTACGCGATCAATGACGCCGTGTCCTTGCGCGGCACGGCCTCGTCCGGCTTCCGCGCGCCGTCGCTGGCGCAGCAGTTCTACACCATCACCACCACCAACTTCTCCGTCATCAATGGCGTCAACACGCCGATCGAGACCGGCACCTTCGCCGTCGGCAGCGCGGCCGCCACGGCGCTGGGCGCAACCCCGCTCAAGGCCGAAAAGGCCCGCAACGTCAGCCTCGGCCTGCAAGTGCAGCCGACCAGCAACTGGAACGCCACCATCGACGCCTACCGCATCGACGTGGACGACCGCATCGCGCTGTCGGCCAACATGACGCTGTCGGACACGCTCAAGCAAGCACTGGCCGCGCAAGGCATCCTGGTGGGCGCCGGCCGCTACTTCACCAACGCCATCGACACCCGCACCACGGGCGTGGACGTGGTCAGCACCTATCGCTGGAACGTGGCGCTGGTGGGCCGCTTCGACTTTACGCTGGCCTACAACCACAACAAGAACACGCTGGAACGGGTGGCGCCCAATCCGGCCCTGTTGACGGCCAACGGCCTGACCCTGATCGACCGCCAGACCATCAACCGCACGACGGTCGGTTCGCCGCGCGACAAGTTCAGCCTGTCCACCGAGTACACGGCCGGCCCGTGGAACGGGCGCGCCACCGTGACCCGCTACGGCAGCTTCACCGTGCCGCAGAACAATCCGGCGCTGGACCAAGTGTATGACCCGCAATGGGTGCTGGACCTGGCCGCCAGCGTCAAGCTGGGCAACCGCTGGAAGCTGACGGCCGGCGTCGACAACGCCACCAACCGTTATCCGGACCAGGTGACGTCGGCGGGCAACCTCAACAACAACGGCATCAATCCCTACAGCGGCTTCGCGCCGAACGGCTTCAACGGCCGCTTCTACTACGCGAAAGCCGGCTACAGCTGGTGAGAAGTCGTTTCAAAATGACCATGGCCAGGCGTGGCGCCGAAGACAGTGCGCTTGCACGGCAAGGCGCCACAACGACGCCATGGGCGTTTTGATACGACTTCAAAAGAGGCTCAGGCGGCGGTGCCCAATGCGACGTCGATCTCGGCCCGGGTCAACCCGGGCGCGAACTGCTGGATGAAGTCATACGCGTAGCAGCGCAGGTAGGTCCCGCGCCGCACGGCCAGCCGGGTGGTGTTGGTGGCGAACAGGTGCGTCGCCTCCACCGCGCGCAAGCCCTGGTCGCGCCCGTGATCGAAGGCCATCGACGCCACGATGCCCACGCCCAGCCCCAGCGCCACGTACTGCTTGATCACGTCCGAATCCATGGCCGTGAGCACGATATCGGGTTGCAGGCCGGCCTCGCTGAACGCGGCGTCGATGTGGCCGCGCCCGGTGAAGCCCTGGTCGTAGGTGATCAGCGGCACGTCGGCCAGGTCGGCCAGCCGGATCGGTGTGCGCGTGAGCAGCGGGTGGCCGTCCGGCACCACGATCAGGTGGCTCCAGCGGTAGCACGGGAACGACACCAGTTCCGGATATTGCGACAAGCCCTCGGTGGCGATGCCGATGTCGGTCTTGCCCGACAACACCCATTCGGCGATGTGCTCGGGAGCGCTTTGCTGCAGGCCGATGCGCACTTCCGGATAGGCGGCGCGGAACGACTGCACCACGCGCGGCAGCGCGTAGCGGGCCTGGGTGTGGGTGGCCGCCACGTTCAGCGTGCCGCTGCGCTGGCCCGCGTATTCGAGGCTGGCCTGCTGCAGGTTCTCCGCCTCCACCAGCAAGCGCTCGATGATGCGCAGGATGCCCTTGCCCGGCTCGGTCATGCCGGTCAGGCGCTTGCCGTTGCGCTCGAAAATGATCACGCCCAGCTCATCCTCGAGCTCGCGGATCTGGCGGCTCACGCCAGGTTGCGACGTGAACAGCGCGTTGGCCACTTCCGTCAGGTTGTAGCCGCGCCGGGCCGCCTCGCGCACGGAGCGCAATTGTTGGAAATTCATTCAGACTCCTTGATTCACAAAAACTTGCAGACGCCGGGGCCGCACCACCAGCGTTTCGCCTTCGCGCAGTTGCAGCTGGCGATAGCGCTCGTGCGGCAGCACGGCTTCGATCAGCTCGGCCGTGTCGCCGCGCTCCAGATCCAACTGGGCCAGCGGACCGACCGCGTGCGCGCGGCGCAGCTTGACGACGATGCCGGAGGCGCCCGACGTGTAGCGCTCGATATCGAGCTCGTGCGGGCGCACATAGGCCGTGCCGTGGCCGTCGGCCCCGCCATGGCCAAGCACGGCCAGGCTGGCGTCGCCGGTGGCCAGGAAGCCATCCTGCACCCGCCCGTGGAAGGTGTTCACGTGGCCCAGGAAGCCGAACACGAATGGCGAGGCCGGATGGTTGTAGACCTGCTCCGGCGCGCCCGTCTGCTCGACCGCGCCCTTTTTCATCAGCACCACCTGGTCGGCCACTTCCAGCGCCTCCTCCTGGTCGTGGGTGACGAAGATGCTGGTCACATGCAGTTCGTCGTGCAGGCGGCGCAGCCAGCGCCGCAACTCCTTGCGCACCTGGGCGTCGAGCGCGCCGAACGGTTCGTCGAGCAGCAGCACGCGCGGCTCCACGGCCAGCGCGCGGGCCAGCGCGATGCGCTGGCGCTGCCCGCCCGACAGTTGCGGCGGGTAGCGGTCGGCCAGCCAGTCCAGTTGCACCAGTTCCAGCAAGGCCTTGACCTTGTTGCGGATCTGGTGCTCGGACGGGCGCTGGGCGCGCGGCTTGACGCGCAGGCCGAAGGCCACGTTCTCGAACACCGTCATGTGCTTGAACAGCGCGTAATGCTGGAACACGAAACCGACCTGGCGCTCGCGCACGTGGCGGGCCGAGGCGTCCTCGCCGTCCAGCAACACCTGGCCGCTGTCGGGATGCTCAAGGCCGGCGATGATGCGCAGCAGCGTGGTCTTGCCGCAGCCCGATGGCCCCAGCAGGGCCGTCAATTCGCCGGCCGGGAAATCGAGCGAGACATCGTTCAGGGCGGTGAACGCGCCGAATTGCTTGTGGATGTGTTTGACTGCGATCGTCATGGTCGTTGCTCCAGGCTGGGGGTTGCGGCGCCCGCATTGAGGCGCCAGGCGATGCACGATTTCAGGGCCAGCGTCACCAGCGCCAGCAAGGCCAGCAACGACGCCACGGCGAACGCGGCGGCGAAGTTGTACTCGTTGTACAGAATCTCCACCTGCAAGGGCATGGTGTTGGTCTCGCCCCGGATGTGGCCGGACACGACGGACACGGCGCCGAACTCGCCCATGGCGCGCGCGTTGCACAGGATCACGCCATACAGCAAGCCCCACTTGATGTTGGGCAGCGTCACGCGGCGGAAGGTCTGCCAGCCCGACGCGCCCAGCACGATGGCGGCCTCCTCCTCCTCGTTGCCCTGGGCCTGCATCAGCGGGATCAGTTCGCGCGCCACGAACGGGAACGTGACGAAGATGGTGGCCAGCACGATGCCGGGCACGGCGAACAGCAGCTTGATGTCGTGCGCCAGCAGCCACGGCCCGAACCAGCCCTGGGCGCCGAACAGCAGCACGAAGATCAGGCCCGAGATGACGGGCGAGACGGAGAACGGCAAGTCGAGCAAGGTCAGCAGCACGCTCTTGCCCCGGAACGAGAACTTGGCGATGCACCACGACGCGGCCACACCGAACACCACATTGAGCGGCACGGCGATGGCGGCCGTGAGCAGGGTCAGACGGATGGCCGCCAGCGCGTCGTCGTCGCTGATGGCGTCGCGGTAGGTGTCCCAGCCCTTGCGGAACGCTTCGGCCCACACGGCCGCCAGCGGCGCGAACAGGAACAGCGCCAGGAAGCCCAGCGCCACGGCCAGCAACGCGCCGCGCACCCAGCGCGGCTCCAGCCCGTGTGCGGCGGCGGGCACGGCGTCGGGCACGGCGGCCGGCGTGGCCGCGTTGGACACGGCCGCCACGGCCGTTGCGCTGGCTGACGCGGCCAGTGCGGCGGACGGTGCGACCGGTGTAGCGACAAACAAGGCGCTCATCGCACTTTCCCTCCCTCGCCTCGGGCCCAGGCCTGCAGCAGGTTGATCGACAACAGCATCAGGAACGATGCCACCAGCATCACGACGGCGATGGCGGTGGCGCCCGCGTAGTCGTACTGCTCCAGTTTGGTGATGATGAACAGCGGCGTGATCTCCGACACCATCGGCATGTTGCCGGCGATGAAGATCACGGAACCGTATTCGCCGGTGGCCCGCGCGAACGCCAGCGCGAAGCCCGTCAACAACGACGGCACCATGGCCGGCAGCACCACGCGGCCAAAGGTCTGCAGCGCACTGGCGCCGAGGCTGGCGGCCGCCTCCTCCAGTTCCCGCTCGGCCTCCTCCAGCACCGGCTGCACGGTGCGCACCACGAACGGCAGGCCGATGAAGGTCAGCGCCACCACCACGCCCAGCGGCGTGAACGCGACCTTCACGCCGAACACGCCTTCCAGCACCCGGCCGAACCAGCCGTTGGCCGAATACAGCGTGGTCAGCGTGATGCCGGCCACGGCGGTGGGCAGGGCGAACGGCAAATCGACCAGCGCGTCCACCAGGCGCTTGCCGGGAAAGTCGTAGCGCACCAGCACCCAGGCCACGATGCCGCCGAACACCACGTTCAGCGCGCCGGCGACCAGCGCCGCGCCGAACGTCAGCCGGTAGGAGGCCAGCACGCGCGGCGCGCTGACGGCGGCCCAGAAACCATCCCAGCTGAGCGTGAACGTCTTCAGGAACACGGCCGACAGCGGGATCAGCACGATCAGCGCCAGGTAGAAAATCGTGAAGCCCAGCGACAGGCGAAAACCAGGCAGCACGCGGTAAGGTGCCGCCGTGGCGGTGAGTGTTGCAGACATGATGCGCCCCCTCATTACAAATTCATCTAAAGAGGCTAAATATTCTCACCAAAAAAACATATAACAAACGAAGCATTTGGCATGTCGATCCTTGTTTTCCATACAAGGCAGGCGCCGGGCCGGCACGCCAGAACGACAACGGCCCGGCGCCGCGCGCAGCGGGCCGGGCCGGGGCGCCGGCGCAGCGGCGAACGGCGCAGGATCAGAAAATCAGTTTGGCGGCCACGCTGACCAGGGTGAAGGCCAGCAGCCCGCGCAGCACGCGCTCAGGCACGGCGCGCGCCGCGAAGGCGCCCAGCGTGATGCCGGGCACGGAGCCGACCAGCAGCGTCAGCAGCAGTTCCCAGTTGATCGAACCGAGCCACCAGTGGCCGACGGCGGCGATGGCCGTCAGCGGCACGGCGTAGGCGATGTCGGTGCCGGCCACTTCGGCCGACGTCAGGCGCGGATACAGCATCACCAGCAAGGTGGCGCCGATGGCGCCGGCGCCGATCGAGGAAATCGTGACCAGCGTGCCCAGCAACGCGCCGGAGGCGATGGTGGCCGCCGTCAGCGCGCCGCCCTGCAACTGGTATTGGGGATGGGAATTGATCCAGGCCAGCATCTTGCGCTTGAACAGCAGCGCGACCACGGTCAGCATGACGGAAACGGCGATCACGTAACGGATCACCTGGCCGATTTCCTGGTCCAGCACGCCGAACTTCTTGAGCGCCAGGCTGGCCAGCAAGGCGGCCGGCAAGGCGCCGATGCACAGGCGGCGCACGATGGGCCAGCGCACGGTGCCGCGCATGCGGTGCGTGAACGTGCCCACGCCCTTGGTCAGCGACGCGAACGCCAGGTCGGTGCCCACCGCGATCGACGGCGAAACGCCGAACATCAGCGTCAGCAGCGGCGTCATCAACGAACCGCCACCCACGCCCGTCATACCGACCAGCAGGCCCACCGCAAATCCCGAAACTATAAACGACAAGGTCATACCATTCCCCTAGAGTAAGCGTCAGGGTAATGACTCCGGCCGAAAAACCAAAGGACGAAGTTCCTATTTGCTTATGCCATATCGACATAGGCGGCGCTTCGCCCCGCGGCGGCCGTCACTTGTTCGGTTGCGGCGTCAGGCGCAGATAAGGGCGTTCGGCCTTGTAGCCCTTGGGATATTTTTGCTTGATCTGCTCGGGATCCTGCACCGTCAGCGGAATGATGACGTCGTCGCCATCCTTCCAGTTGCCGGGCGTGGCCACGGTATGGCTGTCGGTCAGTTGCAGCGCGTCGATCACGCGCAACACCTCGTCGAAATTGCGGCCCGTGCTCATCGGATAGGTGAGGGACAGGCGCACCTTCTTGGCCGGATCGATCACGAACAGCGTACGCACGGTGGCCGTGGCCGAGGCGTTGGGGTGGATCATGTCGTACAGCTCGGACACCTTGCGGTCCACGTCGGCGATGATGGGGAAGCCCACCACCGTGTGCTGGGTTTCCTCGATGTCGGCGATCCATTCGCGGTGGGCGTCGGCCGGGTCCACCGACAGCGCGATGGCCTTCACGTTGCGCTTGTCGAATTCGGGCTTGAGCTTGGCCGTCAGCCCCAGTTCCGTGGTGCACACGGGGGTGAAGTCGGCCGGATGGGAAAACAGCACCACCCAGGAATTGCCGGCCCATTCGTGGAAGCGGATCGGGCCGATGGTGGAGTCCTGCGTGAAGTCGGGCGCGGTGTCGCCCAGGCGTATGGTCATGGTGTTCTCCTGTGAGATGGATAGCGGTGGCCAGCAGTCCATTTTGCGCCTGTTCTATTCAAATTCGCAACAAAGTTGCATAACGCAAGTGGCCGCTTCCGCCCGGTTTTGGCTTGATTCAAAGCAAAGGAAAGGCCGGCGCCGGCAATGTGCCCGCATGCACCGGCAGGCGCCGCTCACTTGGCGGGCTGGCAGATCTGGTCGAACACGCCGCCATCGGCGAAGTGCGTCTTGTGCGCCGTGGCCCAGTCGCCGGCCACCTGGGCCAGTGTGAACAGCTTGACGGAAGGGAACTGCGCCGCGTATTTCTTCGCCGCCCGCTCCTGCACGGGGCGGTAGTAGTTCCTGGCGATCAAGGCCTGGCCCTCGTCCGTGTACAGGAATTGCAGGTAGGCCTGCGCCACCTTGCGCGTGCCGTGGCGCTCGGCCACCTTGTCCACCACGGCCACGGGCGGCTCGGCCAGGATGGACGACGACGGCGCCACCACTTCCACCTTGTCCGGCCCCAGTTCCTTAATGGCCAGCAAGGCCTCGTTCTCCCACGCGATCAGCACGTCGCCGATGCCGCGCTCGACGAACGTGGTGGTGGCGCCACGGGCGCCCGTATCGAGCACCGGCACATTCTGGTACAGCTTTTTCAGGAAGGCGCGGGCGCGGGCCTCGTTGCCGCCCGGCTGGCGCAAGGCGTAGCCGTAGGCGGCCAGATGGTTCCAGCGCGCCCCGCCCGAGGTCTTGGGATTGGGCGTGATGACGGCCACGCCTGGCTTGACGAGGTCGTTCCAGTCGCGGATGCCCTTGGGATTGCCCTTGCGCACCAGGAACACGATGGTGGACGTGTAGGGCGCGCTGTTGTGCGGCAGCCGCTGCTGCCAGTCGGCCGGCAACAGCTGATGGGCGGCGATGGCGTCGATGTCGTAGGCCAGCGCCAGCGTCACCACGTCCGCCTCCAGGCCGTCGATCACGGCCCTGCCCTGCTTGCCCGAGCCGCCGTGCGACTGGCGGATCTTGACCGTGTCGCCGCTGCTGGCTTTCCAGCTTTTGGCGAAGGCGGCGTTGATGTCGCGGTAGAGCTCGCGGGTGGGGTCGTAGGAGACGTTCAGCAGGGAAACGTCGGCGGCGGCGGCCGGCGCGGCGGCGAAGGCGGCCACCAAGGCGGCGGCGAGGAAGGTCTTGTTCAGCATCAGGATTCCTTATGGTTGAAACATCAGGAACACCAGCGTAAAACCCCGGACTAATAAACAGAAGGAATCATTTCGACAATCTATATATCAAAATCGTCGGGTCAGGCAAAGCGGTCGAGCAACACCACGGTCCAGGCGGCGGCGGCCAGCAGGCAGGCCAGCAGCACGGCGGCGCTGCCGAAATCCTTGGCGTTCTTCGACAAGGGGTGGCGTTCGAGCGACACCCGGTCCACCACGGCCTCCAGCGCGGAATTGAGCAACTCCACGATCAGGATCAGCGCCAGCACGCCGATCAGCAACAGTTTTTCGAACGCGGAGATACGCAGCGCCAGCGCGATGACGGTGCCGACGGCGAACAGGGCCAGTTCCTGGCGGAACGCGTGCTCGTGGCGCCAGGCGGCCTTGAGCCCGTCGAGCGAGTAGAAGAAGGCCGACAGGATGCGCTTGAGGCCGCTTTTGCTCTTGAATTCGCTGACTGGTTCCATGCGGGCGATGCTGAGTGACGAAAGGAACAATTATGCCCGTTCGTTACCCGGCGGTGACATTTTTGCCGCGACTACGCCAGAGATTTCCCAATATTTTCACATTATGGTATAAAGCTACTATAACTTACCGCATCGCACCAACCACATCATGAAAATTGAAACCGTTCCCGAGCAAAAGACGACGATCCAGGTGATCGAGCGCATGGTCGCGCTGCTCGACGCGCTGGCCAAATATCCCGACCCCGTGAGCCTGAAGGAATTGTCGAAAGTGTCGGGCCTGCACCCGTCCACGGCCCACCGCATCCTGAACGACATGGTGCTCACGCGCTTTGTCGACCGCATCGAGCCGGGCACCTACCGGCTCGGCATGCGCCTGCTGGAGCTGGGCAATATTGTCAAGAGCCGGCTGTCCGTGCGCGAGGCGGCGCTGGACTTCATGCGCGCACTGCACAAAAAGACCCAGCAGACCATCAACCTGTCGGTGCGCCAGGGCGACGAGATCGTCTACATCGACCGCGCCTTCTCCGAGCGTTCCGGCATGCAGGTGGTGCGCGCCATCGGCGGGCGCGGCCCGCTGCACCTGACCTCGACGGGCAAGCTGTTCCTGTCGGTGGACGAGCCCAAGGCGATCCGCGCCTACGCCACCCGCACCGGCCTGGCCGGCCACAACAAGAACTCGATCACGGACCTGGCCACGCTCGAGCGCGAGCTGAGCCTGGTGCGCGCGCGCGGCTACGCGCGCGACAACGAGGAACTGGAACTGGGGGTGCGTTGCATGGCCGCCGGCATCCGCGACGACTCCGGCAAGCTGATCGCCGGCCTGTCGATCTCGGCGCCGGCCGACCGTCTGCAGGACGCGTGGCTGGACGACCTGGTGGCCACCGCCAACCAGATCTCGGCCACGCTCGGTTACATGCCGGCCGAGTAAGTCGGCGCGGCGGCCGTGCCGGTGCTCATGCCGGCCGGCTTGAGGGCCTCCAGCCATTTGCGCATGCGGCCGGCGTCGGCCGTGCGCGATTGCTTGCCCTTGGAGTCGAGGAACACCATGATCACGGCGCGGCCCTCGATCACGGCCTGCATCATCAGGCAGCGGCCGGCCTCGTTGATGAAGCCGGTCTTCTGCAGGCCGATCTCCCACGTCGGGTTGGCCACCAGGTGGTTGGTGTTACCGAACTGCATGGGATGGCCGCTCGCTTCCACCACGGCCTTGGGATCGGTCGAGTACTGGCGCAGCAGCGGCTGCTGATAGGCGGCCATGGCCAGGCGCGCCAGGTCGCGGGCGCTGGCCACGTTCATCTTGTTCAGGCCGTTGGTATCCACATAATGCGTGTCGAGCATGCCCAGCTCGCGCGCCTTGGCGTTCATGGCCTCGACGAACGCGGCCCGCCCGCCCGGATAGTTGCGGCCCAGCGCGGACGCGGCCCGGTTCTCCGAGCTCATCAGGGCGATGTGCAGCATGTTGGCGCGCGTCAGCCGCGAGCCCACCTTCAGGCGTGAACTGCTGAACTTGATGCGGTCCACATCGTCGTCCGTCACGGTCAGCACTTCATCCATGTCCTGGTGCGCCTCGACCACGACCAGGCCCGTCATCATCTTGGTGATGGACGCGATCGGCAGCGCCACGTTGGAATTCTTCTCGAACAGCACTTCGTCATTGTTCTGGTCCAGCACCAGCGCCACGTTCGATTTCAGGTCGAACGGATCGCGGGTCTGGTTCAGCCCGGCCAGATCGCCCATGGTGGGCACGGCGGGCGCGGCGGCCAGCAGGCGCTCGTACACCACCTTGCGGCGGCCGTGCACCATCACCACGCGCTTGACCAGGTGTTCGCGCGGCGCGGCGGCCGCCACATGCAGCTTGCCTTTGCGGACATGATGTTTCTTGTGGTGGGTATCGGCCGCCTGGGCAGCGGCCGGTAGCGACACCAGCAGCGCTGCGATCAGCGCACCAGAGGCGAGCTTAAACATGAAATTCCCCGGTAAACGAACAGACGAGTGACCGTTGCAGTGTAGCAAAACCATGCGCAAGCGCAAGCTCATTTAACATTGACGGCATCACAGTTTTCCCCTGCGCAATGCAATCGCAATGCCATGGCGATAAGCTTGTACAAACGACCCGCGGCACCGCGTCGCACGGCCCGGCATCAGTCGAGAAATTTAACAAATTCCGACACCGGCATGCGCTCCGTGACCAGGCTGTTTTCGACCTTGTCCATATCAGCGTAGCCCAAGGCCATCCCGCACACAACCGTTTCATTGTCTGGAATTGACAACATTTCCTGAATGATCTTGTGGTACTGGGTGAAGGCCGCCTGCGGGCAGGTATCGAGCCCCCGTCCGCGCGCCGCCACCATGATGTTTTGCAGGAACATGCCATAGTCGAGCCACGAGCCCTGCTCCATGACGCGGTCGATGGTGAAGATCAGGCCCACGGGGGCGCCGAAGAATTCATAGTTGCGGCCATGCTGGGCCGCCATGCCGGCCTTGTTCTCGCGCGTCAGGCCCAGCAGCGCATACAGGTCCCAGCCGACCTTGCGGCGGCGGTCGATGAACGGCGACACCCACTCGCGCGGGTAGTACGCGTATTCCTCGGTGTGCAGGCGGGCCTGCTCGGGGTCGTTGTGGGCGGCCAGGATGGCGGCCGACAGCGCGCGCTTGCGCTCGCCCGTCAGCACATACACTTTCCATGGCTGGGTGTTGGTGCCCGACGGCGCGCGCGCGGCCACCTGCAGCAATTGTTCGATGTCGGCCCGTGGCACGGGCGTGGGCAGATAGGCGCGGATCGAGCGGCGCGACGTGATGGCGGCGTCGACGGCTGACTGGTCGGATGGGCTGGGCATGCGTCCTCACTGTAGGGAAGGTCAAAGGCGGCCCCGGCACGGGCGGCGGGGCCGATGCGCAGTCTAGCACGGGACGGCGACCCAGCAGTCCCCCGCCCTGGGCGGCAACATTCAATTCTCGCAAGAAATCGTTCTGTGTGGCCAAAATGGCTTCTTTGGTGCAACGCACAAAATATCGCTTGACTTAATCATGGAAGGCCGTAAAATCGGGTTTGTTGCGTTGCACAATTTGTTTTTTGGTCTGAAAGCTGGATTCATCTGCTTCGTACCACCGGTAGAAACAGCAGCATTTATCGATGACTATTTTCTAATTTCTGGAGAGTTATATGTTTTCAATCCCTGAGCAATTTTCCAATGCGACCAAGGCCAATTTTGAAGCCCAGTTCGCCATCTTCTCCGCACTGACCAACAAGGCCTTCGAAGGCGTGGAAAAATTCGTCGACCTGAACCTGACCGCCGCCAAGGCATCGCTGGAAGAGTCGTCGGTGACCACCAAGCAACTGCTGGCTGCCAAGGATCCGCAAGAATTCTTCTCGCTGACCGCTGCCCAGGCCCAGCCTACGGCTGAAAAAGTGGTGGCCTACGGCCGTCATCTGGCTTCGATCGCTTCGGGCACCCAGGCCGAGTTCAGCAAAGCGGCTGAAACCCAGATCGCCGAAACCAACCGCAAAGTGATCTCGCTGGTGGAAGAAGTGAGCAAGAACGCCCCAGCCGGCACCGAAAACGCCGTGGCCCTGCTGAAGACCGCCATCGGCAACGCCAACGCCGGCTACGAGCAGTTCACCAAGACCGCCAAGCAAGCCGTGGAATCGATCGAATCGAACATGGCCACGGCCGTGAACCAGTTCTCGCAAGCCGCCGCCAAGGCCGCTCCTGCGAAGAAGTAATGTAGGCCACGCTGGCGCCCGCGGGCGCCAGCCCCGTTGCACAGACTCCTCGGCATCCGTGGTGTCCTTTCTAACGGGTGTCCTTCCCAGCCCCGGCATAGTCCGGGGCTTTTTTTGTTCCAAAAGAATGGGGACGCAACACAATTCCTCATTGTGTTACGTCCCCATTTTTTGGCTTACCTTACTCGCCCAGGTAGGCAGCCTTCACCCGCGGGTCGACCAGCATGTCCTGGGCGTTGCCCGTCATGGTGATCAGGCCCGAGTCCATCACGTAGCCACGGTGCGCCGCTTGCAGCGCCAGCTTGGCGTTCTGCTCCACCAGCAATATGGTGATGCCTTCGGCCGACACGTTGCGGATCACTTCGAAGATCTTGTCCACCATGATGGGCGACAAGCCCATCGACGGTTCGTCCAGCAACAGCAGCTTGGGGTGCGACATCAGCGCGCGCGCCATGGCCAGCATCTGCTGCTCGCCGCCCGACAAGGTGCCCGCCATCTGCTGCGCCCGCTCCTTCAGGCGCGGGAACACGTCGTACCACTTGGCGATGTCGGCCTCGATGCCGGCCTTGTCGTCGCGCGTGTAGGCGCCCATCATCAGGTTTTCCTGGATCGACATGCGGGTGAACACGCCGCGCCCTTCCGGCACCATGGCCAGCTTCTTCTCGACCAGGTGGAACGACTGGCTGCCCTTGAGCGAGGCGCCCAGGTAGGTGACGGTGCCGTCCACCTTGCACGGCGGCAGCGTGCCGGTGATGGCTTTCAGCGTGGTGGTCTTGCCGGCGCCGTTGGCGCCGATCAGGGCCACCAGCTCGCCCCGGTTCACTTCCAGGTCGATGCCCTTGACGGCCTTGATGCCGCCATAGGCCACCGTCAACCCCGCTACTTTCAGCACGTTCTCGCTCATCAGTGCGATCCTCCCAGATAGGCGTCGATGACGGCCTGGTTGCTCTGTATCTCGGCCGGCAAGCCTTCCGCGATCGGTTTGCCGTATTCCAGCACCATCAGGCGGTCGCACATGCCCATCATCATCTTGACGTCGTGCTCGATCAGCAGCACGGTCTTGCCCTCGTTCTTGATCTTGACCAGCAGCTCGCGCAGGGCCAGCTTCTCGGTCGCGTTCATGCCGGCCGCCGGTTCGTCCAGCGCCAGCAGTTGCGGGTCGGTGGCCAGCGCGCGCGCGATCTCCAGCCGGCGCTGGTCGCCGTAGGACAGGAAGCGCGAGGTGCGGCCGGCGAACTGGCCGATGCCGACGAAGTCCAGCAACTCCTGCGCGCGGCGGCGGATGGCCGCCTCCTCCTCGCGCGCCGCCTTGTGGCGGAACACGGCGCCGAACACGCCCTGGTGGGTGCGCACGTGGCGGCCCACCATCACGTTCTCCAGCGCCGTCATGTCGCCGAACAGGCGGATGTTCTGGAACGTGCGGGCGATGCCGGCCTTGGCCACCTCGTGCGGGGCGGACGGCGAATACGGCTTGCCGGCCAGCTCGAAGGTGCCCGTGTCGGGCTGGTACAGGCCCGTGATGACGTTGAAGAAGGTGGTCTTGCCGGCGCCGTTGGGGCCGATCAGGCCGTAGATCTGGCCCTTCAGGATCTTGATGCTGACGTCGGTCAGCGCCTGCAGGCCGCCGAAGCGCTTGTTGACGCCGGCGATGTTGAGTATCACTTGTTCGCTCATGGCTATCCTCAGGCGCGCAGCACGCCGGCTGCCGGCTCGGGTTTGTCGGTGTCGTGGTCGGGCCGGTCCTCATGCTTGGGCGCGGGCCACAGGCCGGCCGGACGGTTCAGCATGATGAGCACCATGGCCAGGCCGTACAGCAGCTGGCGCAGCACTTCCGCCTCGATCACGACATGGCCGAACAGTTTCTCCTGCAGCGGTTCGACCACGTGGCGCAGCACTTCCGGCAGCGCCGCCAGCAGCGCGCCGCCCATGATCACGCCCGGCACGTGGCCGATGCCGCCCAGCACCACCATGGCCAGCACGGCGATCGATTCCGTCAACGAGAACGATTCGGGCGACACGAAGCCCTGGAACGAGGCGAACATGGCGCCGGCGATGCCGCCGAACGAGGCGCCCATCGAGAACGCCAGCAGCTTGACGTTGCGGGTGTTGATGCCCATGGCCTTGGCCGCGATCTCATCCTCGCGGATGGCGACCCAGGCCCGGCCCAGGCGCGAATGCTGGAGCCGCGTGGTGACGAACACCACCGCGATGCAGAGGAACAGGAACAGGAAGTAGTACGCGTTCACGGACGGCATGGCAAAGCCGCCGATGAAGACCGTGGCGCGCGAACCGGCCTCGCCCGACAGGTTGACGCCGAACACGCGGATCGGGTCGATCAGGTTGATGCCCTGCGGGCCATTGGTGAAGTTGATCGGCTCGTTCAGGTTGTTCATGAAGATGCGGATGATCTCGCCGAAGCCGAGCGTCACGATGGCCAGGTAGTCGCCGCGCAGCTTGAGCGTGGGCGCGCCGAGGATGGCGCCGAACAGGCCGGCCAGCGCGGCCGCCAGCGGCACGATCAGCCACACGGACAGGTGGATGCCGTGCTCGCGGATGTCCGGTCCCAGCATGGCCACCAGCGAGTCTCCAAAGACCGGGTACTGGTTGATGATCGATTCGAGCAGCGTGGCGAACTGCGGCGAGGCCAGCAAGCCCGTCATGTAGGCGCCCACCGCGTAGAACGCGATGTAGCCGAGGTCGAGCAGGCCGGCGAAGCCGACCACGATGTTCAGGCCCAGCGCCAGCATGATGTAGAGCAGCGCCATGTCGATGATGCGCACCCACGAGTTGCCGAACTGGGCGGCGACGAACGGGAAGATCAGCAGGCCGGTCAGCACCACCGCCATGCTGGCGTAGGCCTTGGCGGGGTTGCGGGCCGTGTCGAAATTGAGGAGAGCCATGGTATTCCTTTCTCGCGGAGTCGATCAGGCGCGGTCGGCCACGCGCTCGCCCATGATGCCGGACGGACGCACCGTCAGCACGAGGATGAGGACGACGAAGGCGAAGATGTCCTGATAGTTACTGCCCAGGAAACCGCCGGTGAAATCGCCGATGTAGCCGGCGCCCAGGCTTTCGATAATGCCCAGCAAAATGCCGCCTATCATGGCGCCGTAGATGTTGCCGATGCCGCCCAGCACGGCCGCCGAGAAGGCCTTGAGGCCGGGCACGAAGCCCATCGCGAACTGGATCGAGGCGTAGTTGGCGCCCCACATCACGCCGGCCACGGCGGCCAGCGCGGCGCCGATGGCGAAGGTGGCCACGATCACCTTGTTCGAGTCCACGCCCATCAGGCCGGCCACGCGCGGGTTCTCCGCCGTGGCGCGCATGGCGCGGCCCATGCGGGTCCTCTCCACCAGCAGCACCAGGCCGCACATGGAGGCGGCCGCCAGCACCAGCAGCAGCACCTGGGTTTGCGAGATGACGGCGCCGCCCACCATGATGGGGTCGGACGACAGCAGTTGCGGGAACGGCAGCGGGTTGCGGCCCCAGATCATCATGGCGAACGTTTGCAGCAGGATGGACACGCCGATGGCCGTGATCAGCGGCGCCAGCCGGGGCGCGTTGCGCAGGCGACGGTAGGCCACGCGCTCGATGATGATGTTGACCAGCATGCAGACGGGGATGGCGCCGATGATGGCGATGCCCAGTTGCACGAAGCCGGGCAGGCCCGGCGCCACCTTCTGCAACAGATTGAGGATGGTCAGGCCGGCCATGGCGCCTATCATCAGCACGTCGCCGTGGGCGAAATTGATCAGGTTCAGCACGCCATACACCATGGTATAGCCGAGCGCGACCAGCGC
This sequence comes from Rugamonas sp. GW822-FHT03B10, assembly GCF_058801745.1. Classification (NCBI taxonomy): domain Bacteria; kingdom Pseudomonadati; phylum Pseudomonadota; class Betaproteobacteria; order Burkholderiales; family Oxalobacteraceae; genus Rugamonas; species Rugamonas sp. GW822-FHT03B10. The sequence continues at coordinate 531,946 of NZ_JBXANP010000002.1, read as the reverse complement.
GTACATGCTGCCCAGCACCAGGCCATTGATTATTTGTTGGATAAAGGTATCCATGGGTTCGATTGCCTTTGTTGAGAGTGTTACCGGTACGCGCGGTGGGGCCGCCTAACAAAAACGGCACCCGGGGAAATCCCCGCAGTGCCGCCGTTGATCTGACGCCGCCATCCCGAAACAAGACCATTCGACAACTTTTTCGGGCGAGGCAATGATAGCGACTATCCTGAAAAACTAATGGCGAAAAATATGGCGATGGACCAAATAAAATTCAGACCATCGCCTTGCGCGGTGGGCGCCGGGCCGTCAGGCCGGTTCCGCCTTCGCGCCGTCGAGTCCCTTGGGCAAGGGGAAAGTGACGGCTTCCTGCACCCCGTCCAGCGTGCGCACGCTGCGCGCGCCGCATTCTTTCAGGCGGTCGATGACGGCCTGCACCAGCACCTCGGGCGCCGACGCGCCGGCCGTGACGCCCACGCGCAGCTTGCCTTCCAGCCATTGCGGGTCGATTTGCGACGCGTTGTCGACCATGTAGGCCGGCGTGCCCTTCTTCTGCGCCACTTCGCGCAGGCGGTTGGAATTGGAGCTGTTCGGGCTGCCCACCACGATCACCAGGTCCACCTGCGGCGCCATGAATTTCACGGCTTCCTGGCGGTTGGTGGTGGCGTAGCAGATGTCGCCCTTCTTCGGTTCGATAATGCTGGGGAATTTGGCTTTCAGGGCCGCGATGATGTCGGCGGTGTCGTCCACCGACAACGTTGTCTGCGACACATAGGCCAGCATGTCCGGCTTGGTGACGACCAGCTTGGCCACGTCGGCCACCGTCTCCACCAGGTACATGCCCTCCTCGGTCTGGCCCATCGTGCCTTCCACCTCGGGATGGCCGTCGTGGCCGATCATGATGATCTCGCAGCCCTGGCGGCGCATCTTGGCCACTTCCACGTGCACCTTGGTCACCAGCGGACAGGTGGCGTCGTAGATGGTCAGGCCGCGCGCTTCCGCCTCGGCCCGCACGGCCTTGGACACGCCGTGGGCCGAGAACACCAGCGTGTTACCGGCCGGCACGTCATCGAGTTCCTCGATGAAGATGGCGCCCTTGTTGCGCAGGTCGTCCACCACGTAGGCGTTGTGCACGATTTCGTGGCGCACGTAGATCGGCGCGCCGAACTGCTGCAGCGCGCGTTCCACGATCTCGATCGCACGGTCCACGCCGGCGCAAAAACCGCGCGGCTGGGCCAACAGAATTTCTTTTTCCATCAATTCCTCAACAAGTGGGCGCGGCGAGCGCGAATCGCAAACGAACCTCGCTCACAGCACCGAAATCAGGTTCACTTCAAAGCGCAGCGGCTGGCCAGCCAGCGGGTGGTTGAAGTCGAACAGGGCCGATTCCTCGCCGATTTCGCGCAGCACGCCGGCGAAGCGGCCACCGCCGGGCGCGGCGAAGTCGATCAGGTCGCCCACCTTGTACTCGGCTTCCGGGTCGGAGTTCTCGTCCAGCGTGGCGCGCGAGACGGCGCGCACCAACTCGGGATTGCGCTCGCCGAAACCTTGCGCCGGCGACAGCTCGAACGTCTTGTGGGTGCCTTCAGGCAGGCCCAGCAGGCAATCTTCGAGGAACGGGGCCAGCTGGCCCTGGCCCAGCATCAGCGTGGCCGGGTTTCCGTTGAAGGTTGTGACTATATCAGTACCGTCCAGGGTGGCCAGACGATAATGCAGGGTGAGATAAGCCGATTTGGTGACGACGTTAGGTTGCGCGTTAGACATGACTTGGTACTCGGTAAGCTTGCAGGAAGCGATATTGTAAGCCACCTTGCCCGCCGCGCCCGCCGTTCCGGAACAATTCAGCCCATTTTTCAGGAGATCGTATGGCTATCAGCGATTGGCCGGCCCACCGCCGCCCCCGCGAGCGCTTGATACTGGAAGGGGCGCCGGCCCTGTCGGACGAGGAATTGCTGGCCGTGTTCCTGCGCGTGGGCGTGCCCGGCAAGGACGCCGTGACGCTGGGCCGCGAACTGGTGCACCGCTTCGGCTCGCTGCATGCGCTGTTTGGCGCCAGCCTCGACGACTTCTGCGCCATCCGCGGCCTGGGCGTCGCCAAGTTCGCCCAGTTGCAGGCCGTGATGGAACTGGCCCGCCGCGCCATCGAGGAACAATTGAAGACGGGCCAGACGCTCGGTTCGCCCAAAGCCGTCAAGGAATACCTGCGCGTGATCCTGGGCGGCAAGACCCACGAATCGTTCCACGTGCTGTTCCTGGACGTGAAGAACCGCCTGATCGACGCCAAGGAGTTGTTTCGCGGCACCCTCACCCACACCAGCGTCTACCCGCGCGAAGTGGTCAAGGAAGCGCTGGCGCGCAACGCGGCCAGCGTGATGCTGGCCCATAACCACCCGTCCGGCACGCCCGAGCCGAGCGAATCGGACCTGCTGCTCACACGCGCGCTGATGCAGGCGCTGGCCCTGGTGGACGTGCGCATCCTCGATCATTTTGTGGTGGCCGGGCACCAGGTGCACTCGTTCGCCGAGCACGGCCAGCTGTAAATGGGCCGCCGCGCACACCGGCGCCACCTCGGTTTACCGTTGTTTACCAAGGGGAAATTGCCAATTCGCGCAGGTTTTTCCAATTGTTAAATTTTTTGGAAAATCCATGACACAATTGTTTTTCACAAGTCATTGAAAAAGCTCAGTTTTTTGGATATACTCTCGTTTTTCCAATTGTGGAATGTCTTTAAGGAGTGCGCCATGGCACGTGTTTGCCAAGTCACTGGGAAGAAGCCGATGGTCGGCAACAATGTTTCCCATGCAAACAACAAAACCAAACGTCGTTTCCTGCCTAACCTGCAGAACCGTCGTATTTTTGTTGAATCTGAAAACCGCTGGGTCTCCCTGCGTCTGTCCAACGCCGGTCTGCGCGTGATCGACAAAGTCGGCATCGACGCCGTTCTGGCCGACATGCGCGCGCGTGGCGAAAAAGTCTAAATAGGGAGCTATCATGGCAAAATCTGGCCGCGACAAAATCAAGCTGGAATCGACCGCAGGTACCGGTCACTTCTACACCACCACCAAGAACAAGCGCACCATGCCTGCTAAGATGGAAATCATCAAGTTCGATCCTAAGGCACGCAAGCACGTTCAGTACAAAGAAACCAAGATCAAGTAATCCGGTCTGCGCGTTTCGTGAAAAAGCCGTTCATCTGAACGGCTTTTTTGTTTTCCGCTGCCTGACGGCAACCGCGAATTGGCGGTTTTCGCGTGCCCCTAGCGGCAACCATCTTCCTGCAGCACCTGCTCCCACGCGCCCGCATACATGGCCGCCACCCGGCCCTGCTCGGTCTCGAAGCGGATCGCATACTGGCCTTCCCCCGCCCTGACCGTCAGGTAATGCCCGTCCGTCCGGCGCGGATGCGCCGCCGTCCGCACCGCCTCGCCGTAGTGGCGCCCGACCTTCCCTTCCGGGTCGTCCAGCGCGATCTCGCGTTCCGATTCGATGCCCGGTTGCGTCACGTCCACGCGCTTCAGCACGTCCTTGACGAACATCAGGACGATGCCATCCTCTTCCGCCGGCGAGACCTGGAAGCAGGCCGGCGCCGTGCGCTGCCTGAGGGGCACGCGTTCCATGCGCTCGCCCAGGATCTTGTTGACGGTGTCGAAGCGCATGCCGACCTTGAGCGGACCCGCGCCATCGACGCGCAAGGTCCAGTCGCGCGCCTGCGCCGCTGGCAGCAGCGCGCACAGGACCAGCGCACCCCAGCAGCGCTTACCGAATTGCCAATTGCCGTGCCGATTCATTAATCTGGCCTCCCCAATGCAAAACGGCTCCGTTTCCGGAGCCGTTTGTGTTTTCAACCGCAGATGATCATGCGTAGCTGCGCAGGCGCAGCGAGAAATCCTGCAGCGACTTGATGCCCGACGCCTCCGCGCGCGCGCACCAGTCTTGCAGCTTGTGCAGCAACTGGTCGCGCGTGAAGTGCGAACGCTCCCAGATCGCGCCCAGTTCCACGCGCATATTGTGCATGGTCTCCAGCGCCTTGCTGTGCTGGAACAGTTCGCTCAGCTGCTGTTGTTGCTGCTCGGCCAGCTTGCCCGGCTCGCGCTGCAACAGCTTGCGCGACGATTTCAGGAAACGCGACTCCAGCTGGGCCTTGTCCTTCAGGTGGGCCAGCTCTTCCTTCCATGCGTGCTTGACGGACTTGGCGTACTTGGCCATCACGTCGTAGCGGTTGGTGATCACCGATTGCAGCGTGTCGAAGTCCGCCTCCGCCTTGCCCGACGCGAATTTCGGCGCCGGGGCCAGCTTCTTGACCTTGGCCAGACCGACTTTTTCCAGCGAGCGAATGTACAGCCAGCCGATGTCAACCTCGTACCACTTGGACGACAGCTTGGCCGAGGTGGCGAAGGTGTGGTGGTTGTTGTGCAGCTCCTCGCCGCCGATCAGGATGCCGAACGGGAAAATGTTGGTGGCCGCGTCCGAGCAATCGTAGTTGCGGTAGCCCCAGTAGTGGCCGATGCCGTTGATGACGCCGGCGGCCATCACGGGAATCCACATCATCTGCACGGCCCACACGGTCACGCCGATCACGCCGAACAGCACCACGTTCAGCACCAGCAGCGCGGCCACGCCTTGCCAGCTGTACTTGGTGTACAGGTTGCGCTCGATCCAGTCGGTCGGCGTGCCATGGCCATACTTGTCCATGGTTTCCAGGTTCTTCGATTCAGCGCGATACAGCTCGGCGCCTTCCCAGAACACTTTCTTGATGCCACGGGTGACCGGGCTGTGCGGATCTTCCTCGGTGTCGCACTTGGCGTGGTGCTTGCGGTGGATGGCCGCCCATTCCTTGGTGACCTGGCCGGTCGTCAGCCACAGCCAGAAGCGGAAGAAGTGGCTGGGGATGGCGTGCAACTCCAGCGCGCGGTGCGCCTGGTGGCGGTGCAGATAAATGGTGACGCTGGCGATGGTGATGTGGGTGACGGCCAAGGTGTAGAAAAACACTTGCCATGCGGTGAGTCGGGTGACGCCGTTCGACAAAAAGTCCAGTACTGCGGGTAAGCTCAAATTCATTCCTGCTCCAAAGTGGGTATCGCGATCCGGTCCCCGCCGCGCACGGCTGGTCCGATATTCTTGATTTTAATCACCATTGTACGATGAAACGCTGGTGTTTTGCGGAACCATTGCCCCAAAGACTGATTATTTTTTAGGCAGAGCAACGGATTCCGGAAGCGGCTTGTCGCCGAGGATACGCATTTCCCGTTGCGGGAACGGCACACTGATATTGTTCTCTTTCAAGGCCTTCCAGATTGCCCGGTTGACATCGGAGATCACGCCGCCACGGCCGTTTTCCGGGTCGTGGATCCAGAAGCCCACTTGCAGGTCCAGGCCATCGGCGCCAAAACTGAGCAATTGGGCCGCGGGCAGCTTTTCCTTCGACACGCGGGCCACGCTGGACGCGGCCTGTTCGAGCAATTGCAGCACGGGATCGAGCTCCGTGTCGTAGGCGACCGACACCTTGGTCGACAGCCACAGCATGTTGTTGGTCAACGAGGAATTCTGCACCGCGCCCGACACCAGCATCTCGTTCGGCACGATGGACTCCACCCCGTCCAAGCCCTGCAGCACCGTGTAGCGCGTGTTGATCTGGGTCACGCGGCCGCTGTATTTGTCGACCGTGATCATGTCGCCGATGGTCAGGCTGCGGTCCAGCAGGATCACGAAGCCGGACACGTAGTTGCTGGCGATTTTCTGCAAACCCAGCCCCAGGCCCACGCCGAGCGCGCCGCTGAACACGGACAGCACCGTCAGGTCGATCCCCACCAGCGACAGGCTGACCAGGATGGCCACCACGATCAGGATGGCGCGCCCGGTGCGCGACAGCACCACGCGTAAATTGGTGTGCAAGCCCGGCACCAGCATCAGGCGCTCCTCCAGCGCCGCGCCGGCCCACAGCGCCAGCATCTGCAGCAACAGCACCGACACCGCGCCTTGCAGGATGGCGAGGATGGAGACCTTGTGCTTGCCCAGCGGCAGGACGGTGTCGTCGAGGAAATCGAAGATGTCGACCCACAGGCCCGTGATGTAGAGCGCGAAAGCCAGCCAGACCAGCAGCTGGAACACCTTCTCGAACATCTGCATGGCCTCGCCCACCTGACCGCGGCGCGCGAACACGCGGCGCAGCACGAAGAAGGTGAAGCGGATCACCACCAGCGCGCCGAAAATGGGGATCGCCACCTTGAGCAGGTTGACGTGGTGCGTGCGCGCCAGCACGGCGCGCGAGACGAACAGCAGGCACACGATCAGCAGCGGACCGAGCACGCGGCCAAAACTCTCGACCCCGAACCGCATCACCCCGGCCTGGCCGCTGCGGCCGAAGCGGCGCCGCAACAGCGCAGCCAGCCCGCCGCCCAGCAGCACGGACAGGCCGATGGCGCTCAGCTGCCACAACAGGCTGGGATCGGTGAGGTCTTCGGCCAGGCCGGCGATCAGGTTGGCGAGCGGTAGTTGATTCATGGGGATGGCAAAAATAAGGATGGGTGACAGATTAGCGTAAACGCCAAGTTTTCCGCCACACGCGGCGGACAGAAAAAAGGCCGGGAAGACCCGGCCCGTCTGGCTTACTCGGCGCTGTCGTCCGCCGCCTCGTCGGCCGCCTCGTCGGCCGCCCCGGCTGCCGGTTTGACGACCTTGGGCATCGGCTTGCGCTCGAACACGGCGGCGAAGAAGCCGTCGGTCTGGTGCTTGTGCGGCAGCAGCTTCAGGTAGTCGCCCATTTCCAGCGCAATCTTCTGCTCGGCCAGCACCTTGCTCATCGGCACCAGCGCGAAGTCCGGATGGGTGGCCAGGAACTGTTCCGCGATGAAGTCGTTTTCCTCATTCAGGAAACTGCAGGTCGCGTACACCAGCCGGCCGCCGGCCTTGACCAGGCGCGCGGCGCCGTCCAGGATCGAGGCCTGCTTGACCTGCAGCTCGGCGATGGCCTCCGGCTGCTGGCGCCACTTGACGTCGGGGTTGCGGCGCAGCGTGCCCAGGCCCGAGCATGGCGCGTCCACCAGCACGCGGTCGATCTTGCCGGCCAGGCGCTTGATCTTGGTGTCGCGCTCGTGCGCGATCTGCACCGGGTGCACGTTCGACAGGCCGCTGCGGGCCATGCGCGGCTTGAGCTTGGCCAGGCGCTTCTCCGACACGTCGAAGGCGTACAGCCGGCCCGTGTTGCGCATGATGGCGCCCAGCGCCAGCGTCTTGCCGCCGGCGCCGGCGCAGAAGTCCACCACCATCTCGCCGCGCTTGGCGCCGACGATCTGGGACAGGATCTGGCTGCCCTCGTCCTGCACTTCGATGGCGCCGCTCTTGAACAACGGCAGGTTCTGCAGCGCCGGCTTTTGCAGGACGCGCAGACCGAGCGGCGCGTACGGCGTGGCCGTGCTGCGGATCGGCGCCAGGGCCAGCTCGGCCATCACGTCGTCGCGGTTGGCCTTGAGCGAGTTGACGCGCAAGTCCAGCGGCGCCGGGGTGTTCATGGCGTCGGCCAGTTGCAGGGTCTCGTCCTCGCCGCACTGCGCGACCAGCTTGTCGAACAGCCACTTGGGCATGTTGGAACGCATGGACTTGTGCATCAGCTTGCGGTCGATCTGGGTCACGCGCTCGAGCCACTGCACTTCCTCGTCCGTCAGCCCGCCCATCGAGTCGATGCCGACGGCGTCGGCCATGCCCAGCAAGGTCAGACGGCGCATGGTGGCGCCGCCGCCCGCTTCCGAGAAATCGGTGAAGAACGACTTGTTGCGCAGCACGTTGTACACGCATTCGGCGATGGCGCCGCGCTCGCGGCCGCCCAGCCGCGGGTGGTCTTTGAAGTAGCGCGACAGGGTGGTGTCGGCCGGCGCGCTAAAGCGCAAAATCTCGCGCAACACTTCTTCAGCGTTGGCGAGTATCGCTGGTGGCAATCTCATGGTATTCCTTCGTTGTTATTCAGTACGTGTTATGCGGTACGCGGTGTGTGGTCGACCAGGACCTTGCCTTGTTCGATGGTGAGACGGTCCTCGACGAACCAGCGGATCGCCCGTGGATACAGCTCGTGTTCCTGTTGCAGCACGCGGGCCGACAAGGTGTCGACCGTGTCGTCGGGCAGCACGGGCACGGCGGCCTGCGCCACCATGGGACCGTGGTCCAGTTCGGCCGTCACGAAATGCACCGTCGCGCCATGCTCGGGCACGCCGGCCGCCAGCGCCTGCGCGTGCGTGGCCAGGCCGGGGAAGGCAGGCAGCAGCGAAGGATGGATGTTGAGCATGCGTCCCGCGTAGTGCTCGACGAACGCCGGCGTGAGGATGCGCATGAAGCCGGCCAGCACCACGAGGTCGGGCGCGTAGCCGTCGATCACGGTGCGCAGGGCCGCGTCGAACGCGTCGCGGGTGGCGTAGTCTTTATTGGGGACGACGGCGGTGGCGATGCCATGGCTGGCCGCGAAGGCCAGGCCGGCCGCGTCGGCGCGGTTGCTGATGACGGCCGCGATGCGGGCCGGCCACTGCTGGTCGCGGGCCGCGCGCACCACGGCTTCCATGTTGCTGCCGCGCCCCGAAATAAGGATGACGATGTTTTTCATAGCCGGCATTGTACCTGCTCGGGCGGGGCGGACCAAGAAATTGGCGGACAACGGGGAGGACGATGCTGCGGCGCAGCAAGCGTCAAGGGGGCGCGCCCGGCCGCTGAAACCGGGGGATGGCGGGCTTACTCGAACGAGTAGAAGACCCGGAACGGCACTTTCTTCTCGGCCCAGTAATCGGCCGCATCGCGGAACACGTCCAGCAGGGTTTCACGCGCTTCCTTGTCGAATTTCTGCGTGTTGGGCAATTGCTCGAGCACCACCAGGAAGCCCGTCTGCGGGCCGGCCTTGTGCATGGTGTCGGTCAGCGTTTCGCGCAGGCCGTCGAAATTCTTGCCCACCCCTTTAGGAAACTGGAACGATTCTGCAATAATGCCGCAAACTTGTTGCTTGGTGAGGCCGGCCAGACAGTGTGCGTATAAAAAATGCTGCCCGAGACGGACGGCCTCGTCTTGCAGTTCCAGCACGCGGAACGCGCGGATGGACTGGACAAGGTTGGGCGGCACGGTCATTAACAAACTCATTTTTCCCTCAATTCGACCTGGTATGTAGGGTGCGTTCATGTTGTCGTGCATATTGTTATATCCGGCGATAAATACCGTTACACAGCTCGCGGCAAACGGGTCAATGCGCTTGCCGGGAGAGATCCACGTTTCTATCCGTCAATCTAATCCCATACACATATTAGGGTAACGTGTTGTTCCTCGTGAATCAACACGAATGTGATGCCTAACGCAAGTTTTGTTAAAAGCAGAACATTTTTAAGCCATTTTATAGATGTTTTCAGCAAGATTCCCCTACTGGCGGCCCCGTTTTTACTCCATGATCGCAACAGTTGTTGCTGTTACAAATTGTTGCCATAAGCGCGAGTGGGGCCGCTACACTGGGATTACCATACATCCATGCAATATCGGACCATTCCCTTCACGCCGATATTCCTTAATCCAAAACAGACACGAGGTATAACAATGAATTTACCATCCAAATTGATCGCATCGGCCCTGTGCCTTGGCGCCCTGCCCTTTGCCCAGGCCGCCGATTTTGAAGATTTCGGTCGTGTCGTGCGCGTCACGCCGCAAGTGGAACAAATCAACCGGCCGCGTCAGGAATGCCGGACGGAATATGTGCAAGTCCAGCAGCCGGCGCCCCAGCGCAGCGTGGGCGGCGCCATCATCGGCGGCCTGATCGGTGGTCTGGCCGGCAACCAGGTGGGCGGCGGCACGGGCCGCTCGGTGGCCACGGCCGCCGGCGCCATCGCCGGCGCCATGACGGGCGACCGCATCGACAACGCCAACCAGCCGCAGGGCGGCGTCGCCGAGCAGGCCGTCAAGCAATGCCGCACGGTGGACCACTGGGAATCGCGCACCAGCGGCTACGAAGTGACGTACGACTACCGCGGCCACAGCTACACCAGCCAGATGTCGTACGATCCGGGCGAGCGCGTGCGCCTGCGCGTGCTGGTGGAGCCGGTCCAGCGCTGATCCGCCACCGCCCCGCCCGACCCTGCCGGCCAATCTTGGCCGGCAGTTTTGTTTCGGCCACCGCCTCGCGGCCAGCCCCCACGGGCGGCCCCTTATGCCGCCGTCATGCGCCACTTGCCTTGAAGTAAGCCATCGCGGGATAATGGCTGCTCACTTCCCGCCATCCCCGCCCCATGCTGATCAAACGAAAATCCATCGAAAAAGAAGAATCCTCGCGTCCGGCCCGCAAGGTCAGGTACGCGCCCGTCACGCTGTCGGAGCAGGACGGCGTGCGCTATCTGCATTTCGGCACGGAATGGGTGCAGGGCGCCATGCGCATCCGCAAGCCCGACTGGCCGGAACTCGAATACGCGCAGCAGATGATGAGCTGGATGTTGTGGCTGGAGCAGCCGCGCGCCATCGCCCAGCTGGGCCTGGGCACGGGCGCGCTCACTAAATATTGTTACAAACAGTTTCCGGAGGCGCAGGTGACGGCCGTCGAGCTGAACCCGGCCGTGATCGCCATCTGCGCCTCCATGTTCAAGCTGCCGCCCAACGACGCGCGGCTGGCCGTGCTGGAAATGGACGCGCTCGACTTCGTGTACGACGAGCAGCGCCACGACACGCTCGACGTGCTGCAGGTGGACCTGTACGACGCCACGGCCAAAGGCCCGGTGCTCGACACGGCCGAGTTCTACCAGGCATGCTGCGCCTGCCTCAACGACGACGGCATCATGACGGTCAACCTGTTTGGCGACCACCCGAGCTACGCGCGCAACCTGAAGGCCATGAAATTCGCGTTTGACCAAGTGGTTTGCCTGCCGCAGGTGCATGATGGTAACGTGGTCGCGATCGCCTTCAAGCGCGCGCGCCCCATCGACCTGGACGCGCTGGCCGGGCGCGCGGCCCAGATCGTGGCCGCCACCAAGCTGCCCGCCAAATCCTGGGTCAAGGGCCTGGCGGCCGCGAAATAGACCGGTCCCGCACGGCCAGGCCGTGCTCTGTGCGCATCCCGCGCGGCCTGGCCGCGCTTTTTGAAAGTGGCCGTGACGATGTCCGCAACCTCAGCAAGCCCAGCAAGCGCAGCAAATCCGGCCACGCCCGCCCTGCGGGTGCTGGACCTGCAACAGATCTTCACGTGGCTGCTGGCTGACGGCATGGTCGAGAAGGCCCACGTCAAGGCCAACTATGCGCAGGCCCAGGGCATCCTGAAGAACACGGCCGGCGCCATGCATCCGCTGTGCGCCGTGGCCCATTGCAAGCTGCTGTCGGCCACGCCGCCGCACAAGCTGCTGACGCTGGACCTGCTGACCGAGTGGATGGCGCGCCGCGTCTCGCTGCCCTTCATCCGCATCGACCCGCTCAAGATCGACTTCACCAAGGTGGCCGATGTGATGTCGGCCAGCTACGCGGCCCGCTTCAACATCCTGCCCGTGGAGCTGACGGCCGACACGCTGGTGGTGGCCACGGCCGACCCGTTCGCGCTCGAATGGGAACCGGAGATCGCCAAGATCTCGCGCCGCGTGGTGCGGCGCGTGATCGCCAACCCGCTCGACATCACCCAGTACATCTCGCAGTTCTTCAGCCTGGCCAAGTCCATCAAGAAGGCCAACAAATCGACCGGCCAGGACCTGGCGCTGCGCAACAACTTCGAGCAGCTGGTCGAACTGGGCAAGATGAACAAGCAGGTCGACGCCAACGACCAGCACGTGATCAACATCGTCGACTGGCTGTGGCAGTACGCGTTCGAGCAGCGCGCCTCCGACATCCACCTGGAGCCGAAGCGCGACCTGGGCACGATACGCTTCCGCATCGACGGCGTGCTGCACCAGGTCTACCAGGTGCCGGCCGTGGTGATGATCGCGATGACGGCCCGCATCAAGCTGCTGGGCCGCATGGACGTGATCGAAAAGCGCCGTCCCCAGGATGGCCGCATCAAGACCCGCACGGCCGGCGGCCAGGAGATCGAGCTGCGCCTGTCGACCTTGCCCACGGCCTTCGGCGAGAAGCTGGTGATGCGTATCTTCGACCCGGAGGTGGTGGTCAAGACCCTGCCGGAACTGGGCTTCCCGCCCGACGACGCGGCACGCTGGGACGCGCTCACCAGCCGCCCGCACGGCATCATCCTGGTGACCGGCCCCACCGGCTCGGGCAAGACCACCACGCTGTACACCACGCTCAAGGCGCTGGCCACGTCGGAGGTCAACGTGTGCACGGTCGAGGACCCGATCGAGATGGTGGAGCCGTCGTTCAACCAGATGCAGGTGCAGCCCGGCATCGACCTGTCGTTCGCCGACGGCGTGCGGGCGTTGATGCGGCAGGACCCGGACATCATCATGGTGGGCGAGATCCGCGACCTGGCCACGGCCGAGATGGCGATCCAGGCCGCGCTGACGGGCCACCTGGTGCTGTCCACCCTGCACACCAACGACGCGCCGTCGGCCGTGATGCGCCTGCTGGAACTGGGCGTGCCCTACTACCTGCTGGAGGCGACGCTGATCGGCATCATGGCGCAGCGCCTGGTGCGCACGTTGTGCCCCGACTGCAAATCGCCCGACGGCGAACTGAGCGACGACTTGTGGAACAGCATCGGCGGCGCGTGGGACCTGCCCAAGCCGGCCGCCATCTACCGCCCGGTCGGTTGCCCCGAGTGCCGGCAGACCGGCTACCGGGGCCGCACCGGCATCTACGAGCTGCTGACGGTGACCGAGGAATTCGGCAAGCTGGTGCGCGAGGAGACCGACATCCAGGCCTTGCGCCGCCAGAGCGTGGCCGACGGCATGAAGCCGCTGCGCATCGCCGGCGCCATGAAGATCCGGGAAGGCGTGACGAGCGCCGAGGAAGTGCTGAAGGTGACGTCGTCGCTGAGCTGAGCGCGCCGAGTGCATTGGTGGAAGAAAACCCTTTGCAGTTTCGATTCCAGCTGTATATAATACGGCCTCTTTCGGGTCGTTAGCTCAGCTGGTAGAGCAGCGGACTTTTAATCCGTTGGTCGCAGGTTCGAATCCCGCACGGCCTACCACGAATGCATCAGAGAAGCCCACGAATTTCGGTTCGTGGGCTTTTTTGTTTTTGGCGACAAAAAAAACCAACCGCGCGCGGTTGGTTTTTTCGTTCCGGAACCGGCGGCAAGCCGCCCGGAATTACGCCTGCCGACGGCGGCGCGCCACGGCGCCCGTCACCAGCAGGCCGGCCAGCAGCATGGCGTAGGTTTCCGGTTCCGGCACGGCCGTCACCTGGTTGATCCAGCCGATGTGCGAATAGGTGGCCGTGGAACCGGACAGGTCGCCGAAACTCGACGAGTTCTGGTCGCTCGAATCGCAATGGAGCAAGTCGAAGAACGAGCAGGCGCTGCTGCCCTGCCAGCCCCACGAGTGCACGCCCGACAGCAGCCATTCCGTGCCGTTCCACACGAAGTCGCCGCCGCCCGAATCGCCGCCGGCGATCAGCGCCTCATTGGCGCCGTGGCCCAGGCCGCTGCTCCACTGGTGGCCCGTCGCGTCGGCGATGCGGCCCAGCGTGTTCTTGCTGGCCGTGCCGTCATCGTAGTCGCTCATGTAGGTGGTGCCCGGCTTGTAGAAGTTGGGGTCGTAGCCCCAGCCCGTGTACTGGTCGCCCACCTTGTTGAAGGTGTTGCTGTCGACGTCGAAGGTGTTGTAGCCGTAGTGGCCATAAGCATGGTCGCCCCAGTCCGGATCCTGGTCGGAGCCGGCCACGGTGGTGGTGCCGTAGCCCGCCATCAGGTAGTCCTTGCCCACGTCGTTGGTCGTGCTCAGGTGATAGCCTTTGATGTCCGTCACGGCGCTGCTGAGCTTGAGCAGCGCGACGTCGGAACCGGCGTCCAGCGAATTGTTGGCGCCACGCCACTGCGGGTGCACGTACGCGTCCGACACGGCCACCGTGCGCGTTTCGCGCGCCTTGCCGTCCGCCCAGCCGAAATCGACTTTCATCTTCGAGAAATCGTCGGCGCAGTGGGCCGCCGTCAGCACATATTGGCCGCCGGCCAGCAACGAGCCGGAGCAGGCCCAGTTGCCCTCGGCATTGCTGAAGCTCAGACGGGCCACGCCGTCCAGCGCGCCGACCACGCCATTGAAGGCCTGGCCCGGCAGGAAACGCCAGTCGGACGGCGACGAGGTGTTGCCCGTCAGCGGGGTCAGGAAGGCGGAATTGTTGGCCTGTGCGCCCGTGGCGAACAGCGCGGCAGCCAGCGCACCGGCCAGCTGCATGGTTTTGGATTGAATCACTAGAAGACCTCTGTTAGTCGAATTATTGGTTGAAAAGTGCATCCCTGTCGTGTTCCGCCCGCACGCCGCCACCACCTGAGTGCATCCCGGGCGACATGCGAAGCATGGACATAAATATAACATTGCTGTTAAAAAAATACTTATATTTTCGCAATTTATATTTAATCCATTCATGTTCAACTTCGCCATCTTCCAGAGCGGAACCCAGCGGCCCGCTTTGGGAGTACACTGGCCCGCAAACGGGCAGGTCCGTCCAACGACCAGCCTGCCATCCACGGACCCGGCCACCATGACGACGTGCTTGCGCCTGCTGTGTTTGCTTCTGCCGCTGCTGTGCGGCGCGTGGCCGGGCGGCATGGCCGGCGCCGTGACGCTACGCGTGGCGGCCCAGGAGGGAACGGAACCGAAATTCATCGCCCGCGGCGGCGCCGTGGCCGGGCTGTGCGTGGACATCCTGCGCGCGATCGAAAAGCTGGACCCGGGCCTGACCTTCACCGGCGACCAGCACTGGATGCCGCTGGTGCGCGTGTACGCGGAACTGGCGCGGGGCGAGCAGGACGCGGCCTGCGGCGTGCAACGCACGGCGGACCGGGAGCACAAATACATCTTCCTCGAACCGTCCCTGTTCCCCATCAACTACATGCTGATGGCGCGCGCCGACGATCCGGTCGTCATCAACAACTGGGACGATGTGCGCAACCTGGGGCCGGACGCGGTGGTGCTGGCCAACCGCGGCTTCGCCGGCGTGCAAATCCTGGCAGCGGTGGGCGGGCTGAATGTGGACGCGCGCTCGGCCAGTCCACCGCTGAATCTGCAGAAACTGATCGCCGGCCGGGCGCGCTTGTTCCTGCACCGCACGCCGGGCCTGCATGCATTCCTGGAGCGCGCCGGTGCGGCCGATAAGGTCAGGATCCTGCCGGTGGTGATGTCCAGCAACCGGCTCTACCTGGTGCTGGGCAAGCACGTGGAGCACGACACGGCCGCCCGCGTGCAGCACGCGCTGATCCGGCTCGACAAGTCGGGGGAGCTGGAACGCTTGCTGCACCGCTGGGATGGCCCCGTCACGCCCTGACAGCGGCCCCGCGCGCGCGCAGCACGCCCGTGCAGAAAGTTAATTGACAGCAACGCAAGATTTGGCCACTATCAGCGTTTGCCTGACTTTCAAGTGACCTCCATGCTGTCTTCCACCTTACGTCTGCCGTTGCTGGCCGCGCTGCTGGCCGCCGCCTTCGCCGCGCCCGCCGGCGCCGCCCCCCTCCCCACGCACGCCATCACACACGAAGACGTGTGGCTGATGAAACGCGTGGGCGCGCCCGTGCCCAGCCCGGACGGCAAATGGGCCGTGTTCCCCGTCACCGACCCGGCCTACGACAGCAAGGAGCAATGGTCGGACCTGTGGATCAAGTCGCTGTCCGACGACACGCCGGCGCGCCGCCTGACCTTCAGCAAGGGCGGTGAAGGCGGCGTCAGCTGGTCGCCCGACAGCCGCCAGCTGGTGTTCACGGCCAGGCGCGACGGCGACGAGGCCAGCCAGCTGTACCGGCTGGACGTGGCGGCCGGCGGCGAAGCCCAGCGCCTGACCACGCTCACGCTGGGCGCGCGCCAGCCCAAGTGGAGCCCGGACGGCAAGCAGTTGCTGTTCACCAGCGACATCTTCCCCGGCAACGCCAGCGAAGCCGACGTCAAGCGATCGGCCAGGGAACGCAAGGAGCGCAAGACCAGCGCCCGCGCCTACGAATCGTTCCCGCCGCGCTACTTCGACCGCTGGCTCGACGACAAGCAGGTGCGCCTGTTCGTGATGGACGCCCAGCCCGGCGCCGTGGCGCGCGACCTGCTGGCCGGCAGCCGGCTGGCCGCCCTGCCCGGCTTCGGCGGCGCCCAGGGCGGCGATGGCCAGTCGCTCGACGCGCTGTGGACGCCGGATGGCAAGGCCGTCGTGTTCGCCGCCGCCACCAACCGCCTGGACGCGGCCAGCGCGCCCACCATCGCGCAGCTGTACATGGTCGCGCTGGCGGGCGGCGAGCCGCAGGCGCTCACGGCCGACCAGCACAGCTACCACGGCATGCAGTTCTCGCCGGACGGCAAGACCCTGTTCTGCCTGACGGAGGCGGAAACCAAGGGCAAGGTGTACGACCTGACGCGGCTGGCCAGCCTGCCGTGGCCCACGCGCCAGGCCGCGCCCACCATCGTGACGGCCGGGCTGGACCGGTCGATCTCGCGCTATGCGCTGCCCGAGGGCGCCAAGCGCGTCTACTTCAGTTACGAACATGCGGGCCTGGAACAACTGCATTCGATGGCCTACGACGGCGGCGCACTGCGCGACGAACCGTCGGCCGCCACCGGCGCCATCAACGCGCTGCGGGCCGGCGGCAAGGCGCTGGTGGGCGTGTGGGAATCGTCGGTCAACCCGCCCGAAGTGGTGGCGTTCAACGGCGCCCAGCCCAAGCGCCTGACGGATTTCAACACCGCGCGCGCGGCCGCCATCGACTGGCAGCCGCCCGAGCACTTCTGGTTCCAGGCCGCCGACGGGCGCCAGATCCACAACATGCTGATCAAGCCGCCCGGCTTCGACCCGCACAAGCAATACCCGCTGTTCGCCGTCATCCACGGCGGCGCGGCCAATATGTGGCGCGACCAGTTCGTGCTGCGCTGGAACTACCACCTGCTGGCCCAGCCCGGCTACGTGGTGCTGCTGACCGACTACAAGGGTTCGACCGGCTATGGCGAGGAATTCGCGCGCGCCATCCAGTTCGATCCGCTCAAGGGGCCGGCGGACGAGCTGAACCAGGCCGTCGATGAAGCCGTCAAACGCTACGCCTACATCGACGGCGCCCGGCTGGCCGCCGGCGGCGCCAGCTACGGCGGCCACCTGGCCAACTGGCTGCAGGCCACCACCACGCGCTACAAGGCCATCGTCTCGCACGCGGGCGAGATGGATCTGGTGATGCAGTGGGGCACCAGCGACAGCATCCACAACCGTGAAACCAACAGCGGCGGCCCGGTGTGGAGCGACCTGCCCGTGTGGCGCGAACAAAGCCCGATCATGCAGGCCGGCAATCACGACAAGGGCACGGGCTTCCTCACCCCCATCCTCATTTCCGTGGGCGAACTCGACTACCGTGTGCCGGCCAACAATGCGCTGATGAATTTCGCCACCCAGCAGCGTCTGCACGTGCCGAGCAAGCTGCTGGTGTTCCCGGACGAGAACCACTGGATCATGAAAGGCGAAAACAGCCGCTACTACTACAACGAAGTGCACGGCTGGCTGGCCAAATACCTGAAATGAGCGCGTGAAGAAACGCTATAAACGATTTAGATCAATCACCAAGGAGATACGATGACGATTGCAAACTGGACGATCCTGGGCGCCTGCATGCTGCCCGTGGTGACGATGGGACTGGCGAAGGCGGCCTCGCTGAGCCTGCCGGACCGCAAAGCGCGCTACGACAACAACCATCCGCGCGACTGGGAAGGCAAACTGACGGGCTGGCAGGCGCGCGCCTACGCGGCGCAGAACAACGGCTTCGAAGCGCTGCCCTTGTTCATCGCCGCCGTCATCCTGGCCCAGCAGGCGCACGCCGACCAGGGCCGCATCGACCTGCTGGCATTGAGCTTCATCGGCATCCGCCTCGCCTACGTGGCCGCCTACCTGGCCAATATCGGCACGCTGCGCAGCCTGATCTGGGGCGCCGGCCTGGCCACCAACGTCGCGCTGCTGGCCATGGCCTGATCCATCCCTTGCCGACAGCGGCGGCGCGGGCCACTCACATCAGCCCGCGCTTGCCCCGCCTCATCGGCACCGGCGGCAGCGCATGACCGTCACTTGCGGTCGCCGTTCTTGTCGATGCGCAGCGCGCTCTGCACCTGGGTCACGCCCTTCACATTGCGCGCCACTTCCACCGCCTTATCCACTTCCGTCTGCGACGGCACGAAACCGCTCAGGCTGACGACGCCCTGGTTGGTTTCCACATGCACGTCCAGCGACTTCAGGTTCGGCTCCTTGAGCAGCTCGGCCTTGACCTTGGTCGTGATGACGGAATCGGCCACCGCGGTGCCGGCCATTTCCGACTTGGTGCGGGTCAGGCAGGAAGCCTTGGCCGAGCCCGTCATGGAGTTGCAATCCTCACCCGTCTGCGCCACGTCGGCCATGTGTTTCTCGGACTTGGCGTCGGCGATGGCCGCCGTTTGCGCGGACTTGGCCGTGTTCAGGCAGTTGCGTTTTTCCGTGCCGTTCATGTCGGCGCATTTGGCCTTGGCCAGGTCATATTCGGCGTCGGCCACGGCGATTTCCGCCTTCTGCACCGACTTCTTATCGTTCTTGTACTGCACCACGGCATCGGACTCCGTGTGCGCGCGCGTGGCCTTGGCTTGCTGGATGCAGATGTCCTTGGCGTTGCCGGACTGCGCGTCGCACTGGTCCTTGGCCGTCTTGTAGTCGGCGGCCGCCTTGTCCATCATCTGCTTGTAGGCCACCTTGTCCATGTGGGGCGTGGCGGCGGCGGGCGTGGCGGGAGTGGCGGCGAAACTGGCGCTGGCGTAGCCCGCCAGCACGATGAAGATAAGCTTGTTCATGGTGTGTTCCTTATCAATGGTTGACATGCAGATTAAATCCTCGCGACAGCCGCTACTCTGTGCGAGAACGAACACAATCCGGGAATTCGGGACAAATAGGCTAAGGAACAACGCCGCGTTTGTGGTGGATCAATCGCTACCCAACAAACCTTTGCTCCACAGCATGGACACCTGTTCGAACAGGGGGGAGGAGGAGGAAAACACGGCGCGGTCGGCCGCCGTCTGCAGCCAGGCCGTGGTGTCGTGCGAACCGCCGGCGGCCGGCTGGCGCACCTGGCGCATCCAGCGGTAGACCTGCGCGTACTGGGCCGGATGGCGGCGCGCGGTCCAGGCCAGCGCCAGCAGGTCGGCATAGCCTTCCTCGCGCTGGGTGGCCCGTTGCACGCGGGCCTGCTCCAGCAGGTCGGCCGAGGCGGCGCGCTGCTGCCCCACTTCGACGAAACCGGCCGGCAATTCATGCCATTGATGATGGACGTAGCGCCAGCAATGGCCGAGCTCATGCGCCGTCATCGCTTCGATCAGGATCGCGCGCTGCGCCTGCGGCACACCGTCGAGCACGCTCTCGGCGGCCGGATTGCCGCGCAGGGACAGCACCAGCTTGCAACGGCCATCCTCGAAGCCCAGCGCCAGCGGCACGTCGTTCGGGCCAGCCTGCGGCTGCACCGTGATATCGAGCGGCAAGCCCAGTTCCTGCTTGGCGTAGCTGAGCGCGGGCAGGCCGGCCGTCAGCCAGCGCGTTTCCAGCTCGGTCAGCTGGGCCGCGCCCGCGAGGCCGGGCAACAACAGCAACAGGGATAAGGGGGTCTTGGACATGGCTCGATTCCTGAGTCGGACTCTAGCATGTCAACCGCGCGAAAATTTACTTTGCGGAAGGTATTTTTCTACGTAGAAAAAGTGGAATGACTTATTGACAGCACTGCGTGACAGCGCCGCGCACCGGCCGCCGGGGCCGGTGCGCGGAACCACGCGGGCGCGCTTATTTGCCCAGCAACGCTTGCGCCGTCGGGAACGATGGGCGGATATCGTTCGGCACGGCCTTCATCTTGTCGAGCGCCTTCTGCACGTCGGGACGGATCACGACATACTTGGTCATCATGGTCTGGGCGCGCGCGTAGTCGCCCGTGGCCTCGATGGTGAGGAACTCGCGGTCAAGATCGGCCACCGCCTGTTTGATCTTCTTGAAGTCCACCGCGAACGTGCCGTCGCCGTGCGACACGAAACCGCCCTTGTCGAGCAGGTAGTTGATCTGGATCGCCATGCCGCGCGCGTGCGAATCGGTCAGGCCGAAGTGCAGCGTGCGGAAGCCCGAGGCCAGGAAGGTCGTGTACAGCTTGCGCTCGGCCGCCTCGCCCTGCCCCAGCGCGCCGGCCAGCTGGCCTTTGTCCATCATGTAGGCCAGCGCGTACAGGCCGGTGATGTCGGCCTTCGCCTCCTCGATGGTGGAATAGGCTTCCTTCAGATCCTGGCGCGGCGTGGAGGCGGCGCCGTTGGCGTGGGTGATGTGCGGGCCCAGGCCGTGCGTGATCTCGTGCGCGAGGATGTGGGTGAAGAAGGAGTCAAAATCGACGTCCTTCTGGTCGGCCGGCTTCAGCACCAGTTTCGAGATCGGCGTCAGCGTGGACTTGAATTTCGCCTGCTGCACGTTCTTCAGCATCACGCGCTTGGAGCCGCGCTGGCTAATGATGCGCTCGTCGTTGGGCAGATTGTAGGCGGCCGTCTGCACGCCCATGTTGCCGTCGCCGGCGCCATACACCTCATTCACCACCACCATCGGCGCCAGCGCGCCGACCTTGGGGTTGCGGTATTGCGCGTCCAGCGGCAGGTTGTCTTCCAGTTCCTGCATGTGCTTGGCGAAGAAGTTCAGCTTCTGCGTCTCCTTCTGGTCGCGGATGTTCACGTAGGCCTCGAACGCGGCCTTGTAGCCGAACAGCTCATCGTTGTACGTCTCGTAGGGGCCGATGGTCACGTCCACCGGCGAATCGAGGTCCATCCATGCGAAGTCGGAGGCCAGGTAATCGTTGGACAGCAGCGCCTGCGCGCGCAGACCGAGGAATTTCTTCAGCGACGCGTTGTCGGTGGCGTCGGCCGCTTCGTTCAGCAGCGCGGCCAGGCGGGTCAGCTCCGGCTTGTATTCATCGGCGTACTTGACGGTTTTGAACTGGCCGTCCGCGCCCTGGCGGATCACGGTGTAGAACCACTGGGCCTGCTCCTTGTCGGCGGCCGGCAGCCCGTTGATCCACTTTTCCAGCGCCTGTTTGCTGGCCCCGGCCGGGTAGAAATTGGCCGCCGCCGGCTTGGTGGCGGGAATGTCAATGCCCGCCATTTGGGGCGGCAGGAACGAGGTGTTGCCGTCGATGATGGACCACGGGCCCTTGTTGAGCCAGAAGTAGTTGAGGCGCGCCTTGCCCAGCGGCGTCGTGTCTTTTTGCAGCGCGGCCCACAGCGCCTCGTTGGACGCCCAGCGCTGGCGCAGTTGCAGCACGTCGACGATCTTGGCCGCTTCGACCAGTTTGGCGATGGCCTTGCGGTCGCCGGCCGACAGGGCCGAGGTATCGGCCGTCAGCGCGACGGGCGCGAAGCGGGCCGTCATCTTGTTGAGTTCAGCGACATTGGCCGGCGCGGCGGATACGGCCGATGCGGCAACTGCCAGTACCACAGGAAGCAGGATGGTTTTCATGTGACCTTTTCAAGGGGATGGTGAGCCGCGTATTGTAATGCGTCTCCCTTAAGTTTCACCCCCTGCTTCCCGCCGCCGCGCTTACCAGACGCGGTATTCCTGCCCCGTCTCGGCGCCGTCCACGCTGCGCGCGTAACCGAGCGCCACGCGGCTGGCCTTGACGGGTTCGAAACCGACGAAGAACGGACCATACACAGGCATCGATTCCGCCAGCACGCTGGGGCTGACCAGATTGATGCGCAGCCCGGGCCGCAGGTCGATGGCCGCGCCGCGCACAAAGCCGGCCAGCGCACAGTTGACGGCGGCCGCGCTGCTGGCGTGGCGGATCAGCGGGCGGTCGCCGATGATGCCGCTGGTGAGCGTGATGGAGCCGCCGTCGTTCAGGTAATGCTGGGCCACCATAGCCACGTTGACCTGCCCCATCAACTTGCTGTCCACGCCGACGCGGAATTCCTCGGGCGTCATGTCGGCGAACGGCACCAGCCGCAACGCGCCGGCCGCCACCACCACCGCATCGACCTTGCCGACCTGTTCGAACAGCCGGCGCACCTGGGCCATGTCGGCGATGTCGGCCTGGTACTGGCCGCTGCTGGCGCCTACGGTGATGATGTCATGCCGCTGGCCCAGCTCTTCCACGATGGCCTTGCCAATGGTGCCGGCGGCACCGATAACGACTACTTTCATGTTGTGACTCCTGTCTGGTTGGTGAGTGCGAGCAGTATCGCGCCGAGCAAAACAGGAATAAATGGGCTAGGATTTAGATCATTCCTAAATCACAGTTAGCAATCGATGGACAAATTACGCAGCATGGCCATTTTCGTGGCCGTGGTGGATGCCGGCAGCTTCACGGCCGTCGCCGCCAGTTTCCACCTCTCGCCCGTCATGGTGGGCAAGCACATCGCCCACCTTGAGCAGACGCTGGGCGCGCGCCTGCTGACCCGCACCACGCGGCGCCAGAGCCTGACGGAGATTGGCCAGCAGTATGTGGAACAATGCCGCGCTATCCTGGCCCAGATCGAGGCGGCCGAGACGGGCGCCGCCGCCATGCGCGCGGGCGCGCGGGGCCGGCTCAAGATCACGGCGCCCGTCTCGTTCGGCGCGGAATGGCTGAGTCCCGCCGTGACCGACTACCTGGCGCGCCACCCGGAGGTGAGCGTGGACCTGAGCCTGAACGACCGCACGGTGGACCTGGTGGAGGAAGGCTACGATCTGGCCGTGCGCATTGGCAAACTGGAGGACTCGACCATGGTGGCGCGCGCCCTGTTCCCGTACGCGATGGTGATCTGCGCGTCGCCCGACTACCTGGCGCGGCGCGGCACACCGCGCACGCCGGACGAACTGGCGCAGCACGAATGTCTGGACTTCATGCACTGGCCGCACGCGATCCGCTGGCGACTGCGCGGCGGCCAGGGCGCCGGCAGCATCCCGCCCAGCCGCTTCCGCGCCAACAACGGCCAGGCGCTGCGCACGGCCGCGTTGCACGGTTTCGGTATCGTGATGCAGGCCGAGGTGCTGCTGGCGCAGGACATCGCGGCCGGGAGATTGGTGACGATATTGGAGGATTACGTGCCGCAGGCGCGCCCCATGCACCTGGTCTACCCGCGCGACCGCCAGCCCACACCCAAGCTGACCACCTTTGTCGACTTCATGCTGGAACGCTTCGGGCCAGCGGCACGTTTGCCGCTGGCCTCTTCCGCGTAGGGGACGACAGAGAGCGGCCGGGCCGTTCTCTGCGGGCTTAATGCGCCGTTTATTGCAAGGACTTATTGCGCCATCTTAACGGCGCCGGTGGAGACGGCCGCCAGTGCCGGCGACGGCTGCCAGCCTGCGCCCAGCGCGCGCGCCACGGACACGGTGGCCAGCAGGCGCTGGGTATTGATCTGCACGGCGGCGCGGTCGGCCGCCAGCGAGCTACGCTGGGCGTCCGTCACGTCCAGGTAGGTCGACACGCCGCGCTCGTAGCGGGCGCGCGCCACCAGGTAGGCGCGCGCGGCCGCCACTTGCGAGGCCGCTTGCGCCTGCCCCTGCAACTGACGCTGCTCGGCGTCCGACAGCGCGTCTTCCACTTCGCGCAGGGCCGTCAGCAACTTGCCCTCGTGGTTGGCGACGGCTTCTTCGTAACGGGCCTTGGCCACGGCCAGGTTGGCCTTGTTGCGGCCACCGTCGAAGATGGGCAGCGACAGCGCCAGCGGGCCGACGCTGAACTGGCGCGCGCCGCCCTTCGACAGTTCGCGCAGGCTCTCGGAGGCGAAGCCGAAATTGCTGGTCAGCGACAGCGAGGGATAGAACGCGCCTTCGGCCACGCCGATCTGGGCGTTGGCCGCGCGCAGGCTTGCCACGCTGCCGGCCAGGTCGGGGCGCTGGGCCAGCAGGCTGGCCGGCAGGCCGACGGGAATGGCGGGTGGCTGCGGCAGCGCGACGGCGTTGTCGGCCGCCGGCAAGCGCATGGCCGACGGCGAGGCGCCCACCAAGGTCGCCAGGCTGTGTTCGAGCAGGTTGCGCTGACGCTGGACTTCATGCAGGTCGGCCTGGGCGTTGGCACGCTCGATGCGGGCGCGCGACACATCGAGTTCATTCGACAGGCCGGCGTCGAAGCGGGCCGTGACCAGTTCCTCGGTTTCGCGACGCGTGTCGAGCGCGCCCTTGAGGATCGCCATTTCCGCGTCCATGCCGCGCAGCTGCCAGTAGGTGGTGGCCACCTGCGACGACAGCAGCAACAGCACGCCGTCGCGGTCGGCCTCGGCCGCCAGCGCCTGCGCGTCGGACGCTTCGACCAGGCGGCGCACGCGGCCCAGCAGATCGACCTCATACGACATCGACGCGCCCACCGTGTACTGGTTGCCCTTGATGGCGCGGCCGCCCAGCGCCAGCGCCTGCGACGTCTCGGCCGAGGTGCGCGAGTTGGCGGCCGAGGTGCTCAGGCTCACGGACGGCGACTGGTTCGCGCGCGTCACGTCCGACTGGGCCTGCACCTGCAGCAGGCGCTGGCCGGCCGCCTTCACGCTGGGATTGTCGCGCAGCGCGGTCTGCTCCAGCCGGTCCAGCGTGGCGTCGCCGAACACGGTCCACCACCGGGCCGGCAGATGGGCCTCGCTGGCGGCGCCTGGCGCCTGGTGGCGGAAGCTGGCGTCGGCCACGTTCTTGGGCGCGGCGAAGTCGCTGCCCACGGTGGCGCAGCCGCTCACGGCCAGCGCGACGGATGCGGCCAGGGTCAGGCGTTTGAATGCTGTGTACATGGCATTACCTCGAATCAGTATAAATAATATTATTTTTAATGGGCGCCGCCGCCACCGCTGGACGGGGCCTTGACCTTGTCGGAGAACCACAGCACGAAGATACAGCCGATCAGCACCGCGCCGACCAGGAAGAAGCCGTCGTTGTAGGCCATCACGTAGGCCTCGCGCCGCACGATCGAGTCCACCGCCTTGAGCGCCATGTCGGACGCCGTGCTGGTGTCGAAGCCCTTGGCGACGAACGATTGGGTCAGCTGGTCCAGGCGCAGCTGGGTGGCGCTGGAGAAGCTGTTCACGGCTTCGCCCAGGCGCTGCGAGTGGAAGTGCTCGCGGGCGCTCAGGGCCGTGGCCAGCAGGGCGATGCCGATCGAGCCGCCCAGGTTGCGGGTCATGTTGATCAGGCTCGACGCGGACGGCGTGTCCTTGGGCGCGATGCCGTTCATGGCGAAGTTCGACAGCGTCAGCATCACGAACGGCTGGCCGGCGGCGCGCACGATCTGCGAGATCAAGAGCTGGTCGTAGCCGGTGGTGGCGTCCATGTAGGCGTTCATCAGGCACGAGCCGCCGAACAGCAGCAGGCCGAACGTGCACAGGATGCGGTTGTCCACCTTGACCGACAGCTTGGCCACGAACGGCATGATGAACAGCTGCGGCAGGCCGGCCCACATGATCACTTCACCGATCTGCATCGGCGAGTAGCCGGCGATCTGGCCCAGGTACAGCGGCAGCAGGAACGAGGAGCCGTACAGGCCCATGCCCATGCAGGCCGACAGCGCGGTGGCGGCCACGAAGTTGCGCTGGCCGTACAGGCCCAGGTTGACGAAGGGCTGGGCGCGCATGGTGCTGGTGACGACCCAGCCCAGCAGGCCGACGATGGCCAGCGCGGCGAAGGTGACGATGAAGGCCGAGTCGAACCAGTCCTTCGAGTTGCCCTCCTCCAGGAACACGGTCAGGCTGCCCAGGCCCACGGCCATGAAGGCGATGCCCAGCCAGTCGGCGTTGAACAGCTGGTCCAGGCGGATCGGTTCGCGGTCCAGGCCATACGAGATGCCGGCGATCAGCAGCAGGCCGGGCACCCAGTTGATGTAGAAGATCGAGGGCCAGCCGTAGATCTCGCTCAGGTAGCCGCCCAGCGTGGGGCCCATGGATGGCGCCAGCGTGGCCGTCAGGCCGAAGATGGCCATGCCGGTGGCGCGCTTGGAGGCGGGCAGCTTGGCCATCACCAGCGTCATGGCCATCGGGATCAGGGCGCCGCCGGTGAAACCCTGCAGCATGCGGAAGCCGATCATGCTGGGCAGGTTCCAGGCCGAGCCGCACAGGGTCGAGAACACGAGGAACAGGGCCGTGGTGCCCATCATGTAGGCGCGCATGCCGAACACGCGCGCCATCAGCGCCGTCATGGGGATGATGATGATCTCGGCCACCAGGTAGGCGGTGGAGATCCACGAGCCTTCCTCCTGGGTGGCCGACAGCGTGCCGAGGATGTCCTTGAGCGAGGAGTTGGTGATCTGGATGTCGAGCACGGCCATGAAGGCCCCCAGCATGCCGGCGGCCACGGCCATCCAGGTGCGTGCCGAGACGTGTTCGCCCACCATGGGCGGGCCCAGCGGCTTGGCGCCGGGCGGCAGGGTTTGCGTGCTGCTCGTCATGGCCGGCGCTCCTTACTTCTGCGCCGTTTTGACGGCGGCCGGCTCGCCTTGGTTCACCTCCACTTCGGCCAGCGCCGACATGCCGGGCACCAGGCGGCCGCTCAGCGCTTGCACGTCCTGCGGCTTGAACACGATCTTGACCGGCACGCGCTGCACGATCTTGGTGAAGTTGCCGGTGGCGTTATCGGCCGGCAGCAGCGCGAACTGGGCGCCCGAGGCCGGCGAGAAGCTCTCCACCTGGCCCACCAGCGTCTTGCCGGGGATGGCGTCGATCGTCACCTTCACGTTCTGGCCGGGGCGCAGGTCGGCCAGCTGGGTTTCCTTGAAGTTGGCCGTCACCCACACGTTGTCCTGCACGATGGCCGTCAGCTGCTGGCCGGGCTGGACGCGCTGGCCCACCTCCACGGCGCGCTTGCCGATGCGGCCCGTGACGGGCGCCACGATGCGGTTGTAGGCCAGTTGCTGCTGGGCGTCCTTGAGCTGCACGCGCAGCACCTTGATCTGGGCCTTGAGCACGTCGCGCGCGGCCGTGGCGGCGCCGATGTTGGCCTTGGCGGCGGCGGCGCTGTCGCGGCGCGCGGCCAGGTCGGCCACGGCGCTGGCGCGGCCGGCGTTGGCGGCATCCAGCTCGGCCCTGGAGACGGCCTTCATCTGGCTGTTATAAAGCTGGCCGAAACGCTCGGCGTCCTGCTTGGCGCGCACCAGCTGGGCTTCCGACTGGGCCACCTGGGCGGCGGCGGCGCTGGCCTGGGCCCGCACCTGGGCGATCTGGGCGTCCGACTGGCCGACCTGCTGCTCGGCCGTGTCGATCTGGGCCTGGATCTGCTCGACCTTGACGCGCTGGTCGAACGGGTCCAGTTCGGCGATCACGTCGCCCTCATGCACCAGCTGGTTATCCTCGATCATCACGCGCGTGACCACGCCGGCGATGCGCGACGACACCGGATGCACGTGGCCGGTCACATAGGCGTTCTCGGTCTCGACGAAGTAATGGCTGCGGTACCACATGCGGCCGCCGGCGGCCAGCGCGGCCAGCGCCACCAGGCCCGCCACCAGCAGCACGCGGCGGTTGGGCTGGGCCGCGGCCGGGGTGGCGGCCGCGGGGGCGCCCGAACTTGCGCCGGGTACGGCGTTGAGCACTTTTTGTTCTGCTTCGGTGTGCAGGTTGGACATGGGACGCTCCGGAAATGAAATTGGGTAGGTGCATTATTGGTCAAGTTTTTGGCAAAGTCAAGAAATGAAACGATTGCATTTCATTTTAATTTGGACTACATTATGACCATCGACTACCATTGCATCCCATGAAGATTTCCGCCCCCACCGCCCTGGAACCGGACAGCGTCCAGCTCGACCGCGCCGCCAACGACGCCAGCGACCATCAGTGCCCCGGCAAGAGCGCCGGCCGCCCGCGCGCGGCCGACAAACAAGCCCGGCTGGAAAGCTTGCTGCACACGGCCGCCTGCCTGTTCCTGGAAAAAGGCTACAGCAAGGTCAGCCTGGAAATGATCGCCCGCGAGGCCCACGTGGCCGTGCGCACCATCTATGTGAAGTTCGGCGGCAAGGCCGGCCTGCTGAACGCCGTCATCGCCGAGGGCCGGGCCCGCTTCTTCGCCGGCATGAGCAGCATGGACACGGACACCCGCCCCATGGAGGAGGTGCTGGCCGATTTCGGGCTGCGCTTCCTGAGCCTGGTGTCGGCGCCCGCCTTCGTCAAGCTGCACCGCATGGTGATCGCCGAGGCCCACACCACGCCGGAGCTGGCCACCACCTTCAACCAGGCCGGCCCGCAGCAGACGCGCGAACAACTGTCGCGCTTCTTCGCCCGGCCCGAGATCAAGGCCCAGCTGCGCACCGAGGTGCCGCACGAGGCGCTGGCCGTGCACCTGATTAACTGCCTGCTCGGCGACCAGCTGAGCCGCGTGCTGTTCGCCGCCGACGTGCCGCCCACGGCCGAGGAGAACCAGCGCCGCGCGGCGCAGGGGCTGGACCTGTTCCTCAACGGCGTGCGCCGCCCCGCGCGCGCCTGACGCTGCAAAACATGGTGATTTGCGCCATACTATCTCTTTGATAACAGGAGGCAGCATGAGCAAGTCGAATCGTCTTGAATGGAGCAGGCAGGTCGCGCAATTGAACGAGCGCATCAAGGGCTTCCAGGCCAATCCCGACCAGGAGCAACTCGAAGCGGCCATCGCCGAATTGCGCGCCTACGCCGAGGCGGCCCGCAACGGCGGCATCGAGATCCCCGCCCAATTCATCGCCAGCTGATCCAACCACCCCACCGCCCCGTGCCGTCCCCCGGCACGGGCGCGGCGCGCCAAGTGCGCAAAAGCAACAGCTTTTCCCGCCGCCGCGCCCTCCTCCCCCGCCGCCGCTTCAACCAGTGGAACGCCACGAAAAGTTGTGTTGAAGATCGTCAAATATGAGCGTATAAAAGTCACATTCGCCTCATCCAGCCGACCGCCCGGCGAACGCGGGACAGCCATCCACCCGAGAGGACCACCATGCATTTCTTGCAGCGCATGCGCTTGTGGCAACGTTTCGCCCTGCTGGGCATCATCGGCATCCTGCTGGTGGCGCCGCCGCTCTACCTGTACCTGGAGGGCGCCAACAAGGACATCGCCTTCTCCAGCACCGAGCAGGAGGGCCTGGCGCCCGGCAGCGCCGCGCTGACGCTGCTGCAAAAGACCCAGCAGCACCGGGGCCTGTCGGCCGCCTACCTCGGCAACGGCCAGCTGGCCACCGAGCGCGCCGCCAAGGAGGCGGAGGTGACGGCGGCGCTGGCCGCCGTCGTCAAATCGCTCAAGGGCAACGAGCGCGACATCGACGCCTCGCTGGACGCCATCAGCCAGGAGTGGGACAGCCTGGCCAAGGGCGTGGCCGCGCGCACCATCACGCCGGCGGAAAGCCTGCGGCGCCACGCGGCCCAGTCCGACCGCCTGCTGATGCTGATCGAGCAGGTGGCCGACCACTACGGCCTGTCGCTCGATCCGGACGCCGACACCTACTACCTGATGCGGGCCGCGTACTTCGACCTGCCGCAGGAGACGGAATACCTGGGCCGCACCCGCGCCAAGGCCACCAGCCACCTGGCGTCGCACCAGATCGACGCAGACGGCCGCTCCACGCTGTACAGCCTGATCGCCCAAAGCGAGCTCTACATCAACCTGGCCGGCCGCACGCTGGGCAAGGCCTACGCCGCCAATGGCGTGCTGCGCCAGGCGCTGGAGCAGGACGCGGCAAGCGCCGGCACCATGGCCAGCAACGCGCTCGCCGTCAGCCGCACCAAGGTGGCGGCGGCCGACACGCTGACCATGCCGGCGGCCGAGTACCTGGACCTGATGACGCGCACCATCGACCAGCAATTCAAGACCGCGTTCAGCGCCAAGGGCCAGCTCGACACGCTGGTGGCGGCCCGCATCGCCAGGCTGCGCGGCACCCGCAACCTGCTGGCCGGGGCGGTGGCGGCGGTGGCCGTGCTGGCCGCGCTGGCCGGCTGGGCCATCAGCGTCAGCCTGATCCGCCAGCTGGGCGGCGAGCCGGCCTACGTGGCCGACATGCTGGCCAAGGTGGCCGGCGGCGACCTGAGCGCCAGCATCCAGGTCCGGCAGAACGACCGCAACAGCATCGTCTATTGCCTGCGGGCGATGGTCGAGCGCCTCTCGGCCGTCGTGTCGGAAGTGCGCGGCGGGGCCGAGGCGCTGGCCAACGCCTCCAACCAGGTCAGCAGCACGGCCCAGTTGCTGTCGCAGTCCACCAGCGAGCAGGCGGCCGGCGTGGAACAGACCAGCGCCTCGGTGGAACAGATGACGGCCTCGATCGCCCAGAACACGGAGAACGCCAGGGTCACCGACGACATCGCCGCGCGCGCGGCCAGCGAGGCCGGCGAAGGGGGCGAGGCCGTGCGTTCGACCGTGCAGGCCATGCAGCAGATCGCCAGGAAGATCGCCATCATCGACGACATCGCCTACCAGACCAATCTGCTGGCCCTGAACGCGGCCATCGAGGCGGCCCGCGCGGGCAGCCACGGCAAGGGCTTCGCCGTGGTGGCGGCCGAGGTGCGCAAGCTGGCCGAACGCAGCCAGGTGGCGGCCCAGGAGATCGAGGCCGTGGCCAGCGGCAGCGTGGCGCTGGCGGAACGGGCCGGCGGCCTGCTCAACCGGATGGTGCCCAACATCAGCAAGACCTCGCAGCTGGTGCAGCAGATCACCCAGGCGTCGGCCGAACAGACCTCGGGCGTGCGCCAGATCAACGTCGCCATCAACCAGCTGAGCCAGACCACCCAGCAGAACTCGGCCAGCTCCGAGGAACTGGCGTCCACCGCCGAGGAGATGAGCAGCCAGGCCGAGGAGCTGCACCAGACCATGTCCTTCTTCAAGGTGGCGCCGGGGGCGCTGCACGCGGCCTGAGGCGCGGCGCAAAAAGCGACACGGCGCGCGCCGTGCCCCCCTCTGCGGGCCGGCCGCGCGGCCGAGCCACAGGAAAACTTGTGTTGAGTACCGTCAAGTTTGAGAGTATAAAAGTGATAGTCACCGCCCCCCACCCATCTGCCCCGGTTGCACCGGACGGCCCTCTGAACGGAAGGAGATGCCTATGTGTCTTTTACCGCGCCCACCTCGCGGGCAACGACGGCCGCTGCCAGCCAAGCGAGCGATCAGCGCACTGATCCCGGCCTGACAGCCTCCCCCAACCTGTTTTCAACCCGCCGTCGCGGCACGCCGCGATGCGGCGGCGGCCGCCCCTGCGTGGCGCGGACCGCCGGCAACCAGCACCAGCAAACGGCAACAGCGGGCGTCGCACAGCCAGGCCCGCGCTACATCAGGAGAGCATCATGCGCAGCAGACTGTCCATCAAGCAGATTTTCGCCGGGTTCTTCATCATCACCCTCACCCTGTCGGCCCTCAGCCTGTGGGCCCTGTTCCAGATCGCGTCGCGCCAGGCCGAATCGACCCGGGCCAGCGAAGCGCGCTACCACTCCTACCTGCTGGCCGACGAACTGCGCCAGAGCTCGGACGATCTGACCCGGCTGGCGCGCACCTACGTGGTGTCGGGCGATCCGCGCTACGAGCAGCAGTACATGGACATCCTGGCCATCCGCAACGGCAGCAAGCCGCGCCCCCAGCACTACGAGCGCATTTACTGGGACTTCGTCGCGGCCGGCATGGACAAGCCCACGCCCGACGGCGAGACGGTGGCGCTGGCCGACCTGATGAAGAAGGCCGGCTTCACGGCCTCGGAATTCGCCAAGCTCAAACAGGCGCAAGCCAATTCCGACGGCCTGGTCAAGACGGAGGTGATCGCCATGAACGCCGTCAAGGGCCTGTTCGACGACGGTACCGGCAAGTTCACCAAGAAGGGCGAACCGGACCTGGAGCTGGCGCGCCGCATCATGCACGACGCCGAGTACCACAAGAACAAGGCCAGGATCATGCAGCCGGTGAACGAGTTCCTCACCATCCTCGACCAGCGCACGGGCCAGGCCGTGGACGCGGCGGCGGCCGGCGCGCGCCACGCCTACCTGCTGGCCATCAGCCTGCTGGTGCTGTCGGTGGGCGCCTCGCTGGTGGGCCTGTATTTCGTGTACCGCCACATCCGCGACAGCATCCGCAGCGCCGTCGGCTGCGCCGAGAAGATCGCCTCCGGCGACCTGACGGGCCACATCGCAGTCCACGATGGCGACGAGGTGGGCCTGTTGATGCGGGCCATGGACACCATCAACAGCAACCTGGCGCGCATGATAGGCGACATCCGCAACAGCACCGACGAGATGACCACGGCCACCCACGAGATCGCGCTGGGCAACGCCGACCTGTCGGCCCGCACCGAGTCGCAAGCCAGTTCGCTGGAGCAGACGGCCAGCTCGATGGAGGCGCTGACGGGCACCGTGACGCAGAACGCCGGCCACGCGCGCGAGGCCAACGAGCTGGCGGCCAGCGCCTCCACCGTGGCGGCCCAGGGCGGCGAGGTGGTGGCGCAGGTGGTGCAGACCATGGGCGCCATCAAGGACAGTTCGGGCAAGATCGTCGACATCATCGGCGTGATCGACGGCATCGCGTTCCAGACCAACATTCTGGCGCTGAACGCGGCGGTGGAGGCGGCGCGGGCCGGCGAACAGGGGCGCGGCTTCGCGGTGGTGGCGTCGGAGGTGCGCAACCTGGCCCAGCGCAGCGCGGCGGCGGCCAAGGAGATCAAGGAGCTGATCAACGACTCGGTGGAACGGGTGGACACGGGCAGCAAGCTGGTGAACGACGCCGGGCAGACCATGGACCAGATCGTGCGCTCGGTGCGGCAGGTGGCCGACATCCTGGTCGAGATCACGGCCGCCAGCCAGGAGCAAAGCACGGGCATCACGGAAGTGAACGCGGCCATCACGCAGATGGACACCATCACCCAGCAGAACGCGGCGCTGGTGGAACAGGCGGCGGCGGCGGCCGAGAGCCTGCAGGAGCAGGCGCAGGCGCTGGCCCATGCCGTGAGCATCTTCCACGTGCCGGGCGGCGCGCAGGCGGCGCCGACGCGGCCCGCGCGGACGCCGGCGGGCATGCCCGCGCCGACGCCGGCGAAGGTCGCGGCGCCCCGGCCCGCCCAGCGCCCCGTGCACAAGCCGGTGCCGCGCGCGCCGCAACTGGCGGCCAAGCCGGCCAGGGCGGCCGGCAAAGCGCCCAGCGCGCCGGCCGACGAGTGGGAGGAGTTCTAGGCGCGGCCTACTTGTAGATGCCGGAACCGACGATCAGATCGCCGCTGCGCTCCACGTAGCCGGCTTTCAGATCGACCTGTTTGGTCACGGGGTTGGGCCACTTGTACTCGACCCAGCCCTTGCCCGCCGGCCCGGTGGCCGTCGCGATGAAGTTCTTCACGATGGCCTTGCCCTCGCCGTCGCGCAGTTCCAGCAGATTGCGCCCGACCATCTTGGGATTGACGCCGTGCGCCACGGCCACGCCCTTCATGTCGTACACATAGACATACAGGTCGCGGTCATGGAAGGTGGTGTTGGCCGGATTGGCGAATTCGGCGAACGCCTTCTCCCTGCCATGGTCCTTGATGTAGGCGACCGCCTTCTGGGTCATGGCGACGGCTTCGGCGGCCGTGCCCTTCTCAACGGCGCCGGCCGGCGCCAGCACGCACAACGACGCGCCGAGGATGGCGCAGCTGAACAGGTTTTTCATACGAAGTCTCCCGGTTGAACTTATTCTGTGGGAGTGCAGTATCAGCCAACGCCGCCGGCCTGTCGTCAGTAGCAATACGCAGTCGCATAAAAAAACCGGGGTCAGGTCATGAAATCACGCAACTTGCATGACTTCATGACCTGACCCCGGTTGCAGGCGACGCGGCGTGATTAGCGCTTGCGCGGCGGCGGGAGGTCGGTGCAGCTGCCTTCGTACACCTCGGCGGCCATGCCGATCGACTCGCCCAGCGTCGGGTGCGGGTGGATGGTCTTGCCGATGTCGGTGCCGTCGCAACCCATCTCGATGGCCAGCGCGATCTCGCCGATCATGTCGCCGGCGTGCGTGCCGACCATGGTGCCGCCGATGATGCGGTGCGTCTCGGCGTCGAACAGCAGCTTGGTGAAGCCTTCGGCGCGGCCATTGGCCACGGCGCGGCCGCTCGCGGCCCAAGGGAAGTGGCCCTTCTCGACCTTGATGCCCTTGGCCTTGGCCTCGTCCTCCGTGATGCCGGCCCACGCCACTTCCGGATCGGTGTAGGCCACCGATGGAATGACCTTGACGTCGAAGTGCGACTTCTGACCCACGGCCGCTTCGGCAGCCACGTGCGCCTCATGCACCGCCTTGTGTGCCAGCATGGGCTGGCCCACCAGGTCGCCGATGGCGAAGATGTTCGGCACGTTGGTGCGCATCTGGCTGTCGACCGGGATGAAGCCGCGATCGGTCACCACCACGCCGGCCTTGTCGGCGGCGATCTTTTTGCCGTTCGGGCTGCGGCCCACGGCCACCAGCACCAGATCGTACAGCTGCGGCGCCGGCGCCGTGGCGCCTGCCTCGGCGGCCTCGAAGGTGACTTTGATCCCTTCCGGCAGCGCTTCCACCGCGACCGTCTTGGTCTTGGTCATGATGTTGTCGAAGCGCGCCTCGTTGTACTTCTGCCAGACCTTGACCGCGTCGCGGTCGGCGCCCTGCATCAGGCCGTCCATCATTTCGACCACGTCGATGCGCGCGCCAAACGTCGAGTAGACGGTCGCCATCTCCAGGCCGATGATGCCGCCGCCGATGACCAGCATGCGTTTCGGGATCTGGCGCAGTTCCAGCGCGCCGGTCGAATCGACGATGCGCGGGTCTTCCGGCACGAACGGCAGCTTCACCACCGACGAGCCGGCGGCGATGATGGCCTGCTTGAACTGCACCACCTTCTTGCTGCCATCCTTGGCGGTCACTTCGATATGGTTCGCGCTCAGGAACTGGCCAACGCCGACCACGACCTGCGTCTTGCGGGCCTTGGCCATGCCGGCCAGGCCGCCGGTCATGTTCTTGATCACGCCTTCCTTGTACGCGCGCACCTGGTCGATGTCGATGCTCGGCTTGGCGAAGGTGACGCCGGTCTTGGCCATGTGGGCCGTCTCGTCGATCACGGAGGCCACGTGCAGCAGCGCCTTCGACGGGATGCAACCGACGTTCAGGCACACGCCGCCCAACGTTTCGTAACGCTCGACGATGACCGTGTTCAGGCCCAGGTCGGCCGCGCGGAAGGCGGCCGAGTAGCCGCCAGGACCGCCGCCCAGCACCATCATGTCGCAGTCGATGTCGACGGCGCCGGTGTAGCTGCCGCCGATCGGCGCCACGGCCGGGGTGGCGCTCGGTGCGGGCGCCGGGGCCGGTGCGGCCGCGGCCGGAGCCGGCGCCGTTGCCGCCGGGGCGGCGGCAGCGCCGCTCGCTTCCACGATCAGCAGCAGGCTGCCCTCATTGACCTTGTCGCCCGCCTTGACCTTGAGTTCCTTGACCACGCCGGCGTGGGTCGAGGGGATCTCCATGCTGGCCTTGTCCGACTCCACCGTCGCCAACGACTGGTCGACCTTGATGGTATCGCCCACCTTGACCATCACCTCGATCACTTCCACGTCCTTGAAGTCGCCGATGTTCGGTACTTTCACTTCCACTGTGCTCATAGATCGTTCCCCTTACAGCAGAATTTTGCGCATGTCGGCCAGCACTTCGCCCAGGTACACGGCGAAGCGCGCACCCATGGCGCCGTCGATCACGCGGTGATCGTAGGACAGCGAGGTACCCATCATCAGGCGCGGCTGGAAGGCCTTGCCATCCCACACCGGCTTGATCGAGGCCTTCGACAGGCCCAGGATCGCCACTTCCGGCGCGTTCACGATAGGCGTGAAGTGCGTACCACCGATGCCGCCCAGCGACGAGATGGTGAAGCTGGCGCCCTGCATGTCGGTCGGCTTGAGCTTGCCCTCGCGCGCCTGCGCGGACAGTTCGCCCATTTCCCTGGCGATCTGCGCCACGCCCTTCTTGTCGGCGTCCTTGATCACGGGGACCACCAGGCCGTTCGGCGTGTCGGCCGCGAAGCCGATGTTGTAGTACTGCTTGAGGATCAGGTTCTCGCCCTTCTCGTCCAGCGAGGCGTTAAATGCCGGGAATTTCTTCAGCGCGGCGACGGACGCCTTGATCACGAACGCCAGCATGGTCAGCTTGGCGGCGTCCTTGTTCTTGGCGTTGGCGGCGTTGGACTCGACGCGGAACGCTTCCAGGTCGGTCACGTCGGCTTCGTCGAACTGCGTCACGTGCGGGATCATCACCCAGTTGCGGTGCAGGTTAGGACCGCTGATCTTCTTGATGCGCGACAGCGGCAGCAGTTCGGTGGCGCCGAACTTGCTGAAGTCCAGCGATGGCCATGGCAGCAGGTCCAGACCGACGCCGGTGCCGCCGCCCGCAGGCTTGGCGGCGCCGGCCGGCGCGGCCACGGTGCCCGCCATCACACCCTTGACGTAGCCTTGCACGTCGAGCTGGGTGATGCGGCCTTTGGGGCCGGTGCCGGGCACCAGGCCCAGGTCCACGCCCAGTTCGCGGGCGAACTTGCGGATCGACGGCGAAGCGTGCGACAGCTTGCCCGTGACCACCGAGCCGGCCGATGCGGCAGGCGCGGCGGCAGCGGCGGCGGCCGCAGGCGCGGCAGGCGCGCTGGCGGCTGCGGGAGCCGCGGCGGCAGGTGCGGCGGCGGCGGCCGGCGCGGCGCCGCCGGTGGCCTCGACCACCAGCACCAGCGAGCCTTCAGCGACCTTGTCGCCCACCTTGACCTTGATTTCCTTGACCACGCCGGCGTGGCTGGACGGGATCTCCATGCTGGCCTTGTCCGATTCCACGGTGATCAGCGACTGGTCCACCTTGACCGTGTCGCCGACCTTGACCATCACCTCGATCACTTCCACTTCCTTGAAGTCGCCGATGTCCGGCACCTTCACTTCGACCGGGCCGGCCGAAGCCGCTGGCGCGGCGGCTGGCGCGGGCGCTGCTGCGGCGGGGGCGGCTGCGGCGGCCGGTGCCGGTGCGGCGGCGGCAGGCTGCGTGCCGGCGGTGCCAGCACCAGCGGCGGCGCCGTCGGCCTCCACCAGCAACAGCAGCGAACCCTCAGCCACCTTGTCGCCCACCTTGACCTTGATCTCCTTGACCACGCCAGCCTGGCTGGACGGGATCTCCATGCTGGCCTTGTCCGATTCCACGGTGATCAGCGACTGATCCACCTTGATCGTATCGCCAACCTTGACCATCAGTTCGATGACTTCCACTTCCTTGAAATCACCGATGTCCGGGACTTTAACTTCCACAATGCTCATAGCGTTTGCTCCGTATTCTGTTTATTGGGTCACCGGATTTGGCTTGTTGGCGTCGATGCCGTACTTGGCGATCGCCTGCTCCACCACGGACACGTCGATCTTGCCTTCTTCGCTCAGCGACTTGAGCGCGGCGACCGTGATGTAGTAACGGTTCACCTCGAAGAACTCGCGCAGCTTGGCGCGGCTGTCGGAGCGGCCGAAACCGTCCGTGCCCAGCACGCGGTAGGTGCGGTTCTTCGGCACGAAGGCGCGGATCTGTTCCGCGAAGGCGCGCATGTAGTCGGTGGTGGCGATGATCGGGCCTTCGGTGCCCTGCAGGCATTGCGTGGCGTACGGCACGCGCTGCTCCTTGCCCGGGTTGACCAGGTTCCAGCGCTCGCAATCCTGGCCTTCGCGGGCCACCAGCGTCAGCGACGGGGCGGACCACACGTCGGCGGCGATGTTCCAGTCGTTCTTCAGCAGTTCGGCGGCGAACATCGATTCGCGCAGGATGGTGCCCGAGCCGACCAGCTGCACGCGCAGCTTGGCCGACTTGTCGCCTTCCTGCAGCAGGTACATGCCCTTCAGGATGCCCGCTTCCTGGCCGGCCTTCAGGCCCGGGTGCGGGTAGTTCTCGTTCATGATGGTGATGTAGTAGAACACGTCTTCCTGTTCCGCCACCATGCGGCGCAGGCCGTCCTGGATGATGACCGCCACCTCATGCGCGAAGGTCGGATCGTAAGGCACGCAGTTCGGGATGGTGGCCGCGATGATGTGGCTGTGGCCATCCTCGTGCTGCAGACCTTCGCCGTTCAGCGTGGTGCGGCCGGCCGTACCGGCCATCAGGAAGCCGCGTGCGCGCATGTCGCCGGCCGCCCAGGCCAGGTCGCCGATACGCTGCATGCCGAACATCGAGTAGAAGGTGTAGAACGGCACCATCACGCGGTTGTTGGTCGAGTACGACGTGGCCGCCGCGATCCACGAGCTCATGCCGCCCGCCTCGTTGATGCCTTCCTGCAGGATCTGGCCGGCCTTGTCCTCGCGGTAGTACATCACCTGGTCCTTGTCGACCGGCTCGTACAACTGGCCCTGCTGGTTGAAGATACCGATCTGACGGAACAGGCCTTCCATGCCGAAGGTGCGCGATTCGTCGACCAGGATAGGCACCACGCGCTTGCCCAGGTTGGGGTCTTTCAGCAGCGCGGTGATGATGCGCACGTAGGCTTGCGTGGTCGAGATCTCACGGCCTTCCGCGGTCGCGTCGAGCACGTTCTGGAAGTTCGACAGCGCGGGCACGGGCAACGATTCCTCGGCCTTCTCGCGGCGCTGCGGCAGGTAGCCGCCCAGCGCGGCGCGGCGCTCGTGCAGGTATTTCATTTCCGGCGAATCCTCGGCCGGCTTGAAGAACGGGATCTCGGCCAGCTTGTCGTCCGGGATCGGCAGCGCGAAGCGGTCGCGCATCTCGCGGATCGCCGCGTCGTCCAGCTTCTTGGTCTGGTGCGCCGTGTTGCGCGCCTCGCCCGACTTGCCCATGCCGAAGCCCTTGACGGTCTTCACCAGGATCACGGTCGGCTGGCCCTTGTGTTCCTGCGCGACCTTGAAGGCGGCGTAGATCTTGTGCGGATCGTGGCCGCCACGGGTCAGGCGCCAGATGTCGTCGTCGGTCATGTTGGCGACCATCTCCAGCAGCTTCGGATGCTTGCCGAAGAAGTGCTTGCGCACGAAGGCGCCGTCCTTGGCCTTGTAGTTCTGGTATTCGCCGTCCACGGTTTCCATCATCACGCGCTGCAGGATGCCATCCTTGTCGCGCGCCAGCAGCTCGTCCCAGCCCGGACCCCAGATGACCTTGACCACGTTCCAGCCGGCGCCGCGGAAGTCCGCTTCCAGTTCCTGGATGATCTTGCCGTTGCCGCGCACCGGACCGTCCAGACGCTGCAGGTTGCAGTTGACCACGATGACCAGGTTGTCCAGCTGTTCGCGCGCGGCCATGCCGATGGCGCCCATCGATTCCGGTTCATCCATCTCGCCGTCGCCGCAGAAGGCCCACACCTTACGCTCGGCCGTGTCGGCGATCGAGCGCGCGTGCAGGTACTTCAGGAAGCGCGCCTGGTAGATCGCCATCAGCGGGCCCAGGCCCATGGACACGGTCGGGAACTGCCAGAATTTCGGCATCAGTTTCGGGTGCGGATACGACGACAGGCCCTTGCCGTCCACTTCGCGGCGGAAGTTCAGCAGTTGTTCTTCCGTCAGGCGGCCTTCGAGGAAGGCGCGCGCGTAGATGCCGGGCGAGGAGTGGCCCTGGATGTACAGCAGGTCGCCGCCGTGGGTGTCGCTGGGGGCTTTCCAGAAGTGGTTGAAGCCGATGCCCAGCATGTTGGCCAGCGAGGCGAAGCTCGACAGGTGGCCGCCCAGGTCGCCGTCGGCGCGGTTGGCCTTGACCACCATCGCCATCGCGTTCCAGCGCATGAACGAGCGCAGGCGCTCTTCCAGTTCCAGGTTGCCCGGGCAGTGCGCTTCCTGGTGTTGCGGGATGGTGTTCACATAGGCCGTGTTGCTGGAGAACGGGATTTGGGCGCCGCGGCGGCGCGCCAGGTCCACCAGACGCTCCATCAGGTAGTGCGCGCGGTCCGGCCCCTCTTGCTCGAGCACGGCTTCCAGTGCATCAAGCCATTCTTTCGTTTCTTGCGAATCAGGGTCGATGGCGGTGAGCGCCGTTACCTGGTCAAGTTGAGCTGACATGTATGAAGTCTCCTGTGTGAATGCCTTGATCCAGGGATCGCCGGCGGACGTACTACGCTGATTATTTACCAATACGACAATTTAGTGGGTAGATTCTAACAGCACTTCCACGCTTTTTCAAATTGCGATATGAGTTTTTATAATGTGGAATGCTGTGTCGTTTTTCGTCACGATGGGTGCTGCATCGCAGCATGCACGCGCGCGCGAAGATCGCCGGAAATGCGGCAAGAATGCCCGTCGCTAAAGGAAGAAGCACGAAATCGCAAGTTGTATAGGCAGCACTTGACAGACATGGCGGCGAGGACTAGGACTGCCAGACTGTCTTATTTCACCAATGGAAATTACAGGAGATTTGCGCGCAATCGGCCGGAAGAAGCGGCGACACCGGTCGGCTCACGGCTTGAGCATCCACTACCATATAACGCGCTGGCGTACGCCTCAAGGGGCTACGCCAAGCCATCATGGCCACGCAGAATGAGCGCGTGCAGTCCGTGCGCGCGGCCTGCGTCGCACATCCGACAGCATCAAATTCCTCCAACCGGACTATCTTTCTCGCATTACAATAAAAGACGCCCCCCCACCCGCGTTCATGACATGTCGCCGATGAAAACTCGATGCCGCCAAAAAGCGATGCTATGCAGCCTGGTGTTTGGCCTGCTCTGCGGTAGAGTCAGCGCCGAGGGCATGAGCTGGTGGCTGACCGACTTCCCGCCCTACTCCAGTCCGGAGAATGGCGCGCCTGGCAGCGGCGCGGTGGATCAGGTATTGCGCGGTGTCATCGCCGCCTGGCCGGAGAAGATGGACCATCGCTTCTGGGTCGCCAACACCAGCCGCATCTGGACTTCGATTGATGCCGGCACCGAGGCCTGCTATACGAGCGCCTTGCATACGCCGCAACGGGCCAGGCAAGCCTACCTCAGTGACGTTTTCATGCTGCCGCCGATCCAGCTAGTTGTCCGCAAGGACCGCCTCGACAAGGTGCCGATGAACGCGAACGGGGAAGTGCAGTTCGCCGCCCTGCTGGCCCGGCACGACATCAACGGCATCCTGGTCTCCGGACGCGCCTACGGCACGGAACTCGATGCCGCCCTGGCCGGCAGCCGGCATGGCGACAATCTCACTTTCAGCAGCACCAAGGTGCTTGGCGCCAATCTGTTCAAGATGATCGCGGCGGGGCGGGCCGACTACACGCTCGATTACGATTTTATCCTGTCCTACCAGACCAAGGACGCGGCCGCGCTCGACACCCTGACGACACGCCCCATCGATATCGCCAATACGCCCCTGATCGGCAGTTTTGCCTGCCCGCGTACCTTGTGGGGGCACAAGATGATAGAGCGGATAGACCGCATCGTCAGCCAGCTCGCCCAGGACGCGCACTACCGCGACCAGTTCGAACAATGGCTCAATCCCGGCACCCGGTCCCACTATGCCGCCAGGTTCGAGCAGTTCTACAGGAACCGGGCCAGGAACCACCCATTCAATCCCTGACAACCGCGCCGGAACCGGCGCCGATGGCCGGCCAGGCCTGCGAGACTCGTCGCCCACCCCCGCCCGGCTTTATAATCGTGTTTTTCCCTCCAACTGCCAAAATCATGCCTGCACAACTGATCGACGGAATCGCCCTCTCCCAAAAACTGCGTGGTGAAATCGCCGCGCGCGCCGCCGCGCTGACCGCCAAGGGCAAGCAGCCCGGCCTGGCCGTGATCCTGGTCGGCGAAGACCCGGCCAGCCAGGTCTACGTGCGCAACAAGGTCAAGGCTTGCGGCGACGTGGGCTTCCACTCGGTGCTGGAAAAGTACGACGCCGACCTGTCCGAGGCGGCCCTGCTGGCCCGCATCGCCAAGCTCAACGCCGATCCCGCCATCCACGGCATCCTGGTGCAAATGCCGCTGCCCAAGCACATCAACCCGCACAAGGTGATCGAGGCGATCTCCACCACCAAGGACGTGGACGGCTATTCCGTGCTCAGCGCCGGCGAACTGATGACGGGCCTCGAAGGTTTCCGCCCCTGCACGCCCTACGGCTGCATGAAGCTGATCGAATCGACCGGCGTCGACCTGCGCGGCAAGCACGCGGTCGTGATCGGCCGCAGCAACACGGTGGGCAAGCCGATGGGCCTGCTGCTCTTGCAAGCCAACGCCACCGTCACCATCTGCCATAGCGCGACGCCGGATCTGGGCGTGCATACCCGTCAGGCCGACGTGGTGGTGGCCGCCGTGGGCCGCCGCAACACGCTGACGGCCGACATGGTCAAGCCGGGCGCCATCGTGATCGACGTGGGCATGAACCGCGACGACGCGGGCAAGCTGTGCGGCGATGTCGATTTCGCCGGCGTCAAGGAAGTGGCCTCGCACATCACGCCGGTGCCCGGTGGCGTGGGTCCGATGACCATCACCATGCTGCTGATGAACACGGTGGAAGCGGCCGAGCGCCTGTAAGAAAAACAGCCCG
This sequence comes from Rugamonas sp. GW822-FHT03B10, assembly GCF_058801745.1. Taxonomy (NCBI): domain Bacteria; kingdom Pseudomonadati; phylum Pseudomonadota; class Betaproteobacteria; order Burkholderiales; family Oxalobacteraceae; genus Rugamonas; species Rugamonas sp. GW822-FHT03B10. The sequence continues at coordinate 489,566 of NZ_JBXANP010000002.1, read as the reverse complement.
GGGCGCCCGCCGGACGCCCCGGTCAGCAGTACGTCGTTCCCGCGCAGGCGGGAACCCATACCCGGCGTGCCACCAGTCTGCAAGGCGCGTGGCGACACGCCCGGTATGGAGCCCCGCCACCGGCGGGGACGACACCGAACCACCACACTGGAACCGCCATGACCACCGACGCCCTCAATCCCCTGCTGGACTTTAGCGGCCTGCCCCGCTTCGACGCGATCAAGCCCGAGCACGTCACGCCCGCCATCGACACGCTGCTCGAACGCAGCCGCGCCGTGGTGGCGCAACTGGAGGCGGACGCGGGCGCCGTGAGCTGGGACGGCTTCGTGGCGCCGCTGGAGAACGCCACCGAACTGCTGGGCCGCGCGTGGGGCATCGTCAGCCACCTCAACAACGTGGTCGACACGCCCGAGCTGCGCGCCACCTACAACGAGAACCAGCCCAAGGTGACCGAGTTCTGGACCGCGCTGGCCCAGAACGAGGCGCTGTTCGGCAAGTACAAGGCGCTGCGCGCCAGCGCCGAATTCGCATCGCTGGCGCCGGCCCGCCAGCGCATCATCGACAACGCCGTGCGCGACTTCCGCATGGGCGGCGCCGAACTGCCGGCCGAGCAGAAGGAACGTTTCGCCGCGATCCAGGAAGAACACGCGGCCGTCTCCACCCGCTTCTCCGAGAATGTGCTCGACGCCACCAACGACTACAAGCTGCTGGTGGCCGACGAGGCCGACCTGTCCGGCGTGCCGGACGACGTCAAGCAGGCCGCCCGCGCCGCCGCCGAGAAGGAAGGCAAAGCCGGCTACGCATTCTCGCTACACTTCCCGTCCTACTTCCCGATCCTGCAATTCGCCGACAAGCGCGAGCTGCGCGAGACGGTCTACCGCGCCAACGCCACCAAGGCCTCGGCCGAGGGCACCATGTTCAGCGAGCGCGACAAGTGGGACAACACGGCCAACATCGTCACCCTGCTCAAGCTGCGCGACGAGGAAGCCAAGTTGCTCGGCTACCGCAACTTCGCCGAAGTGTCGCTGGTGCCGAAGATGGCGCAAAGCCCGGAACAGGTGATCGCCTTCCTCGAAGACCTGGCCAAGCGCGCACGTCCGTTCGCGGAACAGGACCTGGCCGAGCTGCGCCAGTTCGCCAAGGACGAGCTGGGCCTGGCCGAGCTGGCCGCCTGGGACTTGCCGTACGCGTCGGAAAAACTGCAGGAGCGCCGCTACGCGTTCTCGGCCCAGGAAGTGAAGCAGTACTTCCCCGAGCACAAGGTGATCGACGGCCTGTTCCGCCTGGTGCAGAACCTGTTCACCGTCACCATCCTGCCGGACACGGCCACCACCTGGCACAAGGACGTGCGCTTCTTCCGCATCGAGCGCCATGGCAAGCTGGTCGGCCAGTTCTACCTCGACCTGTACGCGCGCGCCGGCAAGAGCGGCGGCGCGTGGATGGACGACGCGCGCGGCCGCCGCATCGACAGCGGCGGCGCCGTGCAGACGCCGGTGGCCTACCTGACCTGCAACTTCACCGAGCCGGCCGTGGTGGACGGCAAGGCCCAGCCTTCGCTGTTCACGCACGATGAGGTGATCACCCTGTTCCACGAGTTCGGCCACGGGCTGCACCACATGCTGACGCTGGTGGACGAGATCGGCGTGTCCGGCATCTCCGGCGTGGAGTGGGACGCGGTGGAACTGCCGTCCCAGTTCATGGAGAACTTCTGCTGGGAATGGGAGGTGCTCGAACATATGACGGCCCACGCGCAGACGGGCGCGCCGCTGCCGCGCGCGCTGTACGACAAGATGCTGGCCGCCAAGAACTTCCAGTCCGGCCTGCAGACGCTGCGCCAGGTGGAGTTCTCGCTGCTCGACATGCACCTGCACTTCGACTACGACCCGAACGGCACCCAATCCGTGCAGCAGCTGATCGACGACGTGCGGCGCCAGTTCGCCGTCATCATCCCGCCCGCGTTCAACCGCTTCCAGAATTCGTTCGGCCACATCTTCGCCGGTGGCTACGCGGCCGGCTACTACAGCTACAAGTGGGCCGAGGTGCTGTCGGCCGACGCCTACGCCGCCTTCGAGGAAGCCAAGGCGCTGGGCGGCGCCGACCTCACCTCCGAGACCGGCAAGCGTTTCCAGCAAGAGATCCTGGCCGTGGGCGGCTCGCGCCCGGCGCTGGAATCGTTCACGGCCTTCCGTGGCCGCGAACCGAGCATCGACGCGCTGCTGCGCCACAGCGGCATGGCGGCCTGACACCCACGGCGGCAACCACGAGGAGCGCACCATGACCAGCACGCCAGCCGTATCCCGCATCCAGCACCGGGCCGCCCCGCTGGCGGCGATGCTGGCCTTGTCGTTGTCGCTCTGGGCCGGCCCCGCCGCCGCGCAGATGTTCAAGTGGGTCGACGGCAACGGCGTCACCCACTACAGCGACGCGCCGCCGCCACCGGGCGCGCCGGCCCACACCCGGGTGGAGATCAAGTCCTTCTCATCCGGCCCGCAGGCGGAGCTGCCGCCGCAGCTGGCCGAGGCGATGCGCTACCGCCCCGTCACCTTGTTCAGCACCAGCCCGTGCGACGTCTGCGACCAGGCCCGCGCCATGTTGCGGGCGCGCGGCATCCCGTACACGGAAAAGACCGTCAACACGGTGGAAGACCACGCTGCCCTGAAACAAGCGGGCAGCAACGGCCAGTTGCCGCTGTTGCTGGTGGGACGCCGCAAGCAGATCGGCTACGAGCAGAACAGCTGGGATGTGCTGCTCAGCGACGCCGGCTATCCGGTGGACAATGTGCTGCCGCCCGACTACCGCCAGCCCGCCCCCGTGCCGGCCGCGCCGCCGCCCCAGCCCGGTGCCGCGGAACAGGCCGCCGCCGCGGCCAGGGCGGCCGCCGAGGAAGCGGCCAGGCTGAAGAAATTGCCACCGCTCAATGCAACGCCTGATTTTCAGTTTTAACATGGCGCCTATACAATCGAGTTCCGGCTCCCCGACCACCCGACTATGACCCGCATCGACTTCCACACCAACGTTCCCGACAAGCTGGCCTACGCCTGCCGGCTGGCCCGCAAGGCTTACACGGCCGGCCACCGCATCGTTCTGATGACCGAGGATGCGGCGCAGCTGACCGAACTTGACGGCATGATGTGGACGTTTTCCGCCACCGACTTCCTGCCGCACGTGCCCGCCGGCGATGCGCTGGCCGCCGCCACCCCCATCGTCCTGACCGACAGCGACGACGCTGAACTGCCGCACCACGAGCTGCTGGTGAACCTGTCGCGCCGCATCCCGGCCGGCGTGGACGGCTTCCAGCGCGTGATCGAAGTCGTGTCCGCCGACGAGGCCGACGCCGCCGCCGGCCGCCAGCGCTATGCCGCCTACAAGCGGCAAAGCCATCCCCTGACCCACTTTGTCGCCAACAAGTCATGACTCCAGCCCATCCGTTTGACGCCAGCATCCCCGTCCTGACCGAAGTATTGCGCGACGACCCCGCGCCGGCCGCGCACAGCGCGCCCGTTCCGCACGCCGACGAGGACGGCCAGCTGGAAGCGCGCGCGCTGGCCGGCTTCAGCGACGACGAGTGGGACATGCTGGAACAGCGCCTGGCCACCCGCATCGTGCAGCAACTGCAAAGCCGGGTCGATTTCGTGCTGGAACAACGCATCAAGGACAGCATGGCCGAGGTGCTGAGCCACGCGCTGCGCGACCTGACCAGCGAAATCCGCAGCGGCCTGCAGGGCACGATAGAAAAGATCGTGGCCCGCGCCGTGAGCCAGGAGCTCACGCACCTGCAGGCCCGCAAATAATCCAGGGGTCAGACGCCCGGTCCCGCCGACAACAAATCGTCCTTTGCGAACGCGATAATTTGTTGTACCTTTTGCCCTTGTACAAATTTCCTCCCGGCCTGGCCGGGGCGCCGCCGTGATCTATTCATTGGAGAATGTTTATGCTGTTCAAGACTAAGTTCATCCCACTCGCCATCGCCCTCGCGTTCGCAGGCAGCGCCGGCGCGCAAGAAGTGGTCAAGATCGGCCACGTGGGCCCCGTGTCGGGCGCCTCCGCCCACCTGGGCAAGGACAACGAGAACGCGGCCAAGATGGCGATCGACGACTTGAACGCCAAAGGCGCCAAGATCAACGGCAAAGCCGTGAAATGGGTGCTGGTGCCGGAAGATGACGGCGCCGATCCGAAACAGGGCACGGCCGTGGCGCAGAAACTGGTCGATGCCAAGGTCAATGGCGTGATCGGCCACCTGAACTCGGGCACCACCGTGCCCGCCTCCAAGATCTACTATGACGCCGGCATCCCGCAGATTTCGCCGGCCGCCACCACGCCGCAGTACACCAAGCAGAACTTCAACACGGCCTTCCGCGTGGTCGCCAACGACAACAAGCTGGGCGGCACGCTGGGCGCCTACGCGGTGCAGAAGCTGAACGCCAAGAAGATCGCCATCATCGACGACCGCACGGCCTACGGCCAGGGCGTGGCCGAGGAATTCGTCAAGGGCGCCAAGAAGGCGCTGCCGGGCGTGCAGATCGTCGGCAAGGAATTCACCAACGCCAACGCCACCGACTTCAACGCCATCCTGACCAGCATCAAGGCCAAGAACCCGGACCTGGTGTTCTTCGGCGGCATGGATTCGGTGGGCGGCCCCATGCTGCGCCAGATGAAGGCGCTGGGCATCAAGGCCAAGTTCATGGCCGGCGACGGCGTGTGCACCGAGGCGCTGCCGCGCCTGGCGGGCGACGGCATCGGCGAAGGCCAGGTCACCTGCGCCGAAGCGGGCGGCGTGACGGCCGACCAGCAGAAAGGCATGGACGACTTCCGCGCCCGCTACAAGCAAAAATACAATATGGACGTGCAACTGTACGCGCCCTACGTGTACGACGCCGTGATGACCATGGCCACCGCGATGCAGGACGCCAAGTCGGCCGAGCCGGCCAAATACCTGCCCTACCTGGCCAAGGTCAAATACCAGGGCGTGACGGGCCTGATCACCTTCGATCCGCATGGCGACATCAAGGATGGCGCGCTGACCCTGTTCACCTACAAGGGCGGCAAGAAGACCAAGATGGAAGTGGTCAAGTAAATCATGTAAGTAAGCACTCACGGCCGGGCCATGGGCCCGGCCCCGCTTGTCGAGGGGACAAAAAAAACGCGCCGTCACCGGCGCGTTCGTTTTTTGGATCCGGGCGGATTACTTCTGCGCCAGCACCCACTTCACCAGGGTGTGGGCTTCCGCCTCGGTCACCTGTGGATTGGCTGGCATCGGGATCGCGCCCCAGGTGCCGGAACCGCCCTTCATGACTTTTTGTACCAGCTTGGCTTCAGCATCCTTTTGACCAGCGTATTTCGCGGCCACATCCTTGTAAGCCGGACCCACCAGCTTGCTGCTCACCGCGTGGCAAGCCAGGCAGTTTTTCGATTTGGCCAAATCCAACCCCGCGTCCGCCATCGCAGCTTGCGAAGCGAAAGCCGACACTGCAACCATACCAACCATCATCAAAGTGCGTTTCATCGTCATCTCCATAGTAAAACCAGCGGCAATTCTACCGTGTTTTGCGCCAGCGCACGGCAGCGAACGAGAATACAACGCCGTCCATTCGTTTGCCGTTGACGTTCGGACGAAAATTGCCCCCTGTAAAGCCCATTTCTTTGTAAGATGATGTAATACGAGGAGTTGCCATGCCACTGATATTGCTGATCGTCGCCCTGGTCGGGCTGCGTTATTTTGAAGTCTGGCGTTTCGCCCAATTGTCGTGGTGGTGGATCGTCGGCGTGATGGTGTTCGCCTTCATCTGGTTCGAATTCCTGGAGCCGATGCTGGGCCTGGACAAGCGCAAGGCGCACGACGTCGACGAACAGCGCCGCAAGGCGCGCGTCAAGCAAAGCTTCGATAAGAAAAAGAAGTGATGGCGGGCACTGCCACTAGTGCCGCTGAGTTATGCCCCGGCTAGAAAACCGTCATTCCCGCGAAAGCCGGAATGACGGTATTTAGGTTCCGGGCCTGAACTTAGCTGCATTCGGCCCTGGCACCGTCGTGAATCAGCGCTTGAGCTGCGACAGGTCGCGCACGGCGCCGCGATCGGCCGAGGTGGTCAGCGCGGCGTAGGCCTGCAGCGCCTGCGAGACGTAGCGGTCGCGGTTGACCGGCTGCCAGGCCTGGTCGCCCTTGGCTTCCATGGCGGCGCGGCGCGCGGCCAGGTCGGCGTCGCTGATGCGCAGGCTGATCGTGCGGTTCGGAATGTCGATGTCGATCATGTCGCCCTCCTCCACCAGGCCGATGGCGCCGCCTTCGGCCGCTTCCGGCGAGGCGTGGCCGATCACCAGGCCCGACGAGCCGCCCGAGAAGCGGCCGTCCGTCAGCAGCGCGCAGGCCTTGCCCAGACCCTTGGATTTGATGTACGAGGTCGGGTACAGCATCTCCTGCATGCCGGGGCCGCCTTTCGGACCTTCGTAGCGGATGATGACCACGTCGCCTTCATGCACGGTGTCGCCCAGGATGCCTTCCACGGCCGCGTCCTGGCTTTCGAACACGCGCGCCTTGCCGCTGAATTTCAGGATGCTTTCGTCCACGCCGGCCGTCTTCACGATGCAGCCGTTTTCCGCCAGGTTACCGTACAACACGGCCAGGCCGCCGTCCTGCGAGTAGGCGTGCGCCTTGTCGCGGATGCAGCCGGTGGCGCGGTCGGTGTCCAGCGACGCATAACGCTCCGATTGCGAGAACGCGACCTGGGTCGGCACGCCGCCGGGCGCGGCGCGGAACAGCTGCTGCACGGCCGGGTCGGCGCTGACCTTGATGTCGTTGCGCGCGATGGAGTCGGCCATGGTCGGCGCGTGGATGGTCGGCAGCGAGGTGTCGAGCAAGCCGGCGCGGGCCAGTTCGCCGAGGATGGAAACGATGCCGCCGGCGCGGTGCACGTCCTCGATGTGGAACTTGTCGGTCATCGGCGCCACCTTGCACAGGCAGGGCACCTTGCGCGAGATGCGGTCGATGTCGGCCATGTCGAACGCCACGCCCGCCTCGTGCGCGGCGGCCAGCAGGTGCAGCACGGTGTTGGTGGAGCCGCCCATGGAGACGTCGAGCGCCATCGCGTTCTCGAACGCGGCCTTGGTGGCGATCGAGCGCGGCAGCACCGAGGCGTCGTCCTGCTCGTAGTAGCGCTTGGCCAGCTCGACGACCAGGCGGCCGGCGCGCAGGAACAGTTCCTTGCGGTCGCTGTGGGTGGCGACGATGGTGCCGTTGCCGGGCAGGGACAGGCCCAGCGCCTCGGTCAGGCAGTTCATCGAGTTGGCCGTGAACATGCCCGAGCACGAGCCGCAGGTGGGGCAGGCCGAACGTTCGATCTCGGCCACGTCGGCGTCGCTGACGGTGTCGTCGCCGGCCTTGATCATGGCGTCCACCAGGTCCAGCTTGATGATCTTCTGCGCGCCGTCCACCACCTTCAGCACCTTGCCGGCCTCCATCGGACCGCCGGAGATGAACACCACGGGGATGTTCAGGCGCATGGCGGCCATCAGCATGCCGGGGGTGATCTTGTCGCAGTTGGAGATGCAGACCATGGCGTCGGCGCAGTGGGCGTTGACCATGTATTCGACCGAGTCGGCGATCAGGTCGCGCGAGGGCAGCGAGTACAGCATGCCGCCGTGGCCCATGGCGATGCCGTCGTCCACGGCGATGGTGTTGAATTCCTTGGCCACGCCGCCGGCCGCTTCGATCTCGCGCGCCACCAGCTGGCCCAGGTCCTTCAGGTGCACGTGGCCGGGCACGAACTGGGTGAACGAGTTGACGACGGCCACGATCGGCTTGTCGAAGTCGCCATCCTTCATGCCCGTGGCGCGCCACAGGGCGCGCGCGCCTGCCATGTTGCGTCCGTGGGTGGTGGTGCGTGAGCGGTATTGCGGCATGATGTCGGTCTCCAGAGTGAAAAGCTAAGGGCTATCTAAGCCCAGCGTAATACCATCAGGGTGCCTTGCGCGGGTGGCCCTGTCAAATATATGATTTACCCGTCTGTGAGTCGCAAAACATATCGAAACTTTCAAAACGAATAGAAACCCATATCAATGAACCTGGAATTGCGGCAATTACGCTATTTCGTCACCGTGGCCGAGGAACTGCACTTCGGCAAGGCGGCGCTGCGCCTGCACATGACCCAGCCGCCGCTGTCGCAAACCATCCAGGCGCTGGAGGAATTGCTGGGCGCCGCGCTGTTCGAGCGCAACCGGCGCGGCGTGACGCTGACGGCGGCCGGCGCCGCCCTGCTGCCCGAGGCGCGCCGTATGCTGGCCCAGGCGCAGGAGCTGCCGCAGCTGGTGCAGCGGGCCGCCGCCGGCGAGGTCGGGCGGCTGTCGCTGGCCTTCGTGTCGTCGGCCGACTACAGCGTGCTGCCGCCGTTCCTGCGCGCCTACCGGGCCGCCTATCCGCAGGTGCAGATCAACCTGCAGGAGGCGACCTCCGACCTGCAGCTGGACGACCTGCTGCACGCGCGCATCGACGCCGGCCTCTTGATCCCGCCGCTGCCCGACAAGAGCCGCGCCGAGCTCGACTACCTGCCGGTGCTGAACGAGCCGCTGATCCTGGCCGCGCCGGCCGGGCTGGACGCGCTCAGCACGCCCGGTCCCGTGGCGCTGGCCGACCTGCCGCCGCTGCCGCTGATCATCTTCCCGCGCGCCATCGCGCCCGCGCTGTACGACGCCGTGCTGGCCGTGTTCGGCGCGGCCGGCATCACGCCCGAGATCGGCCAGCAGGCGATCCAGATGCAGACCATCGTCAGCCTCGTCTCGGCCGGCATGGGGCTGGCGCTGGTGCCGCAATCGGTGTCTAACCTGATGCGGCCCGGGGTAGAATACCGCTCGCTGCGCGACCCCACGCCGCTGGTCGAAACGGGACTGGCCTGGCGCCGCGACCACGTGACGCCCGTGCTGCAAGGCTTTTTGGATTTACTACGAAAGAACACACCATGCTGATACACCCTATGCCCGATCCGGTCGCCGTTCATCTGGGCCCGATCGCCGTCCACTGGTATGGCCTGATGTACGTGCTGGCGTTCGCCATGTTCATCGGCCTGGGCCGCGTGCGCATCAAGCAGCCGCACATCGCCGCGCTGGGCTGGAAGAACCAGGACCTGGACGACATGCTGTTCTATGGCATGCTGGGCGTGGTGCTGGGCGGCCGCCTCGGTGAAGTGCTGTTCTACCGGCCCGCCTTCTTCTTCGCCAACCCGATCGAGATCGTCGAGGTGTGGCACGGCGGCATGTCGTTCCACGGCGGCTTCCTCGGCGTGATGGTGGCCATGTGGCTGTGGTCGCGCAAGGCCGGCCGCAACCTGATGGACGTGTACGACTTCATCGCGCCGATGGTGCCGCTCGGTTACGCGGCCGGCCGGCTCGGCAACTTCATCAACGCCGAACTGCCGGGCCGCGTGGTCAGCGACCCGTCGCTGCCATGGGCCATGCTGTGGCCGGACACCAGCTACCCGCTGCTGCCCAACCCCGTGTTCCTGCAAGGCCTGCGCCATCCGTCGCCGCTGTACCAGATGCTGATCGACGGCATCCTCGTGTTCGTCATCCTGTGGCTGTACGCGCGCAAGGCGCGGCCGCGGCTGGCCGTGGGCGCCATGTACACGCTGCTGTATGGCTGCGCGCGCTTCTTCACCGAGTATTTCCGCACGCCGGACTGGGAGGTGAACTGGGGCGGCATCCCCATCACGTCGGGCCAGATGCTGTCGCTGCCGATGATCGTCGGCGCCTTGATCCTGCTGGCGTGGTCCTACAAGCGCAATGTGGTGATGGGCGTGCCGCCCGCCACCAAGCCGGCCTGACCTGCCAAAAGGACAAAAGGGTCAGCCCCTGGGGTCCGACCCTGTGGTGAGGCCCTAGCGCAGCGCCTTCCACAGCATGTACGCGGCCAGGCAATACAGCACCACCGCGAACATTTTCTTCAGCGACTGTACCGGCAGCCGGTGCGCCGTGCGCGCGCCGACCGGCGCCAGCAGCACGCTGGACGTCACGATCACCCCCAGCGCGGGCAGGTAGATGAAGCCCAGCGAATACTGCGGCAGTCCCGCCACATTCCAGCCGAAATAAATATTCGACAGCGTGCCCGCCAGCGCAATGGGAAAACCCAGCGCGGCGCTGGTGGCCACGGCGTTGTGGATCTTCACGTTGCACCAGCTCATGAACGGCACCGAGATGAAGCCGCCGCCCGCGCCCAGCAGGCCGGCCAGCACGCCGATCACGCCGCCGGCCGCGAACATGCCCGCCCTGCCCGGCAACTCGCGGCCGGCCGCCGGCTTCCGGTTCAACAGCATCTGCGTGGCCGAGAACGAAATGAAAACGGCGAACACCAGCGCCAGCGTGGGCGACGGCAACTGCTTGCCTATCCACGGCCCCACCCACGACCCGACCAGGATGCCAGGTGCCAGCAGTGCCGCGATCGGCCAGCGCACGGCCCCGTGCAAGTGGTGCGCGCGCACCGACGATAACGATGTAAACAGTATGGTGCCCAATGAGGTGGCGATCGCCATGTGCACGATCACCTCGGGCGGGAAGCCCTTGGCGCTGAAGATCATGGTGATGAACGGCACCAGGATCATGCCGCCGCCGATGCCCAGCAGGCCGGCGCAAAAGCCGCCGAAGGCGCCCATGGCCAGCAAGGCCGCGATCAGGGTCCAGTCCATCAGGCGTCCTTGTCCAGCAGCTTGACGATGGTGTTCCACTGGCCCTTGGTGACGGGCGTGATGGACAGCCGGCTACCCTTCTGCAGCAGCACCATGTCCTCCAGCGCGGCGATGGTGCGCAGTTCGGCCAGCGGCAGCAAGCGCGTCTTCCTCGTCGCGCGCACGTCGATGGAGATCCAGCGCGGCTGCTCCGGCGTGGCCTTGGGATCGTGGTATTTGCTGTGCGCGTCGAACTGGGTGGCGTCCGGATACGGCGTGCCCACCACCTCGGCCAGGCCGGCGATGCCGGGCTGCGGGCAGCTCGAATGGTAGAACAGCACACCGTCGCCGGGGCGCATGGCGTCGCGCATGAAGTTGCGCGCCTGGTAGTTGCGTACGCCGAACCATGCCACCGTGTGCGCGGGCGCGGCCAGCACGTCGTCGATACTGACTTCGTCCGGTTCGGATTTCATCAACCAGTATTGCATGGGCACCGCCTCTCAAAACATACGGACGTAAAAAAGCGGCTGCGCATTCATCATGCTCGCAACCGCTCTTTTGGAATGAAGCCCCGCCTGTGCCGTTATGCCGGCATCCCGAACCTGATGGTTCAAGGTGGTCACAGTTAGTTCAATTTCGGGTTCGTCGGACTAGCGACGCTCACGCCCACCAAACAAAATCCCGCGACCGATGCACATAAATGGTTCAAGGAATATATGGCATTCGCGAACACTGCAGGGTGACACGGAGTTTACTCTCTCAGCCCGTTTTGGGGAAGGCGTTTCGCGCACTAAAACAGGGTTTCTTGTGGCGTCAGCGCGTTATCGAGCACCTGATTCATGGCCGCGATCTTCTGCTGCACTTCCAGTATAGACAAGTCCGACAACGGTCCCTGCGGCGCCTTCACGGACAGGAATTCGGCCGCCACGGCCAGCGCCGCCATCACGGCGATGCGGTCGTTGCCCTTGACTTTGCCGGCGTCGCGGATCGCGCACATCTTCTTGTCGAGGAAGGCGGCCGCCTCGCGCAGCGCGCGCTCCTCGTCCGCCTTGCACATCAGGCGGTAGGGCTGGCCCATGATGGTGACGTCCAGCTGCTTCATTGATTCTGCTCCTGGTCAGGCAAGGCGCCGTCGGCTTCCGCATCCGCTTCGCCGTCGAGCGCGGGGATCTGTTCGAGCAGGGCCGAGACGCGGCTGTGCGCCTCGCTCAGGCGCTTCTGATAACCGATGTTTTCCACCACCAGCGCGGCGTTTGCCTGACGCAACTGGGCGTTCTCGCGGCGCAAGGCCGCGGTCATCTCGGCCAACTGGTCGATCTTGTCGGAAAGTTCTTGGAATTCTGAAATCATCCCGTCACTATAGGATGGCTTGCGAAGGCGCGTCAACCGCTACACGGCAGAGAACACGCATATTTTTGAGGCAAGACAGGAATGGCACAGGCACGGACGCGCGGGCCGCGTCAAGGGGCGACGGCGGCCTGCGCGCGCTTGCGCCAGGCGCCGGGGCCGACGCCATGGTGGCGCTTGAAGGCGCGGTTGAAGGCGGCCTCGGACTGGTAGCCCACCGTTTCGGCGACGCTGCCGGTCGCCTGCTTGCCCTGGTCCAGCAGCCGCGCCGCCTGCGCCATGCGCAACTGGGCCAGCACGTCGGCCGGGGTGGCGCCGGCCGTCTGCCTGAACAGGCGCGCGAACGTGGCGCGCGACACATGGCACAGGGCCGCCAGTTGCGCCAGATCCCACGGCCTCTCCGGCTGCGCCAACATGGCGTGCAGGGCCGCCTGCAGCCGGCGCTCGGCCAGCAGCGCGAACAGGCCGGGGACCGTCAGCGCCTGGTCCATCCAGGCCCGGATCAGCAGCGCGAACAGGGCCGACGCCAGCTGACCGACGATCGCGCCCGAACCGGCGCGCGGCATTTCCGCCTCCGACTGCAGCATCGCCATCAGGCTGCGCAGGCTGGCCGCGTCGGGCCGGTCGGCGGTGCGCACAACCAGCAGCGGCGGCAAGGCGGCCAGCAGGCCACGGCCGCCGCCCGCTTCCGCATCGAAGTGGAATTCGCCGCACAGGATGTCGGCGGCGGGGCCGTCGCCGCCGTTGCGCACCTCGCGCAGCAGATGCTCGCCGGGCAGCACGTGCAGCGGCGACGCGGCGCCCGCCTCCCCCAGCGACAGGCGGTGCGCGCCGCCGTGCGGAAATACCACAATGTCGCCGGCCTGCAACGGCACGCCGTTTGCGGCGGCGCAATCGAGCGCCGCGCTGCCGCGCACGATCAGGTGGTAAGGCGCGATGCCCGGTCCGGCGGCCGGGTGGTCCAGCACCCACGGCGCGCCGAAATGGCAGCGCACGTCCAGGGCGGTACGCAGGGGATAGACGGCGAGCAGGCGGCTGAGAGCATCCATGGCGGTGACGAGGACGGTGACGGTTGAGACGAATGAGCAAATTCTAGCGCATTTCGAGCATTAAAAATCTCACGGACGACGCCTACACTGCTCTCCATGGCATCGACATCGCATGCCAACTCTCTTAACCACTGAAAGGAATCACCATGGACCGTCTGTTCACCCAACCCGCCGCCAACGCCACCGGCGCTGCCGCCCAACTGTTTACCGCCATCAAAGGCGCGATCGGCAAGGTGCCCAACGCCTATCTGGCGCTGGGCAACAACAGCCCGGTGGCGCTGGAGGCGGCGTTGAACCTCGACGGCGCGCTGCGCAAAAGCACCCTCAGCGCCAAGGAAGTCGAAGTGATCAAGCTGGCCGTCAGCCAGCAAGCGGGTTGCGACTATTGCGTGGCCGCGCACACGCTGATGGGCGGCAAGGCCGGCCTGAGCCCGGCGACCATGCGCGCCGTGCGCAGCGGCGATGCCAGCGGCGAAGCGCGGCTCGATGCGCTGGCGGCCTTCGTCCACACCCTGGTCGGCACCAGCGGCACGGTGCCGGCGGCGGCGGTGGAGGCTGTCAAGGCGGCCGGCGTGACGGACGCGCAGATCGCCGACACCACGCTGGCGATCGCCGCCATCACGCTGACCAACCTGTTCAACCGCGTCAACGACACCACGGTCGACTTCCCCGCCGTCGCCTGACGCGCGCCGTGACGTGATCCCTCCCCCGGCCGCCGCCCTCGCGCAGGCGGCCGGGCAATGGCCGGCGCCCGCCGAGGCCAACAGTTTGACAAGTATGTCTTGAAATACCCCCCCACCGTCCCTATAATTGGCACTCGTTAGCAAGGAGTGCTAACAACGATTTTCGCTGTTTCATCGACTGAAGCAGTCTTTGTGATTCTTTTGGCAACAACCCATTGATAGGAGTTTTGTATGAACCTTCGCCCCTTGAACGATCGCGTCATCGTCAAACGCCTGGACCAGGAAACCAAAACGGCATCCGGCCTGATCATCCCTGATGCGGCTGCTGAAAAACCTGACCAAGGCGAAGTGCTGGCCGTCGGCAATGGCAAGATTCTCGATGACGGCAAAGTGCGTCCGCTGGACGTCAAAGTCGGCGACCGCGTCCTGTTCGGCAAATACGCCGGCCAGACCGTCAAGATCGACGGCCAGGAACTGATGGTCATGCGCGAAGAAGACATCATGGCGATCGTCACCAAGTAATTGGTCACCGCCTTAACAAATTCCACGAAATTCAGGAGAAAACAACATGGCAGCTAAAGAAGTAATCTTCGGCGACGCAGCGCGCGCCAAAATGGTCGAAGGCGTCAACGTCCTGGCCAACGCAGTCAAAGTCACCCTGGGCCCGAAAGGCCGCAACGTGGTGCTGGAGCGCTCGTTCGGCGCCCCCACCGTCACCAAGGACGGCGTGTCCGTTGCCAAGGAAGTCGAACTGAAAGACAAGCTGCAGAACATGGGCGCGCAGATGGTCAAGGAAGTTGCTTCCCGCACCAGCGACAACGCCGGCGACGGCACCACCACCGCCACCGTGCTGGCCCAGGCCATCGTGCGCGAAGGCATGAAGTTCGTGGCCGCCGGCATGAACCCGATGGACCTGAAGCGCGGCATCGACAAGGCCGTGGCCGCCACCGTCGAGCAGATCGCCGCCATCGCCCGTCCATGCACCACCACCAAGGAAATCGCCCAGGTCGGTTCGATCTCGGCCAACTCCGATTCCTCGATCGGCGAGCGCATCGCTGAAGCGATGGAAAAAGTGGGCAAGGAAGGCGTCATCACCGTGGAAGACGGCAAGTCGCTGAACGACGAGCTGGACATCGTGGAAGGTATGCAGTTCGACCGCGGCTACCTGTCGCCGTACTTCATCAACAACCAGGAAAAGCAAGTCGCCATCCTGGAGAACCCGTTCGTTCTGCTGTGCGACAAGAAGATCTCCAACATCCGCGACCTGCTGCCGGTACTGGAACAAGTCGCTAAAGCCGGCCGTCCGCTGCTGATCATCGCCGAAGACATCGAAGGCGAAGCGCTGGCGACCCTGGTGGTCAACAACATCCGCGGCATCCTGAAGACCTGCGCCGTGAAAGCGCCTGGCTTCGGCGACCGTCGCAAAGCCATGCTGGAAGACATCGCCATCCTGACCGGCGGCCAGGTGGTGGCTGAGGAAGTCGGCCTGACGCTGGAAAAAATCTCGCTGGCCGAACTGGGCCAGGCCAAGCGCATCGAAGTGGGCAAGGAAAACACCATCGTCATCGACGGCGCTGGCGAAGCTGCCGGCATCGAAGGCCGCGTCAAGCAGATCCGCGTGCAGATCGAAGAAGCGACCTCGGACTACGACCGTGAGAAGCTGCAAGAGCGCGTGGCCAAGCTGGCCGGCGGCGTTGCCGTGATCAAGGTTGGCGCTGCCACCGAAGTCGAGATGAAAGAGAAGAAAGCCCGCGTGGAAGACGCCCTGCACGCCACCCGCGCTGCCGTGGAAGAAGGCATCGTGCCAGGCGGCGGCGTGGCCCTGCTGCGTGCCCGCGCTGCGCTGAACGTGAAAGGCGACAACGCCGACCAGGACGCCGGCATCAAGATCGTGCTGCGCGCCATGGAAGAGCCACTGCGCATGATCGTGCAGAACGCCGGTGAAGAAGCATCGGTGGTCGTCGCGGCCGTGCTGGCTGGCAAAGGCAACTACGGCTACAACGCCGCCAACGGCACCTATGGCGACATGGTCGAAATGGGCGTGCTGGACCCAGCCAAAGTGACCCGCTCGGCACTGCAGAACGCCGCGTCGATCGCCGGCCTGATGCTGACCACCGACTGCATGGTCGCTGAAGTAGCCGAAGACAAGCCAGCCGGCGGCATGGGTGGCATGGGCGGCATGGGCGGCATGGGCGGCATGGACGGCATGATGTAATCGCCGGCTCCCGGCACGCCGGGAGCACCGCAGCCCGCTGCAAAAAAGGCCAGCTTCTCCGGAAGCTGGCCTTTTCTTTTGCCCGCCCGCAAATTGCGGACGTGACATAAATTTCAAATGTGTTACGTCCCCAATTTCCGGCCTGAGCCGGCACGTTGCCCACGGACGGGCTTTGCTTTAGTATGGCCGCTTTCCACCGACACGTCCCCCGCTCCCCGTCCATGGCATCGTCCCCCCCGAATCCCCGCCGTACCGCCATCGTCGCCGCCCTCGTGGGGGGACTGTCGGGTGGCATCGGCACCACCTACGCCGTGTTCTCGGCCTCGACGGGCGCGTCATCGGCGATCGACATGCAGGCCAAGGCCTCCGCGACGGTGCCCGCCGCCGTCGCCAGCCAGCCGGCCACCGCGCCGTCCAGCGCACCGGGCGCCTCGTCCGCACCCGCCGCGCCCGCCCACGCCAGCCGTAGCAAGGAACAAGCCGCCGCCGCCCTGATGGCGCTGCCGGAACTGCAAGCCTGGTCGGCCCTGCTGGAGAAGCAATCGGGCGGCAAGACGCACGGCGCGCTGATCGAATACGACCCCACGCTGCGCACGGTGCGCGGCAAGACTTATTGGCAATTCAGCTTCGTGGAGAACAGCGACGAGGCGGCGCTGCGATGGGAGAGTTTCCTGCTATCGACCAGCGACGATGAAATCCTGGTGGAAGACCTGGCCAACGACGAGCTGCTCAGCCTTGAGCGCTGGCGCAAGGAAAGACAACCCGGCAAGCGCACCAGCATCGACGGCTGACGCGCGCCGATGCCGCCGCCGAGCGCCCGTTCATGCGACGGACCGCGCGCCGGGCTGGCTGGCGCCGCTCACCTGCCCCACCCACGTCACCGTCAGCACCGTGATCCCGGCCGCGAGCCAGCCGTTGATGCCGTAACCGGCGATATGGCCGGCGCTGTCCGTCTGCAAGGTCAGCCCGCCCAGCAAGGCGCCCAGGCCGCTGCCCAGTTGCTGCAAGGCCGAGTTCACACTGAGGAAGGCGCCACGGCTGGCCGGCTCCGGCACCGTCGTCATCAACGCCTGCAACGGGATATTGCGGCCCGACACGGACATCATGAAGAACGGGAAGAACGCCATCACGGCCAGCAACGGCAGCTGCGGCATGTGCGTCATGAACAGGAAGCACAGCGCCGAGAACAGCGCCACGTAGCGGTACACCTGCGGCTTGCCGGCCCGGTCCGACCACACCCCGATCAGGCGCGCCGTGAACAGCGTGACGCAACCGCCGGCCAGGTAGACGTAGGTGATCTGGGCCGGCTCGATGCCGAGGTTCCCCACCAGCATGGGCGAGATGAAGGGAATGATCAGCATGCCCGCCATCATATTCAGCACCGACAGCAGGAAGGCGCGCAGATGGCGCGGCACGCGGAACAGCCCGATCAGGTTGGGCAGCACTTCGGCCAGCGGCGTCTTGCGGCTCAGGTGTCCGCTCAACGCCGGCAGCACGACCCAGCCGGCCATCCACACCAGCAGCGACAGCAGCACCAGCAGATAGAACGGCGAGGCCCAGCCGAAGTGGGCCGCCAGCATGATGCCGGTGGGGACGCCGGCCACGGCCGCCATGCTGAACGAGGTCATCACGATGCCCATGGCCGCGCCGCGCCGCTGCGCCGGAATCAGGTCGCCGATGATGGCCTGGCCGATGGCGCCCAGCACGCCGCCCGTGAGGCCGGCGAACGCGCGCGACCACACCAGCGTGGCGAAGTCCGGCGCCAGCGCGCACGCCAGGTTGGACAGCGTGAACAGCAGGAACACCGTCAACAGCAAGCGCTTGCGGTCGAAGCGGTCGATGTAGGTGGCCGCCAGCAGGCCGGACAGTCCGGCGCACCACGCATAGGCCGAGACGGCGCCCGACACGGCCGCCGGCGAAATGGAGAAGGCGCGCATCAACTGCGGCGCCAGCGGCATCATCACCATGTAGTCCATGATGACGGTGAATTGCGTGAGGGCGAGCAGCCACAGCACGTTGCGCTCGCGCGCGGGAGTCAAGATTGTTGGCATTGTTATCCTTGAAGATAGGGGAGACGCCGGAGGTCAGTCCAGCGCCCCGATGTCGGCGATGGCGCGGCGCAGGATGGCGCGCACCTGCTCCAGCCGCGCCGGGTCCGGCCGGCCGTCGCGCGCGCGCAGGTGGACCAGGTCGCGCAGCTCGTGCATGAGGTTGCGGATGTCGCCGCGCGCGTCGCACGGTTCGGCCATGCGGGCCAGGATGGCGTCGACGAACTGGCGGTTCTCGGCCAGGAAGGCCTCGCCCTCGGGCGTGATGGTGTGCAGCTTCTTGTTGCCGTCGGCGATGGCCGACACGTGGCCCATGTCGAGCAGCATGGACAGCAGCGGATAGATGGCGCCGGGGCTGGGCGTGTAGCCGCCGCCCGAGCGCTGTTCGAGCTCCTTGATGATCTCGTAGCCATGGCGCGGCTTCTCCGCGATCAATTGCAGCACCACATAGCGCATGGCGCCGGCGTCGAACATCTTCGGCCCGCGCCCGTGGCCGCGCCCGCCGCCATGGTGGCCGTGCATGAGCGAATGGAAACGATGGGAACCGTGCAGGAATCGGAACATGGGAAACTCCTTAAGATATATCGCAATAAGATATATCGTAAACGTATTCCGTCAGAATTCAAGCGCGAATTTGTAACAGCCGTGGAGAAGCGAAAACGCCAAACCAGGGTCAGACCCTGGGGTCTGACCCTCTACATACGTCCGCATACGAGTGGAGTTAGCTATCGAGGTGGGAGATCAGCAGGCGGCGCGTTTCCGATTCGATGCCCTCGCCTTTGCGTTCGAGCACCAGCTCGGCGTTCTGGGCGTCGAGCGAGATGCCGACCGACAGGATGTCGATCAGCAGCAGTTGCAGGATGCGCGAGATCATCGACAGGAAGGTGGTGCTGTCCTCGCTGTGGTCGACCGCCAGGCACACGGTGGCCTTCTTGGCCAGCGGCGAGTTGCTGGCCGTGATGGCGATGACGTCGGCGCCGGCCGCGCGGGCCGTGTCGACCGCGTCCAGCAGATCGGGCAGCTTGCCGGAATTGGAGATGGCGATCACCACATCGCCCGCCTTCAACAGGCCGGCCGCCAGCCCGAACAGGTGCGAGTCGCCATACGACGAGGTGGGAATGCGGAAGCGGAAGAACTTGTGCTGGCCGTCCAGCGCCACCACGCGCGAGTTGCCCATGGCGTAGAACTCGACCCGCTTGGCCTTGCTGATCAAGGCGATCGCGCGGTCCAGCGAGCGCACGTCGAGCTGGTCGCGGAATTTCAGGATGGCCGACACGGTGTTGTCGATCACCTTGGCGCTCAGGTCGTGCGTGCTGTCGCTGATGCGCACCTGGCTGTGGCGCACGGGGATGGCGCCGGTCAGGCTGCTGGCGAACTTGAGCTTGAAGTCGGCCAGTCCAAGGAAGCCGAGCGAGCGGCAGAAGCGGATCACGGTCGGCTGGCTGACTTCGGCCAGCCGCGCGATGTCGGCGATCGGCTCGTTGAGCACCAGGCGCGGCTGCTCCAGCACCAGACTGGCCACGCGCTGCTCGGCCGGCGTCAGTTCGTGCTGCAGATGCTGGACGCGCTCCATCAGCGTGTTGGCGCCGCTGCGCCCGCGCAGGTGTTCGGACAAAATCGTCGCCACACCGTAGAACGCCGGGTTGGGCGTGGTGATCACATAGGTCGGGATCTCCGACAAATAGCTGGTGAAGCGGCCCTTGGCTTCGAAGCGGGCGCGGAACGGCGAGGTCTTGAACCATTCGCCCAGGCGCGGCACGATGCCGCCGCCGATGAAGACGCCGCCGAACGCACCCAGCGTGACTGCCAGGTTGGCGCTGGCGCCGCCCAGCATGGCGCAGAAGCATTCGAGCACTTCCAGGCACAGCGGGTCCTTGTCCGTCAGCGCGCCGGACATGATCTCCTGATTGGTCAGGTCGCGCACCTGGCGGCCGTTGCGTTTGGCGATGGCGCGGTAGATGATCTCCATGCCGGGGCCGGAAATCAGACGCTCGGTCGACACGTGCGACCAGGTCTGCCATGCGTATTGCAGGATCGCGTATTCGCGCTCGTCGGCCGGCGCGAAGTTGGTGTGGCCGCCTTCACTACCGAGCGTGACGAAGCCATCGACGGTGGGAATCACGCCCGACACGCCGAGGCCGGTGCCCGGACCCAGCACGCCGATCACGGAGTTGCTGGCCGGCGTGCCGCCGCCCACCTGCATCAGGTCGGCCGGTTTGAGGCCGGGCAGCGACATGGCCAGCGCCGTGAAGTCGTTCACCACCAGCAGCGTGTGCAGGCCCAGGGCGCGGCGCACTTCGTCGGTGGAGAATTCCCAGTCGCGGTTCGTCATGCGCACCTGGTCGCCGCTGACCGGATTGGCCACGGCGAGCGCCGCGTGGTTCAAGGTGATGTCGCCGTGCGCCGCCAGATAGGAGCGCAGCATGGCCACGATGTCGGGGAAGTCGTCGCACTTGAGCACGCTGACGGCGCGGAACTCGCCGGGCGCCGTCTGCAGCGCGAAACGGGCGTGGGTGGCGCCGATGTCGGCCAGCAGACGGGGACCGTCGGCGAACGCGGTGCGATTGATTTTTGGGTCAACTTCAGCTTGTTTCATCGTCGATACTGTCAAGTCGTTGAGCGGCAGGTTTTGTTTGGAAGATAACGCGCCGGAAGGCGGCAAGCATAACCGAAATACGGTCCATAAAGAAGAAAACCCCGCACAATCTGATCGTACGGGGTTTCGCGTTCCTTACTGGCCAGCCGGGAGCAAACCGAACCAGGCGCCGTAGGCCGGCAGTCTGACCTGATCGCCCTGCACTTCGCCGGGCAGGCCGTAGCCGCTCATCTGTTCCGCCCCGGCCGCCTGCGGCAAGTTGAAGCTGACCGGATCGCCACCGAGGTTGAAGATGGCGACGATGCCGCGCTCACCGTCCAGATCGCGCCGCAGCGCCAGCACGGGCTCGGGCGCGTCGAAGAAGGTGATGCCGCCGCGCGTCAGCTGCGGCAGCGCGCGGCGCCACGCGATGAACTGGCGCGTGAAGGCCAGTGACGATGCCGCGTCCTGTTCCTGCACCGACGCGGCGCGTGCCAGCTGCGGCGCCACCACGGGCAGCCACGGCTTGCCGCTGGTGAAGCCGCCATGCGTGGCGCCGTCGTCGGTCCAGGCGATCGGCGTGCGGCAGCCGTCGCGGCCCTTGAACTCCGGCCAGAACGTGATGCCGTACGGGTCTTGCAGCAGTTCGTAAGGCACGTCCGCTTCCGGGAAGGCCAGCTCGTCGCCCTGGTACAGGCACGGCGTGCCCTTGAGCGACAACTGCATGGCCAGGATCATCTTGGCGAAGGCGACAGGCGCGTCCGGGCCGCCCCAGCGGGTGGCCACGCGCTGCACGTCGTGGTTGCCGACCGACCACGAGGCCCAGCCGCCTTTGACGCGCGCTTCGAACTGCTCAACCTGCTTGCGGATGTAGTCGGCCGAGCAGGTCGGCACCAGCAGGTTGAAGCTGTAGGCCATGTGCAGTTTGTCGCCGTCGGCCGTGTATTCGGCCATCACGGCCAGCGAATCGTCGGCGCCCACTTCTCCGATGGCGACGGCGTTGTATTCATTGAGCAGGCTGCGTAGCTTTTTCAGGAAGGCCAGGTTCTCCGGACGGCTCTTGTCGTACACGTGCGCTTGCATGCCGTACGGGTTGACGTCGGACACGGTGGCCGTGTCGCGGTTGACGGCCGGCGGATTGCTGCGCAGCTCAGTGTCGTGGAAGTGGAAGTTGCAGGCGTCCAGCCGGATGCCATCCACGCCGCGTTCGAGCCAGAAGCGCAAGCAGTCCAGGTGGGCTTGCTGCACCTCCGGGTTGTGGAAGTTCAGGTCGGGCTGGCTGACCAGGAAGTTGTGCATGTAGTACTGGCGACGGCGGCTGTCCCACTGCCAGGCCGGGCCGCCGAACACGGACATCCAGTTGTTGGGCGGATTGCCATCGGGCAGCGGATCGGCCCACACATACCAGTCGGCCTTGGGATTGTCGCGGCTGGAGCGGCTTTCCTTGAACCACGGATGGTCCTCGGCCGAGTGCGACATGACCTGGTCGATCATGATGCGCAGGCCGAGGCGGTGGGCCTTGTCGATCAGCGCGTCGAAATCGGCCAGCGTGCCGAACAACGGGTCGACGTCGCAATAATCGGACACGTCATAGCCGAAATCCTTCATCGGCGATTTGAAATACGGTGAAATCCAGACGATGTCCACGCCCAGCGATGCGATATAGTCCAGCTTGGCCGTAATGCCGGGCAAATCGCCCACGCCGTCGCCATTGGTGTCGAGGAAGCTGCGCGGATACACCTGGTAGATGATGGCTTCGCGCCACCACTGGCGTTGCTGATCGGAAGGCTGGGAGAGTTGTTTGGTCATGGCAGGGCCCGATATTGAATTTGTAGACAATATACATCAGCAATATGATTTTCTCAATGGGGAGACGGTTTTCGCAACACCAAGCAAAAACCAATTAAATCAATAACTTACAAAGTTAAATGAGAACAGGGGTAACAATGAATAGTAGTCAAACTACACAAAAAGTAGCGCAACCCGTGGAAATAGAGGCCGGCAACGGCCCGATGCCGCGTCAAATTCCCTACATCATCGCCAACGAGGGCTGCGAGCGCTTCAGCTTCTACGGCATGCGCAACATCCTCACGCCCTTCCTGATCAGCACCCTCCTGCTGTTCCTGCCCCTGCCCGACCGGGCCAGCGAGGCCAAGCACGTGTTCCACACGTTCGTGATCGGCGTGTATTTCTTCCCGCTGCTCGGCGGCTGGGTGGCCGACCGCCTGTTCGGCAAATACAACACGATCCTCTGGCTGAGCCTTGTCTACGTGGCCGGCCACGCCTGCCTCGCCATCTTCGAAAACAACCTGCAAGGCTTTTATTTCGGCCTGTTCCTGATCGCGTTCGGCTCCGGCGGCATCAAGCCGCTGGTGGCGTCGTTCGTGGGCGACCAGTTCGACCAGAGCAACCGCAACCGCGCCAAGGTGGTGTTCGACGCGTTCTACTGGATCATCAACTTCGGCTCGTTCTTCGCCTCGCTGCTGATGCCGATCTTCCTGCGCGACTATGGCGCGGCCGTGGCGTTCGGCATCCCGGGCCTGCTGATGTTCATCGCCACCGTCGTGTTCTGGATGGGCAACAAGCAATATGTGCACGTGCCGCCGTCACCGGCCAATCCCCATTCCGTGCTGCGGGTGGCGCGCACGGCGCTGCTGGCGCGCCAGCCCGGCCAGTCGCGCCCGGGCCTGACGGTGGCCGCCATCGGCGCGGCCGGCGCGCTGGCCTCGCTGGCCATGACGCCGCAATGGGGCTTCGTGATCTCGGCCTGCCTGGCGCTGGTGCTGGTGCTCGCGTTCGGCGGCCTGGGCACGGCCATGCAACTGGAGCGCGCTCGCGGCGCCCATCCGGACGAGACGATCGAAGGCGTGCGGGCCGTGCTGCGCATCCTGATCGTATTCTCGCTGGTCACGCCGTTCTGGTCGCTGTTCGACCAGAAGGCCTCGACCTGGATCGTGCAGGCCAACGACATGACCAAGCCGGACTGGTTCCTGCCCGCGCAGATGCAGGCGCTCAACCCCTTGCTGGTGATGCTGCTGATCCCGTTCAACAACTTCGCGCTGTTCCCATTGCTGCGCCGAATGGGCTGGGAACCGACCACGCTGCGCCGCATGACGGGCGGGATCGCCTTCACGTCGCTGGCCTGGGTGGTGATCGGCGCCATCCAGTTGCAGATGGATGGCGGCACGCCGACCTCGATCGCGTGGCAGATCCTGCCCTACACCCTGCTCACCTTCGGTGAAGTGCTGGTGTCCACCTCGGGACTGGAATTCGCGTACAGCCAGGCGCCGGCCTCGATGAAGGGCACCATCATGAGCTTGTGGTGCCTGGCCGTCACCATCGGCAGCCTGTGGGTGCTGATCGTCAACGCGGGCGTCAAGAACGATGCCATCACGGCCATGATCGCCACCACCGGCCTCAGCTCGATCGCGTTCCAGATGTTTTTCTTCGCCGCCTTCGCGCTGGTCGCCGCCATCCTGTTTGGCTGGTACGCGCGCAGCTACCGCATGGTGAACCACTACCGGCCAGCCTGAGCCAATCCTCCCGCCCTGGGCGGAAATCCGCATGCGGCGCCGCGCCGCTGGCGGATTTCCGCCCAGTTTGCTGACGGCGCGCAAGCAGCGTGCCGCCGCGATCCGATATAAATCAACACCTTAGCGTCCGCGATGGGTTTCCCTTGTGGCTGGCACGGAACCTGCAATTGGTTCTGGCACACAACACCACAAAGGAGACCAGCATGTCCAAGTTCCGCCTGATCGCACTCGCCGCCGCCGTCCTCTGCACCGCCGCCCAGGCGGAAGACGTGGTCCGCCTCGGCAATCTCAAATTCGCCCACTACGGCGCCGTTTCCTACATCAAGGAAATCGCGCCCAAGTGCGGCATCAAAGTGGAGGAACACGTGTTCGCCAAGGGCCCGGATGTGATGCAAGCCATCCTGGCCGGTGAACTGGACGTGGGCGCCACCGCCTCCGAGGCCGCCATTTCCGGCCGCGCCAACGGCGCGCCGATCTACGTCGTCGCCGGTTTCGCCAAAGGCGGCGCGCGCCTGGTCGCGCGCCCCGATGCCGGCATCAAGTCGATCAAGGATTTGAAGGGCAAGAAGGTGGGCGTCACGCGCGGCGGCATCCATGAGGTGCTGCTGGTGGCCGAACTGGCCCAGCACGGCATGACGGCGTCCGACCAGCCGGGCAAGGATGTGCAGCTGATCTACCTCGCGTTCGCCGACTTGAACCAGGCGCTGCTGGGCAAGAACCTGGACGCCATCATGCAAAGCGAACCGCAATCGTCGCAGGCCATCAACAAGGGCTACGGCGTGGAGGTGATGAAGCCGTACGACACGCCGATCGGCGCGCCCGTGCGCACCATGGTGATGAGCGAGAAGTTCTACAAGGAGCATCGCCCGGTGGCGGCCAAGTTCATGAACTGCTTCGTGCAGGCGACCAAGCTGTTCATCGACAACCAGGCCGTGGCCGAGAAATACGTGCGCGAAGTGATCTTCAAGAACCAGATCACGAAGAACGACTTCAATGACGCCATCAGCAATTCGCCCTACAGCTACGACATCACGCCCGAGCACATCCAGCTCACCACCGACGTGATGGCGAAAACCGGCACCGGCAAGATGCGCACGCCGCCTGTGGCCAAGGACTGGGTCAAGACCGACCTGCTGGAAGCGGCCAAGAAAAGCCTCAACATCCAATAAGCGGGGACGCCATGAAACAACAACACTGGCGTGAACTCGCCGCCGGCATCGTGGTGCCGGTGCTCGTCGTCGCCCTGTGGCAGGTTTCCGCCATGCTGGGCTGGGTCAACCCGCAGGTGCTGCCGTCGCCGGCGGCCGTGGTGCACAAGTGGTTCGAATACCTGCTGCCGCTGCAGCCCTACGATCCGGCCGCCGGCTCGTGGCTGGCGTGGGCCTTCTCCGGTGAGCTGGTGGGCGATACGCTCAGCAGCATGTACCGGGTGGTGGTCGGCTTCGCGGTGGGCGCGGGCCTGGCGCTGCCGCTGGGCCTGGTGATGGGGTCGAGCAAGCGCATGTACGCGTGGCTCAACCCGCTGATGCAGGTGCTGCGGCCGATTCCGCCGATCGCCTACATTCCGCTGGCGATCCTGTGGTTCGGGCTTGGCAACGCGCCGGCCGTGTTCCTGATCGCGCTGGGCGCCTTCTTCCCGGTGCTGATGAACACCATCGCCGGCGTGCGCCAGGTGGACGGCATCTACATCCGCGCCGCCCGCAACCTGGGCGTGGGCCAGCACACCATGTTCGTGCGGGTGATGCTGCCGGCCGCCGTGCCCTACATCCTGTCGGGCGTGCGGATCGGCATCGGCACCGCGTTCATCGTCGTCATCGTGTCGGAGATGATCGCCGTGAACAACGGGCTCGGCTTCCGCATCCTGGAGGCGCGCGAGTACTTCTGGTCGGACAAGATCATCGCCGGCATGATCAGCATCGGCTTGCTGGGACTGGCGATCGACGTGGCCATGAACAAATTGAACAACCATCTGCTGCGCTGGCACCGCGGCCTGGAGAACTGACATGAGCGCATCCCACATCGCCGTACGCGGCGTCAACAAGGTATTCCAGGCCGATGGCCGCGACGTCGTCGCCCTCAAGAACATCGAGCTCGACATCCCGCAGGGGCAGTTCGTCTGCCTGCTGGGGCCATCGGGCTGCGGCAAGTCCACGCTGCTGAACGCCGTGGCGGGATTTTCGCTGCCCTCGTCGGGCACCATCCACGCGGACGGCAAGCTGGTGACGGGCCCCGGCCCCGAACGCGGCATGGTGTTCCAGGAATACGCGCTGTTCCCGTGGATGACGGTGGCGAAGAACATCGCGTTCGGCCTGGAGATCAAGGGCATGGGCCAGCGCGAGATCGACGCCAAGGTGGCCGATCTGCTGAAGATGCTGTCGCTGCAGGACTTCGCCCAGCGCTATCCGAAAGACCTGTCGGGCGGCATGCGCCAGCGCGTGGCGATCGCCCGCGTGCTGGCGCTCGACTCGCCCATCATGCTGATGGACGAGCCGTTCGGCGCATTGGACGCGCTGACCCGGCGCAACCTGCAGGACGAACTGCTGCGCATCTGGTCGGAGCTGAAGAAGACCATCATCTTCGTCACGCACAGCATCGAGGAAGCGATCTACCTGGCCGACCGCATCATCGTCATGACCTACCGGCCCGGCACGGTCAAGCGCGACATGCTGGTGGAGCTGCCACGGCTGCGCGACCCGGCCGCCGCCGAGTTCAATGCCCTCAAGCGCGAACTGGGGCAGCTGGTGATGGAGGAACAGCAGCGCCACCACAACGACGAAATCCGCATCGCCGCCGTCGATTGAGGGACCATCCACGGGGCGCGCAATACCGTTAAACGAAATATCGTCGTTCCCGCGCAGGCGGGAACCCATACACAGCAAGCGATTGCACAGCGCATGCGTTCTATGGGTACCCGCCTGCGCGGGTACGACGGCTTAACTTTGCGACTTGAAGATGCGTCCCCGGCCCCCCTCAGCTTTACGGTACAGTAGCATCATGAAGCGCGCATTCCCCTCCCTGCTGCTGTTCCCAGCCCTGATCCTGGCCGCCTGCATCGTGGCGGGCGCCTGGCTGCTCGGCACCCGCCACGCCCGCGCCGAGCTGCAGGACCAGGCCCAGCGCCAGCTGCAGCTGATCGCCCCCGACCTGCAATCGGTGCTGCAAAAATTCGAAACCCTGCCCTTCGTGCTCGGCTTCCAGCCCGACCTGATCCAGGCCCTGGCCCACCCCAACGACCCGCAAGCCATCGCGCGCCTGAACAGCACCCTGCACACCATCCAGCAGCAAGCCAAGGTGGGCGCCATCTACGTGATGGACCGCGACGGCCTCACGCTGGGCGCCAGCAACTGGGACCAGCCGCTGGGATTCGTCGGCAAGAACTTCTCGTACCGGCCCTACTTCCGCGCCGCGCTGCACGGCCAGGCGGGCCGCTTCTACGGCATCGGCACCAGCACCAGCGAGGCTGGCTACTTCATCGCCCAACCCGTGTACCGCGACGGCAGCGCGCGCGGCGCCGTGGCCGGCGTGGTGGCCGTCAAAATCAGCCTGGCCGAATTCGAGCGCACCTGGCGCAGCAGCGCCGATCCCATCGTGCTGGCCGACCGCAGCGGCGTGATCTTCCTCAGCAACCGCCCGGACTGGATCTACCGCAGCCTGCACCAGCTCGATGCGGCCACCGTGCAGGAACTGGCGCGCACCCAGCAATACCTGGACAAACCGATCGCGCCGCTGCCCGCCAACGTCACCCGGCCCGTCACCCAGCCGGTCGGAGAACTGGGCTGGCAATTGATGCTGTTCCCCGGCCAAGCGCGCGTGGCGCGCGCCGGTGTGCAATGGGCGCTGGCGGCCGCGCTGCTGCTGGCTTGCGCGGCCGTGTCGCTGTGGGCCATCCACCAGCGCCGGCGCCGGCTGGAGGAAGCCCAGGCCTCGCGCGCCGCGCTGCAACGGGCCGCGCTGCAACTGGAAGACCGCATCGCCGAACGCACCGACCAGCTGCGCCAGACCAACGCCAGTCTGGAAGCGCGCTACGCCAAGCTGCAGGAGACGGAGCAGTTGCTGCGCTCGACCCAGAATGAACTGATCCAGGCCGGCAAGCTGGCCATGCTGGGCCAGATGGCGGCCGGCGTCACGCATGAACTGAACCAACCGCTGGCGGCCATCCGCGCCTTCGCCGAGAATGCCCGCACCTTCCTGGAGCGTGGCATGACGGCGCAGGCGGCCGGCAACCTGGGACACATCGCCGACGCCAGCGCGCGCATGGGCGCCATCATCAGCCAGCTCAAAGGCTTCGCGCGCAAGGATGAAAGCGTGGCCACGGTGGACCTGGCGGCCTGCGTGCGGGCTGCCTGCTTCCTGCTGCAAAGCGAATTCCGCCGGCTCGGCGTGGCGCTGGAGGTGACGGCCGACGATGGCTGCTGCAAGGTGTCCGGCGACGCCGTGCGCATCGAGCAGGTGCTGATCAACCTGCTGCGCAACGCGCTCGACGCCGTGGAGGCGGGCGCGCCGGACGCGCCGCGCCGCGTGGACGTGGCGCTCGCGCGCGAAGATGCGTCCGACCATGCGCAGGCGCTGGTGAGCATCAGCGACAGCGGCCCGGGCATACCGGAACAGGTGGCGGCCCACCTGTTCGAACCGTTTTTCACCACCAAGCCATCCGGCAAGGGATTGGGGCTGGGACTGGCGATTTCGTCGTCCATCGTGCAGGCCATGAACGGCCAGCTCACGGCCCGCAACCTGCCGGAAGGCGGCGCGCGCTTCGAACTGCGCCTGCCATTGTTGATAGAAGGAGTGTGACGTGGAGTGCGATGTGAGCGCGATGCAGGCGATCCTGGTTGAAGATGAAGCGGCGCTGCGCCTGGCTACCAGCCAGACGCTGGAACTGGCCGGCTTCACCGTGCAGGCGTGCGACAGCGCGGAGCAAGCGCTGCCCCTGCTGCGGCCCGACTACGCCGGGGTGGTGGTGACGGACGTGCGCCTGCCCGGCCGCAGCGGCCTGGAATTGCTGGAGCAGGTGGTGGCGCTGGACGCCGAACTGCCCGTCATCGTCGTCACCGGCCACGGCGACGTCAGCATGGCGGTGGCGGCCATGCGCGCCGGCGCCTACGACTTCATCGAGAAGCCATTCGCCGCCGAGCGCCTGCAGGAGACGGTGCGCCGCGCCCAGGAACGGCGCGCGCTGGTGCTGGAGAACCGCGCGCTGCGCGCCCAGCGCGCCCTGCATCCGGACCTGCCCGATCTGGTGGGACGCTCCGAGGCGATCGAGCGCCTGAAGGTCATGATCCGCAACGTGGCGCCGGCCGCGGTCGATGTGCTGATCCACGGCCAGACCGGCACCGGCAAGGAAGTGGTGGCGCGCCTGCTGCACGCGGCCAGCGGCCGCAAGGGCCAGTTCGTGGCCATCAATTGCGGCGCCCTGCCGGAGTCCGTGTTCGAAAGCGAAATCTTCGGCCACGAGGCGGGCGCCTTCACGGGCGCGCAGAAGCGCCGCATCGGCAAACTGGAATATGCCAACGGCGGCACGGTGTTCCTGGACGAGATCGAGAGCATGCCGATGGCGCTGCAAGTGAAGCTGCTGCGCGTGCTGCAGGAACGCCGGCTGGAACGGTTGGGCGGCAACGACAGCATCGCGCTTGACTGCCGCGTGGTGGCCGCCACCAAGACCGACCTGCTGCAACAGGCCGCGCAAGGCCTGTTCCGCGAAGACCTGTACTACCGCATCGGCGTGGTCAGCCTGGAGCTGCCGCGCCTGCGCGACCGGCCCGACGACATTCCGCTGCTGCTGGCCCACTTCGTGCGGGACGCGGCGGCCCGCTTCCAACGTCCCGTGCCCGCATGGAGCGCGCAGCAGATGGCGCAGTGGCAGGCCGCCGACTGGCCCGGCAACGTGCGCGAACTGCGCAACTTCGCCGAACGGCTGGTGCTGGGCGTGGCGCAGATGCCGGGCGCCGCCGCCATCGCAGCAACCACGACAGCGTCTGCGGCTGCGACCGAACCGGCCAGCGCGCCACAGGCGGAATCGGCCAGCCCTTCCCTGCCCCAACAGGTCGACCAGTTCGAACGCGAACTGATCGTGCGCGCGCTCGACGCCACCGACGGCAACGTCGCGCTGGCCGCCGACCACCTGGCCGTGCCGCGCAAGACCCTGTACGACAAGCTCAAAAAGTACCAGATCGGCACAGGAAAGAAATAAGCCCGACGCAAATTCGTATCAAAACTACAGAAATTGGATTACCATATCCGGCAAATTCAAGGGCATCAACTACATTTTTGTAGTTGCACTACCAAATGATGATACGGAGATGAGCTGATGGGCGCACACCAGACCGGCGCGTGGCAACGCGTGGCACACCTTACGGCGGGCGGCGCGCTCGCCCTCACCTGCCTGGCTGCGGCGGCCGCCGACACGGTGGATCTGGCCAGCTGCAACGGCCCGTTCGCCATCGTGCAGCACCCCGCCGCCGCCACCGATGCGCGCGCCTACTGGTTCAACCGCCAGCTGCTGCGCTGGCCGGGCGCCGACGCCGGCGCCACCTTCAAACTCTACTACTCGGTCGCCGGCACGCTGGACGCCACCGCCGGCGCCAAAGTGCGCGGCGCGGATGGCGCCATCACGCTGGAACGGCACGACGCCGCCTTGCCCTCCGATCTGGCGCAACGCTTCAAATTCGTCGCATCCGGCGCCACGCTGGCCCTGCCGGCGGCCGACGCGACCCGCGCCGGCGCACTGCTGCGCCAGCAACTGCTGCTGGTGCAGGAGGCGCCGGACGGCACCGTGCGCGACGCCACCAGCGTGCAGATCGCCGGCGCGCTGGACGACCTGTACGCCAAGGCCGGCGAGGTGGCCGACCTGGGCGTGGGCGTGGCGCCCGGCCGCAGCACCTTCAAGCTGTGGGCGCCCACGGCGCGCCAGGTGGCCGTGTGCGTGTACCCGAGCGGCAGCGCCCCCGCCAGCGCCGTCGTGCCCATGGCGTTCGACGCGGTCACCGGCATCTGGTCGGCCTCCCGCCCGGCCGACCTGTCGGGCCAGTACTACCAGTACGCGGTGGACGTGTTCGCCCCCAGCGCCGGCATGGTGCGGAACCTCGTCACCGATCCGTATTCCATCAGCCTGACGACGGATTCGAAGCGCAGCTACATCGCCAGCCTTGACGCGGCCAAGCTGAAACCGTCCGGCTGGGAGCGCGACCGCGCACCCAACAAAGTGGCGGCGCAGCCCGACATGGCCGTCTACGAACTGCACGTGCGCGACTTTTCCATCAACGACCAGACGGTCAGCGCCGCCCATCGCGGCAAGTACGCGGCCTTCACGGAAACCGGCTCGAACGGCATGAAGCACCTGGCCGCGCTGAGCCGCGCCGGCCTGACCGACGTCCACCTGCTGCCCGTGTTCGACATCGGCAGCGTGCCCGAAAAGGGCTGCGTGATGCCCCATCCATCGGGCGCGCCCGACAGCGACGCGCAGCAGGCGCTGATCAAATCCACCCAGCTCACCGACTGCTACAACTGGGGCTACGACCCCTACCACTACAACGCACCGGAGGGCAGCTACGCCACCGATCCGGCCGACGGCGCGCGCCGTGTGATCGAGTTCCGCCAGATGGTGATGGCGCTGCACAAGGCCGGCCTGCGGGTCGGCATGGACGTGGTCTACAACCACACCTACATCGCGGGCCAGAACGAGAAGTCGGTGCTGGACCGCGTGGTGCCCGGCTACTACCACCGGCTGGACGCACAGGGCAAGATCGAACGTTCGACCTGCTGCGACAACACGGCCACGGAAAACACGATGATGGCCAAGCTGATGATCGACTCGGTGGCCCAGTGGGCCCTGCAGTACAAGATCGATTCGTTCCGCTTCGACCTGATGGCGCACCAGCCGCGCGCGGCGATGGAGCAGTTGCAGCGCCGCGCCGACACGGCCACCGGCCGCCACGTGAACCTGATCGGCGAAGGCTGGAACTTCGGTGAAGTGGCCAACGGCGCGCGCTTCGTGCAGGCGTCCCAGCTGTCGCTCAACGGCAGCGGCATCGGCACCTTCAGCGACCGTGGGCGCGACGCCGTGCGTGGCGGCGGCGCGGGCGACGCAGGCCAACAGCTGTTCAGCAAACAGGGCTACATCAATGGGCTGGTCTACGATCCCAACGCGCAGGCGGGCCAGCACGCGGCCAGCGAATTACTGCACGCGGCCGACATGATCAAGGTCGGGCTGGCCGGCTCCATCCGCAGCTATCCGCTGACGCTGGCCGACGACAGCACGCGCGAACTGCAGGCCATCGACTACGCGGGCCAGCCGGCCGGTTATGCGAGCGAGCCCGGTGAAGTGGTCAACTACGTGGAGAACCACGACAACCAGACCATGTACGACAACAACGTGTTCAAGCTGCCGCTGGCCACCAGCACGGCCGACCGCGCGCGCGTGCAGATGCTGGGCGCGGCCATCAACGCCTTCAGCCAGGGCGTGGCCTACTTCCACGCCGGCTACGACATCCTGCGTTCCAAGTCGCTGGACCGCAACAGCTTCGAATCGGGCGACTGGTTCAACCGCCTGGACTGGAGCTACCGCGACAACAACTACGGCGTGGGCCTGCCGCCGGCCGACGACAACGGCAAGGACTACGCCCTGCTCAAGCCATTGCTGCGCGACGCGGCGCTGAAGCCAACGCCGGCCGATATCGCCTACGCGCGCGACGCGTTCCGCGACCTGCTGGCCATCCGCGCCAGCAGCACGCTGTTCCGGCTGCGCACGGCCGACGACATCAAGCGCCGCCTGCGCTTCTACAACACGGGTTCGCAGCAGCAGCCGACCGTGATCGTGGGCCACCTGGACGGCGAAGGCTACGCGGGCGCACGCTTCAAGTCGCTCACCTACCTGATCAACGTGGACAAGGTGGCGCACACGCTGGCCGTGCCGCAGGAACGGGGCCGCGCCTACGTGCTGCACCCGGTGCACCTGCGCGCGGGTGCGGCCGACCAGCGCCCGGCGCGCGCGGCGCGCTTCGACGGCGCGACGGGCACATTTGCAGTTCCGCCACGCTGCGCCGTCGTTTTTGTCGAGAATAGATAAGATTATCAAAGTTTCATGTTATCTTTTTGGCTTTGCAATTTCACCAGAAAGAAGACATGAAGCGTTCGTCCCTGCCGCAGCTGCTGTCGTCGATGGCCCTTTGTTCGACTCTGTTGTCATTGACCGCCTGCGGTGGCGGCGACGCCGGCCCGCCCAAGAACGTGGCCCCCGTCGCCAACGCCGGCGCGGGACAGACGGTGGACGCGGGCACGCTCATCAAACTCAATGGCAGCTACACGGACGCCAACCAGGACCTGGTCGGCTACACGTGGACGTTGTCCAAGCCGGCCGGCAGCATGGCCTCGCTGATCAATCCGAAGGTGGCCACGCCCGACTTCATCGCCGACGTCGCCGGCACCTACACGGCCACGCTGACCGTCAACGACGGGGAGCTCAATAGCGCGCCGGCCACTGTGTCGTTCACGGCGCAAGTGCCGGTGGCGGCCTTCGTCGCGCTGTGGGACGGCGATACCTGCGCCACCTCGCGCCGCGTCTACGTGGTGGACGGCCACCTCGTGTACACGCAACAGGGCTCGACCACCTGCGCCGACACCAACAGCGCGAGCCTGTACGAAAGCACGCCGGCCCGCCTGTTGTGCAGGAGCGGCGGCCTCGTCTCGTTGCCGTGCACCGAATCGGCCAACCAAACGCTGATGACCAGCATCCAGACCGACATCGTCCACTTCCTGCGCAACGAGCCGACCGTGGACCACAGCATCAAGCAGGTCTACACCTACGGCCCGTAACGACGGGCGCCGCGCCTACTGGCCGATCAGCACCACGGCGTTGTGGGCCGGGAACGTGACTTTGCCCTTGACCACCACGGCGCTGGTGCCCGAGTAGTAATCGCGCACCCGCGCGCCGTCGGCGAACACGCCATGCAGGTCGATGGCGGACGGTTTGTCGGTCGGCTGCTCCAGCGCCACCACCACCTTGTCGCGCAGCGCGCCGCGTTCGAACGTGCGCTTGAACACGTAGGGGTGGGCCTGCAGTTGCTGGTGCACGCCCGCGCCCACGGCCACGTGGTCATGGCGGAACAAGGCCAGTTTGGCCCAGTGACGGCGCACGGCGGCCACGCTGTAGCCGTCGCGCCTGGCGTCGTTGGCCAGTTCGTCCCAGTTCATGTAGGAACGCAGCTTGGCGTCGCCCTGCGCTTCGGCCGGATCGAGCCGGCGCGCCGTCTCGTCGCCGTAGTAGATCTGGGCCGCGCCGGGCGCCAGCAGCAGCTTGTTGGCGCTTTCGAACGGCTTGGTGCGGGCCGGATCGAACGGCTGGTCGAAGTCGTGCGAGGCCAGGTAATTAAGCACCGTGTAGCCTTGCAGCTCGCCGTGCAGCTTGGCCGAGTAGCTGCTGAACAGCGTCTCGTAATCCTGTTTCGCGTCCCACACCAGGCCGAAATTGATGATGCTGTCGAAGCCGCCGTCCTTGTAGTAGTTGACCTTGTGGCCGCCGCCCAGGTCGAACTGCTGGCCGTTGGCGATGTTGTAGCCAAACAGCTCGGCCGTCATGAAGAACTTGTCGTCGCCCAGCTTGCGGGTGGGATGGTCACGCTTCCATTCCTCGTAGGCGAGCGACGCCTCCTTGCCCAGCTCCTTCCACGCGCCCACCTCCACGTGCTTGACGGTGTCGGCCCGGAAGCCGTCGAAGCCGTACTTGCGCACCCAGTCCGCGTGCCATTTGATCAGGTAGTAGCGCGGCGCGCGCGGGTAGCCGGTGCGGGCGAAGAAGGCGTCCAGTTCCGCCACCTCGCGCTCATAGCGGCCCTCGGCCTTCCACTTGGCCACCAGCGCCGGCGGCAGCGCCACGTTGTCGTTGCTCTCGGTGCGCACGTCGGGCAGGTTGGCCACCAGGGTGCAGGAGATGGTGGTGGCCGGATCCTTGTAGGTGCACACGGGGCCGGTGCGCACCCACTCGGGCGGCCACACGGGATCCTGCTCCGTCACCGGGCCGGTCTGGTTCATCACCACGTCGAGCAGCACGCGGATGCCGTGCGCGTGCGCCGCGTCCACCAGCGCGCGCATGTCCTGCTCCGTGCCCAGGTTGGCGTCCACGCTGGTCCAGTCGCGCGCCCAGTAGCCGTGGAAGCCGTAGGACTTGCCCGTACCCTCGTCGGTGCCGCCGTGGATCTGCTCCACAGGCGGCGTGATCCAGATCGCGTCCACGCCCAGGCTGTCGAAATAGCCTTCGTTGATCTTGGCCGTCACGCCGGCCAGGTCGCCGCCCATGTAGCCGCGCAGCGGCGCGGCGTCGGCCTGGCGGCCGTAGGCCAGATCGTTGGCCGGGTTGCCGTTGTTGAAGCGGTCCGTCAGCAGGAAGTAGACGGTGGCGTTCTCCCACAGGAATGGCCTGGCGGCCGCGCGCGCGGGCGCGGCCTGCGCCGCCTTGCCCGATGCGGCCGGCGCCGCCATGGCGCTCGGCGCGACCAGCGCGACCAGCGCCAGGGTCATTGCGAGAGGAGTCTTGTTCATGCTGTCTTTTCCTGTGTGGTTGACGGTGCGGTTGAAAATCAGGTGATCACGCTGGGCGCGGCGCGGCCCGTGTAGGCGCTGATGCCGGCCACGTGTTCGGCGACGGCGATCAGGCCGGCCAACGCCTGCTGCGTGGGCAGGTGGTGCTGCGCCGGATCGGCTTCGTAGCGCTCCAGGTAGACGCGCAGGGTGGCGCCCTCGGTGCCGGTGCCGGACAGGCGCAACACCACGCGCGAGCCGTCCGTCATCACGATGCGCACGCCCTGCTGGCGCGCCACGTTGCCATCGACGGGATCGGTGTAGCAGAAGTCGTCGGCCAGGTCCACCGTGTATTCGCCCAGGCGCTGGCCGGCCAGTCCGCCCAGGCGCGCGCGCAGGGCGTCCATCAGTTCGGCGGCGGCGGCGCTGTCGATGGCTTCATAGTCGTGGCGCGAATAGTAGTTGCGGCCGAAACGGCTCCAGTGCTCCTGCACCAGCGCCGCCACGCTCTTGCCGCTGGCGGCCAGCAGGTTAAGCCAGAACAGTACGGCCCACAGGCCATCCTTCTCGCGCATGTGGTCCGAGCCGGTGCCGTAGCTCTCCTCGCCGCACAACGTGACTTTGCCGGCGTCGAGCAGGTTGCCGAAGTACTTCCAGCCGGTGGGCGTCTCGAAGCATGGCACGCCCAGCGCGAGCGCCACGCGGTCGGCCGCGCGCGAGGTGGGCATGGAGCGGGCCACGCCACGGATGCCGCCCCGGTAGCCCGGCGCCACGGTGGCGTTGGCGGCCAGCACGGCCAGGCTGTCGGACGGCGTGACCTCGAAACGGCGGCCGACGATCATGTTGCGGTCGCCGTCGCCATCGGAGGCGGCGCCGAAATCGGGCGCGTCCCCGCCGGCCATCACGGCGATCAGGCCGGCGGCGTTGACGGGGTTGGGATCGGGATGGTGGCCGCCGAAATCCTCCAGCGGCACCGCGTTGATGACGGTGCCGGCCGGCGCGCCCAGCATGCCTTCCAGGATGGCTAGGGCGTAGGGGCCGGTGACGGCGCTCATGGCGTCGAAGCGCATCGTGAAGCCGCGCGCGAACAGGGCGCGGATGGCGGCGAAGTCGAACAGGCCCTCCATCAGTTGCGCGTAGTCGGCCACGGGGTCGATCACTTCCACCATCATTTGCTCGATGCGTGTGCCGCCCAGGGTATCGAGGTCCACGTCGGGCGCATCGCTGGCCTGGTAGCGGTGCAGCGCCACGCTGTGCTGCCACACGGCCTCGGTCAGCGCTTCCGGCGCCGGGCCGCCGTTGGCGATGTTGTACTTGATGCCGAAGTCGCCGTCCGGCCCGCCCGGATTGTGGCTGGCCGACAGGATGATGCCGCCGGACGCGCCATGCTTGCGGATCACGCAGCTGGCGGCCGGCGTGGACAGGATGCCGCCCCGCCCCACCAGCACGCGCGCGTAGCCGTGGGCGGCGGCCAGCCGCAGGATGGTCTGCACGGCGGCGCGGTTGTGGTAGCGGCCATCGCCGCCCAGCACCAGCGTCTTGCCGGCGCAGTCGCCCAGCGTGTCGAACAGGCTTTGCACGAAATTGTCGAGATAGGCGGGCTGCTGGAATACCGTGACCTTCTTCCGCAAGCCCGAGGTGCCCGGCCGCTGGCCGGGATACGGCGTGGTCGCCACCGTCTGTATCGTCATGTTCGCTCCACGTTGGTTGAGGGGACAGCGGACGATACTAACGCAAACGGCGCAATTCAGGCGGCGGCCTTGATCCCGGCGTCCTTGGCGGCGGCGGCCGCGTTGTCCTTGACGAACAGCGTCAGCACGCCGGCCAGCACCATGCTCGCGCCGCCCAGCATCACGGTATTGATCGTGTGGCCGGCGAAGAAGTGCTTGGTGATGGAACCGAGCAGCAGGCCGCTGCAGATCTGCGGAATGACGATGAAGAAGTTGAACACGCCCATGTAGTAACCCATGCGCTTGGCGGGCAAGGCGCCGGCCAGGATCGCGTAAGGCATGGTCAGCACGCTGGCCCACGCGATGCCCACGCCGATCATGGGCACGAACAGCAGGTTCAGGTTATGGATGGCGAAGATGCTGATCAGGCTCATGCCGCCGATGGCCAGGCAAGTCATGTGCACGAACTTGCGGCTGGTGTACCGTGCGAACACGGGCAGGATGAAGGCGGCCAGCGCCGAGACGCCGCCATAGACGGCGAACATGACGCCCACGTGGTTGCCCGCCTCCTGGAACGCGGCCGACTGCGCGTCCACCGTGCCGAACACGTTTTCCGCGACGGCCGAGGTGGTGTAGATCCACATGGCAAACAGCGCAATCCAGGTGAAGAACTGCACGAACGCCAGTTGCACCATGGTCTTGGGCATGCGCGCGAAGCCGCCCAGGATTTCCGCCATGGCATGAGCCAGGCCCTTGCTGCGCGCGCGCTCGGCGCGGAACGCTTCCAGGTCGTCCGGCGGCGCTTCCTTGGCCGTCAGCACGGTCCACATCACGGAAAACAGGTAGATGGCGCCGCCGATGTAGAACGAGTAGCGCACGGTGTCGGGAATCGCGCCGTTGACGGGCACGTTGCTCACGCCCAGCAGGTCCGAGAAGATGGTGGGCAGCAGCGAGGCGATCACCCCGCCCCAGCCGATGAAGAAGGTCTGCATGGCGAAACCGGCCGTCTGCTGCGCGGGACTGAGCTTGTCGCCCACGAAGGCGCGGAACGGTTCCATCGACACGTTGATGGCGCCATCCATCAGCCACAGCACGGCGGCGGCCATCCACAGGACGCTGGAGTTGGGCATCAGAAACAGGGCGATCGAGGCCAGCACGGCGCCGACGAAGAAGAACGGACGGCGGCGCCCCCAGAACGGGTGCCAGGTGTTGTCGCTGAGGTAGCCGATGATGGGCTGCACCAGCAAGCCGGTGACGGGGGCGGCCAGCCACAGGAAGGCCAGGTCGTCGGGATTGGCGCCCAGCGTGGAAAAGATGCGGCTGGTGTTGGCGTTCTGCAGCGCGAAACCGAACTGGATGCCGAAAAAGCCAAAGCTCATGTTCCAGAGCTGCCAGAACGTCAGCCTGGGCTTGTTGGAAGAAGGTTGCATGCCTGCGTGTCCCCGTTATGTGGTCCGGTCTGAAGGCCGGAGCTCAGCGTCAAAATGCGAATTTGTAGCAAAGTAACACGCTCGACTACAGGTGTCAATCGAAACAACTTCATAGTAAAATAAAGGAGTTAGCCACACACCGCACCGTGGTTTTGTAGTCAAATGTAGTCAAATAACAGAAATCAAAACCAGACCCGGAACCAGTGAGACACCTCCACATGACAAGCAAACATTACGCCGGCCTGGCCCTGCTGATCGCCGCCAGCCCCGCCGTCCTGGCCCAGAACCTGGAACGCCGCTTCGACAGCGCCACCCTGCACGGCAACCAGCTGGACATCCGCACCAGCGACGGCCAGTACCTGATCAAGCCCTACTCGACCCGCATCGTGGAGACCACCTTCGTGCCGGCCGGGCAAAGCGTGGAGCCGGAGTCGCACGCCGTGGTGCTGGCGCCGGCCCCGGTGCAGGCCACGCTGAAGAACAAGGGTAACACCGTCGAATACACGACCGGCGGCCTGTCCGTCACCATCACCCGCGCGCCGTTCCGGATCGCCTATGCCTACAAGGGCCGGCCGCTGGTGGCGGAAAAGCGCGGCTACGGCAAGACCGGCTACGGCGAGCGCATCGAGTTCGCGCTGGACGCGACGGAAGCGCTGTACGGCGCCGGCGCCCGCTCGATGGGCATGAACCGGCGCGGCCACCGCTACACGCTGTTCAACAAGGCCGATTACGGCTACAGCGACCATTCGGAACTGATGAACTTCACCATGCCGCTGGCGCTGTCGTCCAAGCGCTACCTGCTGCACTTCGATAACCCGCAAACGGGCTACCTCGATTTCGACAGCCAGGGCGACAACAGCCTGACCTACGAGACGGCGGGCGGGCGCAAGACCTACCAGGTGGTGGCCGGCGACAGCTGGGAAGACATCATCGCCAGCTACACCAGCCTGACGGGCCGCCAGCCCATGCCGCCGCGCTGGGCGTTCGGCAATTTCGCCATGCGCTTCGGCTACCACACG
Organism: Rugamonas sp. GW822-FHT03B10; assembly: GCF_058801745.1. Taxonomy (NCBI): domain Bacteria; kingdom Pseudomonadati; phylum Pseudomonadota; class Betaproteobacteria; order Burkholderiales; family Oxalobacteraceae; genus Rugamonas; species Rugamonas sp. GW822-FHT03B10. Next base: position 449,846 of record NZ_JBXANP010000002.1, on the reverse strand, counting down.
GAGGCGGAGGCGCGCGCCACGGTGGACAAGTTCATCGCCGACGACATCCCGGTCGACGCCATCGTGTTCGACCTGTACTGGTTCGGCAAGACCATCAAGGGCACCATGGGCAACCTGGCCTTCGACCCGGACAACTTCCCGCACCCGGCGCAGATGATCGCCGACTTCAAGGCCAAGGGCGTGAAGACGGTACTGATCACTGAGCCGTTCATCGTCGACACCTCGTCGCACTGGCAGGAGGCCGTGCAAAAGCACATCCTGGGCACGGACGCCAACGGCGCGCCGCTGGCCTACGACTTCTACTTCGGCCACACGGGCCTGATCGACATCTTCGGCCAACCGGGCCGCGACTGGTTCTGGAACGTCTACAAGGGCCTGCACGACATGGGCGTGGCCGGCGTGTGGGGCGACCTGGGCGAACCGGAAGTGCATCCCGGCTCGATGCGCCACGCCACCGGCACGGCGCAGCAGGTGCACAACATCTACGGCCACCAGTGGGCCAAGCTGGTGGCCGATGGCTACCGCCACGACTACCCTACCGAGCGCCCGTTCATCCTGATGCGGGCCGGCTACTCCGGTTCGCAGCGCTTCGGCATGATCCCATGGTCGGGCGACGTGGACCGCAGCTGGGGTGGCTTGAAGTCGCAGCCGGAGATCGCGCTGCAGATGGGCATGCAGGGCATGGCCTATATGCACTCGGACCTGGGCGGCTTCGCCAACGCGAATCTGGACGATGAGCTGTACACGCGCTGGCTGCAGTACGGCGTGTTCCAGCCCGTGTTCCGCCCGCACGCGCAGGAGGAAGTGCCGTCCGAGCCGGTCTACCGCGACGCGCCCACCAAGGCGCTGGCGCGCGACGCGATCCGGCTGCGCTACCGCATGCTGCCGTATAACTACACGCTGGCCTTCGACAACCACCAGCAAGGCTTGCCGCTGATGCGCCCCATGCTGTACGAGGAGCCGGACAACGTGCAGGCGCGCGCCATCGCCTCCACCTACCTGTGGGGCAAGGACTTGCTCGTCACCCCCGTCACCAGCAAGGGCGCCACCGAGCAGCAGGTGTGGTTCCCCGCCCACAGCGCGTGGTTCGACTTCTACACGGGCCAGCGCCAGGACGGCGGCGCCAGCCGCAGCGTGAAGCTGGCGCCCGACCACATTCCCGTCTACGTGCGGGCCGGCGCCTTCATCCCGCTGGCGCCCGTGGTGCAGACGACGCGCGACTATTCGACCAAGGCCATCGAACTGCACTACTACCACGACCACACCGCCCGCAGCGGCCAGGGCAAGCTGTACGACGACGACGGCGAGACGGCGCAAGCCTACGAGCAGGGCAAGTACGAACTGCTGCACTTCGCCAGCAAGCTGCAGGGCCGCGAACTGACGCTGTCGCTGTCGTCGGAGACGGGCGCGCACTACCAGCGCCCGCAGCGCAGCATCGCGCTGCAGGTGCACAACGTGGGCGCCAAGCCGGCCGGCGTGCGACTGGACGGCCAGCCGGTGGACTTCGCCTGGGATGGCGCGGCGCGCATGCTGACGGTGCAACTGCCGGCCAGCGACCATGCGATGCGCACGGTGGGCATTGCGCTGGCGGCGGGCGACGCACGCTAAAACCAGGGTCCGACCCTCTAAAACCAGGGTCAGACCCTCGATGCGCTCGCTGCGGCGGGCGACGTCCACTGACGAATTCGCAACACTTGGTAAAACCGCCACACGCGCCAGCCTGACGTGTATATTAATGGCCTTCGGACCGGACGGTTCGAAGGCCATTTTCACAACTCAGGGAGACACGCGTGTCATCTACCATCCTCAAGGCGCTGCTGGCGGCAAGCGCCATCACAGCCGCCAGCGGCGGCGCCTACGCGGCGCCGGCCGCCAAGCCTACCGTGGCCGAAGCCGAACGCTTCCTGGCCGACGCGGAAAGCCGGCTCAATAAACTCAGCATCGAACAGGCGCGCGGCGCCTGGGTCGGCGAGAACTTCATCACCGACGACACGGAAGCGATCAGCGCCTTCTTCTCCGAGCGCTACCTGACCGCGTCCGGCGAGATCGCGCTGGCGGCGCGCCGCTACAACGGCCTCAAACTCAAGCCCGAGTCCGCGCGCAAACTCAAGCTGCTGCAACTGACGCTGATGTTCTCCGACCCCAAGGAGCGCGAAGCCTACACGTCGGCCCAGACGGCCATGACGGCCGCCTACGGCAAGGGTAAATACTGCCCGAAGAACGCGGACGGCAGCGCCGGCGCCTGCATGGCGCTGGGCGACATGGAGAAAGTGCTGGCCGACAGCCGCGACCCGGCCCGCCTGAAGGAGGTCTGGCTCGGCTGGCACGCGCAGTCGCCCGCCTACAAGCAACGCTACAGCCAGTACGTGGCGCTGTCGAACAAGGGCGCCCGCGAGATGGGCTTCGCCGACACGGGCGCCCTGTGGCGTTCGCAGTACGACATGCCGCCCGAGCAGTTCTCGGCCGAGATGGAACGCCTGTGGCAGCAGGTCAAGCCGCTGTATGAATCGCTGCACACCTACACCCGCTACAAGCTGCGCCAGGCCTACGGCCCGGACGTGGTGCCGGCCACCGGCCCGATTCCGGCCCACCTGTTCGGCAACATGTGGAGCCAGACCTGGGACAACATCTACCCGCTGCTCAAGCCGGCCGGCGAGACGGCCAGCTTCGACCTGAGCAAGGTGCTGGCCGAGCGCAAGATCGGCGCCAAGGAGATGACGGCCGACGCGGAACGCTTCTACACCTCGCTCGGCATGCAGAAACTGCCGGCCAGCTTCTGGGAACGTTCGCTGCTGACCAAGCCGCGCGACCGCGACGTGGTGTGCCACGCCTCCGCCTGGCCGATGGACGACAAGGACGACGTGCGCATCAAGATGTGCATCACGCCCACGGCCGAGGACTTCAGCACCATCCACCATGAGCTGGGCCACGTCTACTACTACCTGGCCTACAACAAGCAGCCCTACCTGTTCCGCGCCGGCGCCAACGACGGCTTCCACGAAGCCATCGGAGACACCGTGGCGCTGTCCGTCACGCCCGACTACCTGAAGACCATCGGCCTGATGCCGAAGGACGCGGCGGCCGACGCCGACATCGGCCAGCTGCTGCAACGGGCGCTGACCAAGGTGGCGTTCCTGCCGTTCGGCTACTCGGTCGACAAATGGCGCTGGGACGTCTATTCCGGCAAGACCAAACCGGCCGACTACGACAAGCACTGGTGGGAACTGCGCGAGCAGTACATGGGCATGTCGCGCCCGGCCGCCATCAGCGAGCAAGGCTTCGACGCCGGCGCCAAGTACCACGTGGCGGCCGACGTGCCGTACGCGCGCTACTTCCTGGCCGACATGCTGCAGTTCCAGTTCCACCGCGCGCTGTGCCGCGAGGCCGGTTACACGGGACCGCTGCACCGCTGCTCGGTATATGGCAATCCCAAAGCCGGCGCCAAGCTGCAGCAGATGCTGGCCATGGGCGCCAGCAAGCCGTGGCCGGAGGCGCTGAAAGCCATCTCGGGCGAGGACAAGATCGACGGCAATGCGCTGCTCGAATACTTCGCCCCGCTCAAGACCTGGCTGGATGCGCAGAACGCGCAGTTCGCGGCGGCGGAACTGGCCGGTCCATCGGCCAAATCGGCTGCCAAGTAAGCACGCCGCCGGGCGGGCCTGGCAAACGGGGACGGGCGGCGACCGCCGCGCCGTCCGCCGTCAGCGCCCCGCCCCGCCCGTGGCCGGCGTGGCGAAGAACAGCAGCCGGCCATCCTCCGTGGCCAGTATCAGCTGGCCACGGTGCCACAACGGCGAGGCGGCGAACGCGCCCAGCCGCTTCACGTGCTCCAGCGCCGCGTACAACTCGTACGGCGCGCTGCCGTACAGGCGCTTGGTATCGAACTTCCCGCTCGCCTTGTCGATGATGGCGTAGGCGTCGCGCCGGCTCTCGTCGGTCCGGTAGCGCCAGCGCTGGCGCCCCGTGTCCGCGTCGAGCACGAAGGCCTCGCCCTTCATGCTGGCGACCACCAGCGCATCGCCCACCCGCAGCGGCGAGGCGAACGTCCACACGCCCATGTCGAAACGATAGCGCTCCTTGCCGCTGGCCTTGTCCAGCGCCACCAGCAGGCCCGTGTCCGAGGTGCCGAAATACACCCGCTTGTCGTCCAGCGCGGCCGTGCCGACCACCCACGAACCCTGCGCGTCGTAGCGCCATCTGATTTTTCCGCTGGCGGCGTCGATCGCGTAGAAGTGGCCGTCGCGCGAACCCGCGTACACGGTGTTGCCATCCACGCTGGGCGAGGCCAGGATGCCCAGCATGATGCTGTCCTTCTGCTCCGTCTCCGTCTGCACGCGCCAGCGCAGTTCACCGCTGGCCGCGTCCAGCGCGTACAGGGCGCCATCCCAGCTGCCCACCACGATATTGGCGCCGGCCAGCGCCGGCGAGGAATGCACCACGCCGCCCGTCTTGTAGGCCCAGCGCAGTTTGCCGGTGCGCGCGTCGAGCGCATACACGCACTGGTCGCTGCTGCCGAAGTAGACCACGCCGCCATGCACCAGCGGCGAGGACAGGTACAAATCCCAAGGGTCGGGCGCCGGTTCGCCGTCGCGCGGCAGGCCATACATGCCGTGGGCCGCGAACACAGCCTCGCCGCCCGTGCGGAAATGCCACCGGGGCGCGCCGCTGGCCGCGTCCAGCGCGTAGAAACGGCCGTCGCGGCTGAGGAAGTAGACCACGCCCTCGGCCACTGCCGGCGTGGAGGCGATGCCGCCGCGGCTGTGGAACAGCCATTGCAGCTGGCGCGTGTCGAAGTCGATGGCGTACAGGTTGCCGTTCTCGGCGCCAGCGAACAATTGCTTCCCCACCGCCACGGGCGAGGCGCTGATGGCCGCGTCCAGCCTGAACTGCCCGGCCAGCGCCAGCTGCGCGAGATCGGCCGGCGCCGCGCCCCCGGCCACGCCGGCGTGCGTGGGACCGCCCATCAGCATGGGCCAGTCGGCTTCGGCTCGCGCCGCGCCGCAGGCGATGAGCAGCACCACCGCCGCCATACGCAAAGTCTTCATCGAAGTTCCTCCTTCCAGGTTGCCATGCAAGTCGGGCCGGCCCCGCGTGCGCGGGCGCCCGGGCGAAAAAAAACCGCCATGTGGCGGTGCGACGATCTTGAGCGTCGCACGCGCACATGGCGGCTTTTTCGGCTTTCCAGCCGGCGGGCTTAGAACTTGTAGTTCGCGCCCACCAGGATGGTGCGGCCATACTTCTGGTATTCCAGCTGCTGGCTGCGGGTGCCGGTGTAGGTCTCGTAAGCCGAGTTGGTCAGGTTGTTGACCTGCAGCAGCAGACCCAGGCCCTTGTAGGCGCCTTCGTTGAAGGTGTAGCCAACCTGGAAGTCGACCACGTTCTCGCCGACCACATAACGCAGCGTGCGCGAGTTGGCGAAGTTGCTGATCTCACCCACGAAGTCCGAACGCTTGCGCTGGCTGATCCGGGTTTCGAAGCCGTTCTTCTCGTAGTAGGCGGTCAGGTTGGTGACGCGCTTGGACAGGCCGGGCAGCGGGATGTTGCTGCCGATGCTGCTGGTCGGATCTTCGATCTTGATGTCGCTGGTGCTGAAGGTGGCGCTGGCCTGCACACCGAAGCCGTCGAGCGACTTGGTCACCAGATTCATCGGCAGCGAGCCGGACAGCTCCAGACCCTTCATCGTGCCGCCCTGGCCGTTGTACGGCGCCGAGAACGGGCCGATGGCGGTGTTGAGCGAACCCAGCGCGCCGGTGTTGTACACATAGCCTGGCGGGATGAACGACGAGAAATCGTAGTCCTTGGTCTGGGTGTAGATGTAGCTGGTCAGCTTCTTGTAGAAACCGGCGATGGCATAGTAAGCCTTCTTGTCGAAGTATTTCTCATACGAGATGTCGAAGGCATTGGCGCGCCATGGGTCCAGCTTGGCGTTGCCGCCGTTGGCCGTCAGGCGGAACAGGGTCTTGTCATAGTCCATCTGGAACGCCGAGCTCAGCTGGTCCACGCGAGGACGGGCCAGTTGCTTGGCCACGGCCAGACGCACGGTCTGCTGGTTGTCGAAGCCGAACGCCAGGTTCAGGCTAGGCAGCACGTCGGTGTAGGTCTTGCCCAGATCGACAGGCTTGATCTCGGTGGTGCCGCTCGAATTGTCCACATAGCGCGATTGCGACGACTGGTTGGTGCGCTGCACTTGCACGCCCACGTTGCCGCGCACGCTCACGTCGCCCAGCTCGGCTTCGATGTTGGCCTTGACGAAGCTGGTGGTCACTTTTTCCTGCACGTCCCAGGCCTTGGTCACCAGGTAGGACAGGTTGTCGACCGGGTTGAACACCATGCCGCTGGCCACCACGCCCGGCACGTTCCAGGCTGGAATGGAGCCCACGCCGGCGAAGCTCAGGTCCACCGGCGAGTACTGCAGGTTGGACGGCACGGTGAACTGGTCGCCGGCCAGCGTGATCGCGCCCTCGGGCTGACGACGCTTCTTGCTGCGGTCGGCGTAGTTCACGCCAATGTCGACGCCGGAGAACAGTTTATCCATCATGTCCGGCACGGGCAGGCTGGCCACCAGCTTGAAGCCCTTCAGCTCGTCTTCCACGTGCGGCACCTTGCCGTAGCCGGAACCGTAGATGGTGTTGCGCACATACAGCTGGGACGGATCGCTGTAGTTCATGCCGGTCGTGATGGTCGGGAAACCGCCGCTTGCATATTTCAGGCCCACGCTGTCGAGGAACTGGGTGTCTGGCAGCGGGTTGTGCTGCAGGTTGTTTTCCAGGCTCAGCTCGTCGCGCTTGGCTTGCGAGTAGTTCACGTCGGCGAACAGCGACCAATCCTTGAAGCGGAACTCGTTGCTCCAGCCCGCCGCATGGATCTCGTCCTTGCGCTTGTTGTACATGCCGCGCACCAGCGGGAACACGCCGGTGGCCGTGCCGCCGGCCAGGCTGTTGCCGTTGAACACGGGGTTGACGTAGTTCAGGCCAGGGGTGTAACCACCGTTGTAGTTGCCGAGGTTGATTTCCAGCTGGTTGTTGGTCTGCTCGCTCTTGAACTCGGACGCGTAGACGTCGAAGATACTGGTCCATTGCTTGTTCGGACGGTATTGCAGCACGCCCATGAAGCCGTCGCGCTTGTTGGTGCCGCTGGTGGCAACGGCCTTGATGCCGTCGGTGATGTAGCTGCCGCTTGGAATGCCGGGACGCGAATCGGTCTTCCAGGGTTCGTACATGCCCGTCTCGTTGTCGAGGATGGGTGATTCCAGGTGGGCGAAGCCGAGCGCGATACCGATCGTGCGGTTGGCGAACTGGTCGATGTAGCTGGCGCTGAAGCGGTTGCCGTTGGCCGAGGCGCCGGCGATGCTGCCCAGCGAGTTGTGTTCGCCGCGCGCGTTCAGCGCCACGGTGCGGCCGCCGAACGACAGCGGACGCACGGTCTGCATGTCGATGGTGCCCGACAGGCCCTGGCCGACCAGGCCGGCGTCCGGGGTTTTGTAGACGGTCACGCCAGCCATCAGCTCGGATGGGTACTGGTCGAATTCCACGGAGCGGTTGTCGCCCGTGCTCACTTGCTCGCGGCCGTTCAGCAGCGTGGTCGAGAAGTCCGGCGACAGGCCGCGCACGCTGATCACCTGGGCGCGGCCGGCCACGCGCTGGGCGGCCAGACCGGGCAGGCGGGAAATGGATTCGGCGATGCTGACGTCGGGCAGCTTGCCGATGTCTTCGGCCGAGATCGCCTCGACGATGGAGGTGGCATCTTTCTTGACCGAGATCGCGTCTTCGATACCACGACGGATGCCCGACACGGTCACGGTCGCCATCGGCGCCGCATCAGCTTGCGCGGCTGGCGCCGCCGTTTGCGCGTACACAGGTTGTGCCAACGCGGCCACGAACAGGGCGCAGCCTGCCGCCACCGGACTCAGTTGAAATGCGGCGCTGTCGCGCTTGCTTGCGAACTTACTCATTGTTAATGCCCCCTCACTCGACACCAAATATATTTCCCTAGCCACTAAGACTTCGCGGGATCCTTGGAATTCAACGTTCTTTGACGTTCCAGAAAGAATTTTGTACTAAAACTAGATCCAGTGTCAATCGAAGTTAAGTTCAACTACGTTTACGAGGCCCCGTGCGTAGGCGACTCCCTATGAGGAGCGCACTATGGCGTTGTATTTCGGCTACAGCACCCACGGCCATGCGATGTAATCGAACTACAAGATGATGGACAAAACGTGCCGCCACACCCTCCATTCGCGACACCCCCGCCACCCCGCACCCGGCGGTGTCCGCCGGGTGCGGGGCATGACAGCGACGACGGCGGAGGCCAGCGACGGGACAGCACGGCCATTCTGTACTCCAACTAAAATTTCACCAATGAGAACCGAATAAAACATGAGAGTTCGTTGCTAAGTGACTGTTTTTAAATTATTATTTTCAAATCATCAAAGAACCGGCGATTTGTAGTCTGCCTACCCACGAGAAAGAAGAGAGCGATGAAGCGCATGATCATGCTGGCCACGCTGGCCACACTGTCCTCGTCACCGGCGCGGGCACTGCCTCCGCACACCATCGACCATCTGGAACCGCCGTCCTGGTGGACCGGCATGCAGGACCGGCAACTGGAACTGATGGTGCACGGACCGCGGATCGCCGAACTGGAGCCGGCGCTGCACTACCCGGGCATCCGCGTCGTCCAGGTCGCGCGCGCAAGCAATCCCAACTACTTGTTCATCAAGCTGGAGATCGGCCCCGACACGCCGCCAGGCCAGGTGACGCTGCAATTCCGCCAGCATGGCAAGACCGTGCTCAGCTACCCGTATCCGCTGCAGGCGCGCGCGCCCGGCTCGGCCGACCGGATCGGCTTCACCAGCGCCGACGCCATCTATGAAGTGATGCCCGACCGTTACGCCAACGGCGACCCGGCCAACGACAACGCGCCCGGCATGACCGAGCGCGCCGACCGCCAGGACGGCTCCGGCCGCCATGGCGGCGACCTGGCCGGCATGGCAGCCCACCTCGACTACGTGGCGGACATGGGCTACACCATGCTGTGGCCGACCCCGTTATTGGAAGCAAATATGCAGCGCGGCTCGTACCACGGCTACGCCACCACCGACCACTACCGCATCGACCCGCGCTACGGCAGCAACGACGACTACCGCACCTTCGTGGCCCAGGCGCGCAAGCACGGCATCGGCGTGATCCAGGACGTGGTGCTCAACCACATTGGCGACCGCCACTGGTGGATGCAGGATTTGCCCAGCGCGGACTGGATCACCCACCAGGGCAAGTTCGTGCCCACCCAGCACCACCGGGTGGCCTTGCAGGATCCGTACGCCTCGCAGGCGGACAAGCGCGACTTCACGCAGGGCTGGTTCGTCGCCACCATGCCGGATCTGAACCAGGCCAATCCCCACCTGGCCACCTACCTGATGCAGAACAGCATCTGGTGGATCGAGTACGCGGGACTGGCCGGCCTGCGGGTGGACACCTACAGCTATTCGGACAACGCCTTCCTGAGCGCCTGGTCGGCCCGCATCATGCACGAGTATCCGAAGCTGAACCTGGTGGGCGAGGAATGGAGCCCGCACATCCCCATCGTCGCGCGCTGGCAGGAAGGCAAGCACAATTTCGATGGTTACATATCGCACATGCCGGGCATGATGGACTTTCCGCTCAACGACACGCTGCGCCGCGCGCTGGCCTCGGACGACGCCGACGGCGCCCAGTACAGCCTGACGAGCCTGTATGAAACCCTGTCGCAGGATTATCTGTACGCCGATCCCGGCAACATGGTGCTATTCGAAGGCAACCACGACCTGGCCCGCATCTACAGCGACCTGCACGAGGACGACGCGCTGTTCCGCATGGCCATGGCCTACGTGCTGACGGCGCCGCGCATCCCGCAGTTCTACGCGGGCACGGAAGTGCTGATGACCAGCACCACCGGCCGCCGCGACGACGCCTCCTACCGCCACGACTTCCCCGGCGGCTGGGCCGGCGACACGGTCAACGCCTTCACCGGCGCGGGCCTGACAGCCAAGCAACTGGCGGCCCAGGCCTTCCTGAAAAAGCTGCTGAACTGGCGCAAGGGCCAGCCCGTGATCCATCACGGCAAGACCATGCAGTTCGGTCCCGAGCAGAATACCTATGTGTTCTTCCGCTACCTCGGCGACAAGAAGGTGATGGTGGCCTTCAACAAGAACCACAGCGACACCACGCTGGCCACGGCCCGCTTCCAGGAAATGCTGGCCGGCGTGCGCGGCGGCGACGACGTGATCAGCGGCCGGCACTATGCGCTGGGCGACACGCTGACCTTGCCTGCCCGCTCGGTGCTGGTGCTGGAGTTGCGCTGACAAGAAACACGCAGCGTCAAGCGCAATAGAAAAACCGCCATGTGGCGATGCGACGATCCGGATCGTCGCATGCGCACATGGCGGTTTTTTTTGTGCCGTCGGTTCAGAACTTGTAGTTCACGCCGAACAGGACGGTACGGCCATACTTGGCGTATTCCAGCATGTGGTCCTTGCTGTCGGCATAGGTCTCGTAAGGCGCGTCGGTCAGGTTGGTGACCTGCAGCAGCACACCCAGGCCCTTGTAGGTGCCTTCGTTAAACGAGTAGCCGACCTGGAAGTCGACCGTGGTTTCACCCTTGACGTAGCGCAGCGCGCGGTCGCCGGCGAAGTTGCCGATCTCACCCACGTAATCGGTGCGGGTGCGGCCGGAAACACGGGTCGAGAAACCATTCTTCTCGTAGTACAGGGTCAGGTCCGACACGTTGCGCGACAGGCCGGGCAGCGTAATCTTGCCGATCGTGGCGTTGACTTCCTTGATGTCGATGCCGCTCTCGGTGTAGGTGGTGCTGGCCGTCATGCCGAAGCCGGCCAGGGCGGGCGACAGCATGTCGAACGGGATCGAGGCCGACAGTTCCGCGCCCTTCACCGAACCGCCATTGCCGTTGTAGGACGTCTTGTACTGGCCCATGTTGGTGATGGCGACCGTGCCCGGCGTGAAGGCCGAGAAGTCGCGCGTTTCCGAGAAATCGTAGATGTAGGTGTCCAGCTTCTTGTAGAAACCGGCCAGCGCCACATAGCCCTTCTTGGCGAAGTATTTTTCCCAGGTGACGTCGAACGCCTTGGCGCGCCATGGATCGAGCTTGGTGTTGCCGCCGCTGCCGCTAGGCAGGCGGGTGCCCTGATCGACGGTGAACTCAAAGCCGGCGTTCAGCTGGTCGACGCGGGGCCGCGCCATCTGCTTGGCCACGGCCATCCGCACGGTCTGGTCGCCGGCCAGGCTGAAGGCCAGGTTCATGCTGGGCAGCACATCGGTGTAGGTGGTGCCATCGGTGAACGGATGGGCGACGCCGTTGTTGTCCGCGTACAGCGAGCTCGACGACTGGTCGGTGCGGATCACCTGGACGCCGACGTTGCCTTTCACGGGCACGCTGCCCACGGCGCTGTCGATGTTGGCTTTGAGGAAGCCGGTGGTGACTTTCTCGGTGACATCCCAGGCGCGGCTGATGGTGCCGGAGTTGTTCGCCAGGCTGTAGTTGATCGGGTCGAAGTACTTGGCGATCACGCCCGGCACGTTCCACGACGGCACGGTGCCGCTGCCGGCGAAGCCCAGGTCGACCGGCGCATACAGCAGGTCGCTGGAGATGGTGGGGTTGCCCTTGGCGAACAGCTGGCCCGACGGCTGGCGCTTGGTCTTGGTGCGGTCGCTGTAGTTGAGGCCCAGGTCGTAGCCGCTGAAGTAGTTCTCCATCGCGCCGCTGGAAGGCAGGTTGGCGATCAGCTTGAACGCCTTCAGCGTGTCCTTCAGGTGCGGCGAGTAGGTGCTGCCGTAGCCGTAGATCGAGTTGCCGGTCAGCAGTTTGGTCGGATCGCTGTAGTTGAACTTGCCGCCCAGCTGGGCGAAGTTGCCGGGGTTCCAGCTCACGCTCATCAGCGGATCGTTCAGCGCGCCGCCACCGGGCGCCTGCAACTGCAGGTTGTTTTCCAGGTAGGTCTCGTCGCGCTTGGCTTCCGAGTAGTTCAGGTCGGCCAGCAGCGACCAGCCATCGAGGTTGAACTTGTTGGCCCAGCCGGCCGTGTTGATCGAATCCTTGCGGTTGTTGTACTGGCCGCGCACCAGCGGGTAGGCGCCGGTGGCGGTGCCGCCCATCAGCGTGCCGTTGACGATGTTGGTGCTGTTGTAGGCGAAGCCGGCCGGATTGTTGCTGCCGTTGTAGCCGCCCAGGTTGACTTCGAACTGGTTGTTGGTGTCGACCTGCTTGAAGTCGGAATGGAACACGTCCAGGGTGCTGGTCCACTGGCGCGAAGGACGGTATTCCAGCACGCCCATCACGCCGGTGCGCTTCAGCGTGCCGCTCTTGGCCAGCGACTTGACGCCGGCCGTGATGTAGGTGCCGTCCGGCACGCCATCGACGTGCTGCTTCTGGAACGGCTCGTAGGTGCCGGTCTCGTGGTCGAGGATGGGCGACTCCAGGTCGGCCACGCCGATCGCCACGCCGATGGTGCGGTTGGCGAACTGGTCGATGTAGGTGGCGCTGATGCGGTGGCCGGTGTCTTTGGCATTGGCGATCTTGCCGATCGAGTTCTGCTCGCCGCGCACGTTGACCGAGAAGGTGCGGCCCGGGAAGGCCAGCGGACGCACGGTCTGCATGTCGATGGTGCCCGACAGTCCCTGGCCGATCAGGCCCGCGTCGGGCGTCTTGTAGACGGTCACGGCGCTCATCAGTTCCGACGGGTACTGGTCGAATTCCACACTGCGGTTGTCGCCGGTGCTGACCTGCTCCCGGCCGTTCAGCAGGGTGGTCTCGAAGTCCGGCGACAGGCCGCGGATACTGATGGTCTGGGCGCGGCCGGCCACGCGCTGCGCGGCCAGGCCGGGCAGGCGGGCGATCGACTCGGCGATGCTGACGTCGGGCAGCTTGCCGATGTCCTCCGCCGAAATCGTCTCGACGATGGAGGTGGAATCTTTCTTGACCGAAATCGCGTCCTCGATGCCGCGGCGGATGCCGGACACCACCACGGAAGCGACCGGCTTGGCGCTCTCGCCCGCATCGGGCGCTTGTTGCGCGTACGCCGGGCCGGCCAGCACGGTCAGCAGCACGGCGCAGCCGGCGGCGACCGGGTTCAATTTAAATGCAACGGCGGCCGGTGCCGAACCGGTGCCCCGCTTCACGGCGGAATTCTTCATTCAAGTCCCCTCACTCATCACTTCACCATTCTTCCCGCTGACGACGTCGGCCACGGGTTCCAAGGAAAACAAGCGTTCTAACAGACGCTCTGGAAACAAGTCTGTACTAAAACTAGATTGCGAGTCAATGAAAGTTATGGGCACTTCGCCGTTTCCGGCCGCACACCCATTGGCTTGCTTGCTATTGTCCGAGCCTCGTTGCGTTTCGACCACACACCTAATCGACTTCTTAATGTAGCTTAACTACAAAATAGTGATGTTAGGCAATAGAGGCGCCGGGCCATGGTGGTCGTGCGGAAAGCGCCGGCAACGCGGGCGCGTGCGGGCGCGACGACGCGCCGGCCCCACTCCTGCCAGGGCGGCGCGTGCCGGGGGTGGCGGATGCGCTAACGCGGTCGGCGCGGCATCATGCCGGGCGCAACGCCCGCAATGCGGTGGGCGGTGCCACCTGCGCGGGGCGCCCCGCCCCCGCTGCGTCATTGAGTTTGAAGATGCTGACGGCCTCGTTCAAGCTAGCCGCCTGCTGCTGCAGGGCGTCGGCCGCAGCGGCGGCCTGCTCCACCAGCGCCGCGTTCTGCTGGGTCACATTGTCCATCTGGCTGATGGCCGTGCTGACCTGCTCGATGCCGTCGCGCTGTTCGGCGCTGGCCGCGGCGATCTCACCGATCATGGACGTGACCTGCCGCACGCTGGCCACCACCTGTTCCATCGTGGTGCCGGCCTGCCCCGCCAGGCGGCTGCCCGCCGCCACCCGTCCCACGGAATCGCCGATCAGTTCCTTGATCTCCTTGGCAGCCGCCGCGCTGCGCTGAGCCAGCGTGCGCACCTCCGACGCCACCACCGCGAAACCGCGCCCCTGCTCGCCCGCGCGGGCCGCCTCCACCGCCGCGTTCAGGGCCAGGATGTTGGTCTGGAACGCGATGCCGTCGATCACGCTGATGATGTCGACGATCTTGCGCGACGATTCATTGATCGAGCCCATGGTCTGCACCATCTGCTCGACCGCCTCGCCGCCACGCTGCGCCACGTTCGAGGCGGCGTCGGCCAGCCGGCTGGCCTCGCTGGCGTGGTCGTTGTTGTGTTTGACGGTGGTGCTCAGTTGCACCATGGAGGCGGCCGTCTGCTCCAGCGAACTGGCCTGTTCCTCGGTGCGGCTCGACAAATCCAGATTGCCGCTGGCGATCTCGACCGTGGCCTGATGGATGGTGTCCGTGCCCTGGCGCACCTGGCCGACGATGCGCGCCAGATTGTCCTGCATGGCCTTGAGCGCGCGCAGCAGGTCGCCGATCTCGTCCATGGTGCTGGCCCGCACCTCGCTGCGCAGATCGCCGGCCGCCACCGTCTGGGCCATGCCCACGGCCGCCCCCAGCGGCACGGTGATGCTGCGGATCAGCCAGCGCACGGTGACCAGACCGACCGCCAGCGTCACCAGCAGCGTGGCCCCCATGACGGTGATGGCGCCCCGGTATTCGCGCGCATTGCCGCGCGCCATCTCCGCCGTCAGCCGGTGCGACTCGGCGCCGATGAAGGCGACGATGTCGTTGATCCTGGCCGTGGGCGCCCGGTCGATGCCCTTGACCAGCTTGTCGACCACATGGGCGGCGTCGGGATTGGCCACGTCGTACTGCTTGAGCGCTTCCAGGTATTTGCCCTGCAGCTCGGTGTGGGTGCGGATCGCCTCGTCGACCAGCGGCGTGCGCAATTGCAGCCGGTCCATGATGGTCTTCAGCTTGCCCAGTTCGGCGCGGGTCGCCTCGCTGCTCTTGACGAAGGCCTTGGAATACTTGTCGAAGGCGGCCGGATCGTTGCCGCGCAACAGGGTGTCCTTCCACTCCTGCACCTGGATCTTGAACTGCACCTGCGCGCTGCGGGCCGTGTCGACCGCCTCGCCCAACATGTCCGAGCGGGCCATGGCCTCGGCGCTGCGGGCATTGCTGCTGTTCAAGGCGCGCCAGCCGCCGCCGGCCACCACCAGCAGCGCGACGAAAAAGAACGCGCCCAACAAGCCCAGCCGCAGTCCGATTTTCAAGTTAGCGAGTTGCATGTCGCTCCCCTCATCAAGATGAATCATGGGCGAAATTCGGACCGGCGACGGTTGGCGCGGTCCAGCGAAAATTGCATGTGCAATAGTTACATCATGCGCTTCCGCACGGAAAAATCAAGCTGGGCCGTTGCCGCCGAAGTCCAGACGATACAGATTGGAGGGGACGCCCGGGGTCAGCTCGGTGCAGCGCACGAATTGCAGGCCCAGCTTGCGCAGCAGCGCGTTCGAGGCGATGTTGTCGGGCCCGGTGATGGCCAGCAGCGCGGGCAGGCGCAGCGTGTCGCGCGCGTGGGCCAG
The DNA here is from genome assembly GCF_058801745.1 of Rugamonas sp. GW822-FHT03B10. NCBI lineage: Bacteria > Pseudomonadati > Pseudomonadota > Betaproteobacteria > Burkholderiales > Oxalobacteraceae > Rugamonas > Rugamonas sp. GW822-FHT03B10. The sequence goes on along the minus strand of NZ_JBXANP010000002.1, from coordinate 434,321 downwards.
CACGGCGCTGGCGGCCTCGAACGCGTAGCCCTGGCCCCAGCAGGCGGGCCGCAGCGCGTAGCCGATGTCGACGCCGGGCAGGCTGTCGCGCTTGATCAGGCCGCACAGGCCCAGCGGCGCGCCGTCGTCCTTGCGCTCGACGAGATAGAGGGAGTGGCCGAGGCGGCGCTGCATGTCGCGCGGCCCCTGCTCGATCGCGGCGCGGGCCGCCTCGATGGTGTGGATGTGCTTGTCGCCGATGTGGCGCAGCCACGATGGCTCGTTGACCAGCGCCAGGTAGAACGGCGCGTCGTCCGCGTCCAGCGTGCGCAGGCGCAGCCGTGGCGTGTCGAGCACGATCATGCGTTCATTCGGGCCAGTGGGCGCGGTCATTGAGCAACTGGTACATCACGTAGGCGTCCACATAGCCCAGTTGCGGATGGCGGTAGGCGCCGGCCAGCGTGCCGGCCACCTGGAAGCCGAGCCGCTTCCACAGCAGCACGGCCGCCACGCTGGCGCTGATCACGAAGTCGAGCTGCACGGCCAGGTAGCCGGCCTGGCGCGCCGCGCGCAGGCAGTCGGCGCCCAGCAGCTTGCCCACGCCGATGCCCTGCGCGGCCGGGCTGACGACGAAGAAGGCGTTGGCCACATGGGCGCCCCGTCCCGGCTGGGCCGGCTGCAGCCGGTACATGCCCAGCAAGCGCTCACCATTCAGGATGGCCACGTGGCTGGCCGCGCCGGGGCCGAACCAGAAGGCCAGGCAGGCCTCGCGCGTGGTGTCTTCGGGGAAATACAAGGTGTCGCCACTGGCGATCAATTCTTCCTGCACCGCCCACATGGCGTCAAAATCAGCCGGCGTGGCGGGACGTATCGCGATTTCTTTCAAGACAGCTCCAACGGGTAGCCCAGCAATTTTTTTGATAGCCGATTGTCATGTATTTTCAGCGTCAAGTCCAGCGCGCGCATGCAAGCGGAAATCGGTGTGCGCGGGCCGGCCCGGCAAGTCCAGCGTGGCCACGGCGCGCGGCGTGCTGCTGATCACCTTGCCGCGCCGCATCACCATGCGCCGCGCCGCGCGCAGGCGGATCGCCTCCACCGGGCTGGCCGCGTCCAGCAGCACCAGGTCGGCATGGCAGCCGGGTTCCAGGCCGTAGCCATGCAAGCCGAGGATGCGGGCCGGCGCGGCCGTGACGGCCTCGAAGCAGGCGCGCATCGCTTGCTGGCCCGTCATCTGGGCCACGTGCAAGCCCATGTGGGCCACCTCCAGCATGTCGCCCGAGCCGAGGCTGTACCACGGGTCCATCACGCAATCGTGGCCGAACGCCACCTCGATCCCGGCCGCCAGCAGTTCCGGCACGCGCGTCATGCCGCGCCGCTTGGGGTAGCTGTCGTGGCGGCCCTGCAGGGTGATGTTGATGAGCGGATTGGCCACGGCCGCCACGCCGGCCTCGCGGATCAGCGGCAACAGCTTGCTCACGTAGTAGTTGTCCATCGAATGCATGGAGGTCAGGTGCGAACCCGCGACCCTCCCCTGCAGGCCCAGCCGGTTGGTCTCGTAGGCCAGCGTCTCGATGTGGCGCGAATGGGGGTCGTCCGACTCGTCGCAATGCATGTCCACCCGCAAGCCCTTGCCGGCCGCGAATTCGCACAGGATGCGCACCGATTCGGCGCCCTCGGCCATCGTGCGCTCGAAATGGGGGATGCCGCCCACCACGTCCACGCCCATGGCGATGGCGCGCTTGAGGTTGGCCAGCGCGGTCGGGCTGCGCAGCAAGCCATCCTGGGGAAACGCCACCAGCTGCAGATCGAGGTAGGGCGCCACCTGGCGCCTCACGTCGAGCAGGGCTTCCACGGCCAGCAGGCGGTCGTCGCAGATGTCGACGTGGCTGCGGATGGCCAGCAAGCCCTTGGCCACGGCCCAGTCGCAATACTGCAACGCGCGCGCCACCAGCGCGTCCTGGGTCAGCTGCGGTTTCAGCTCGCCCCACAGCGCGATACCCTCCAGCAGCGTGCCCGATGCGTTCACGCGCGGCAAACCGTAGCTGAGCGTGGCGTCCATGTGGAAATGGGCGTCCACGAACGGCGGCGTGAGCAGGTCGCCGCCGGCGTCGATCTCGTGCCGTCCGCGCGGCGCCAGGGCCGGGCCGACGGCGGCGATGCGGCCGTCGGCGATGGCCACGTCGATGCCGCGCCGGCCATCGGGCAGACTGGCGTTGCGGATCACGACATCCAAAGGCGCATCCTTAGACGCGGGCAAAGGCAAAGGCATAGGCGGCTCCCGGCCAGCTTACTTCTTCCAGTAGGAAAACTCGGTCTCGTAACAGACCGTCTCGATATCGGCGATGCGCTCCTGCATCGCGCTTTGCGCATCCAGGATGGCCTGATTGTAGACAGAGGGGCCGATTTCACGCAAACAATAATCGAGCAGCAAGCGGGCCTTGAGCTCGCCGACCTCCTCGTCCATGTTCTCGGCGCAATAGCGCTGGATGGAGGCCAGCAGGCGTTGCTCCACATCCTTGTTCAGTTTGATCGTCATGTTGTTTCACCCGGAAAAGATTATTGTTGCAGCGCATTAATTTACCTGCGCATCGTGCCCTGTTGTATCGCATGGTTGGCGGAAAAAATAACTTTCCAAGCCCTGCAATCGCCGCTAGAATGCATTTATTGCAGCGCATCATAAATTCAGCGCCCAGGCCGTCCGGTGCGCCAGGCCAGCATTTTAATCGTCCCAGGAGAAGCCATGTTTTCGATCCCAGAACAGTTTTCCGCAGCTACGAAATCCCAGATTGAAGCGCAGTTGAACATCATCAACAACCTGGCTGCCAAGGCCGTGGAAAGCGCCGAGAAGGTCATCGCCCTCAATATCAGCACCACCAAGGCCTCGGTGGAGAAATCGTCGTCGGCCGCCCGGCAGTTGCTGGAAGCGAAGGATCCGCGCGAATTCTTCAGCCTGGGCACGGGCCAGGCCAACTACCTGGACAACCTGCTGGCCTACAGCCGCCAGTTGTTCAACATCGCCACGGCCGCCCAGGCCGAGCTGATCCAAAGCGCCAAGGAACAGATCAAGGACGTGCAGCCCACGCTGACGCTGGCCGCGCCCGCCAAGCCCGCCGCCCCGAAAGCGGCGGTCAAGGTGGAACCGGAAGCCAAGGTGGAAGTGGCGCACGAAGCCGTGGTGGAAGCGCCGGCCAAACCGGCCGTCGTGGCCGAAGCCCCTGCGCCCGCCAAGGTGGAGGCGGCCGCCGAGCCAGCGCCCGTGGTGACGGAAGCGGCGCCCGCCGTCAAGGCCGTCGCCTCGCCGACCCCGCCAGCGGCCAAGGTCAACGCCAAGTCCAAGAAATAAGGCGCAGCCAACCGGAAGCAAAACCGGGGTCAGGTCATGCCATCGCGCAAAATGCGCAATGGCATGACCTGACCCCGGTTTTTTTGCGCTTGTTGTATCCTAGCGCACACCACGCCAGCGCCCGCCCGCCAGCTTGCACCTGCAAGGACTACAACAGTATGAATTTATTCGGCTTGATCGGCCACTTCGTGCGCCAGCATTACCGCGCCTATGCGGCCGCCGGCGTCATGCTGGCCGGCGTGGCCGCGCTCGGCGTGTGGGTGCCGCGCAAGGTCGGCGCGATGATCGACGGCCTGGCTGCGCACCGGCTGGGCGGCAACGCGCTGCTGCTGGAGATCGCTTCCCTGCTGCTGATCGGCGTGGCCATCTACTTCCTGCGCGTGGGCTGGCGCCAGACCCTGTTCGCGGCCGCCTACCAGCTCGGCGTGTCGCTGCGCACGCGGCTCTACGAGCGGCTGGCGCGCCAGGGACCGGCGTTCTATCAGCAACAGCGCACGGGCGACCTGATGGCGCTGGCCACCAACGATATCGACGCCATCGAACTGGCGGCCGGCGAAGCCATGCTGGCCGGCTTCGACGGCTCGCTGACGCTGGTGATGGTGCTGGGCGTGATGCTGCTGGGCGTGGACTGGCGCCTGGCCGCCGTGGCCCTGCTGCCGTTCCCCTTGATGGGACTGGCGTTCTGGCGCATCTCCAGCCACATCCACAAGGCGTCCACGGACGCGCTGCGCTGCTTTTCCGCCCTCAACGACCACGTGCAGGAAACCCTGGCCGGTGTGCGCACGCTGCGCGCGCTCGGTCTGGAGCAGCGCAGCGCCGGCCAGTTCGCGGCGTTGACCGAGCACGCGGCCAGCGCCAGCCTGCGCGCGCAAGTGTGGGAGGCGGCCTACGAGCCGGCCGTGGGCCTGACGCTGACGGCGGCCAGCGCCCTCACCCTGGGTCTGGGCGGCTACCTCGTGTGGCACGACCAGCTCACCATCGGCGCGCTGACCAGCTTCACCATGTACCTGGGCCAGCTGATCTGGCCCATGTTCGCGGCCGGCTGGGTGCTGTCGCTGATCGAACGGGGCCGCGCCGCGTGGGCCAGGCTGCAGCCGATGCTCGACGCGCCGCTGGCGATCGACGACGAGGGCACGCTGGCGGCGGTGGCGCCCGGCGCGCTGGCATTGCGCGACGTGGGCTACGCCTATCCGGGCCAGACGGCACCGGCCCTGGCCCACCTGACGCTGACGCTGGCGCCGGGCCAGACCCTGGGCCTGGTGGGGCCGACGGGCAGCGGCAAGTCCACGCTGCTGCGCGTGCTGCTGCGCCAGCTCACCCCGCAGTCGGGCAGCGTGCAGTGGTCGGGCCAGCCGATCGCCGCCTACCGCCTGCACGCGCTGCGCGATGCCATCAGCTGGGTGCCGCAGGAGTCGTTCCTGTTCTCGGCCACCATCGCCGACAACATCGCGCTGGCCCGTCCCGACGCCAGCCGCGCCGACGTGGAGCGGGCCGCCACGCTGGCCGCCATCCACGACGACATCCTGCTGTTCCCGGACGGTTACGAGACGCAGGTGGGCGAGCGCGGCATCACGCTGTCGGGCGGCCAGCGCCAGCGCGTGGCCATCGCCCGCGCGCTGCTGGCCGATAACGACCTGCTGCTGCTGGACGACGCGCTGTCGGCCGTGGACACGGGCACCGAGGCGCGCATCCTGCAGCACCTGGAACAGCTGCGCCAGGCGCGCCCCGGACGCAGCGCCATCATCGCCAGCCACCGCCTGAGCGCCGTCGTCAGCGCCGATCTGATCGTGGTGCTGCGCGACGGCCATGTGACCGAATCGGGCAACCACGAACAACTACTCGCGCAGGACGGCTGGTACGCCAGCCAGTGGCGCTATCAACAACTGGAGGCCAGTCTCGATGCAAGCTGACCACGACCTGCAACCGCACGACGCGCGCCGCCAGACCTTGCAAGCGGTGGCGCTGCTGCGGCGTGCCGCGCAGCCGGACCGTCGCCATCTGGGCTGGGCCGTGCTGTGGCTGGTGCTGGCCGCGCTGCTGGAGGTGCTCGGCCCCATCATGGGCAAGGCGCTGATCGACCAGTACCTGCTGCCGCACCGCCTCGACTGGCCGCGCATGGCGGCCCTGCTGGCCGGCGTGCTGCTGACGGGCTGGGTGGCCAGCGGCCTGCGCTACCTGCAACTGGTGCGTCTGTCCGGCCTGGCCATGCGCTCGGTGCGGCGCCTGCGCGAAGAAGTGTACGGCCACGTGCTGCGCCTGCCGATGGCCTTCTTCGACCGCGCCATCACGGGCCAGCTGGTGTCGCGCGTGACCAACGACACCGAGGCCGTCAAGACGCTGTACGTGCAGGTGCTGTTCGTGATGCTCGACAGCTCCATCGTGCTGATCGGCACCGTGTGCGCGATGGCCTGGCTTGACTGGCACCTGATGAGCATCGTGCTGGCGCTGCTGCCGGCCGTGCTGGCCATCATCTGGCTGTACCAGCGCTGGAGCGCGCCGGCCGTCACGCGGGCGCGCGCGCTGCGCAGCGACATCAACGGCCAGATGGCCGAGTCGATCGGCGGCATGAGCGTGCTCCAGGCCAGCAACGCCGAGGCCCGCTTCGCAGCGCGCTTCCGCGCCACCAACGAGCGCCACTACGAGGCCCGCATGGCCGAACTGCGCGCCAACGCCTGGCTGCTGCGGCCCGCGCTCGACCTGCTCAACATCGTGCTGCTGGCCTCCGTCATCTTCGCCTTCGGCCAGCGCGAAATGACGGCCACGGAGGTGGGCGTGCTGTACGCCTTCATCAGCTACATCGCGCGCGTGATCGAACCGCTGATCCAGATCACCATGCAGTTCAGCCAGTTGCAGCAATCGGTGGTGGCCAGCGCCCGCGTGGCGGCCCTGCTCGACGAGGCGGGCGCGCCCGAACACGCCGCGCAGGAACAGGCGGCGCACGAAAACACGGCGCACGGGCGCGCCACAGCGCAGCGCCCCGCGCCGCGCCTGCACGACGCCAACGCGCCGGCCGTGGCGCTACGCCACATCAACTTCGCCTACGTGCCGGGCCAGCCCGTGCTGCACGACCTGTCGCTCGACATCGCCCAGGGCGACTTCGTCGGCATCGTCGGCCACACCGGCAGCGGCAAGTCCACGCTGCTGTCGCTGCTGCTGCGCTACTACCCGGTGCAGCAGGGCGCGATCACCATCCTCGGCGCGCCGCTCGAATCGATCGCCAACGCCCAGTTCCGGGCCGAGGTGGGGCTGGTGCCGCAGGAGCCGTTCCTGCTGGCCGCGTCCGCGCGCGAGAACATCGCCATGGGGCGCGACTTGAGCCAGGCGCAGATCGAGGCGGCCGCCCGCGCGGCCCACGCGCACGACTTCATCATGGCGCTCGAACACGGCTACGACACGGCGCTGGGCGAAGGCGGCTCGCGCCTGTCGGTGGGCCAGAAGCAGCTGATCGCCATCGCCCGCGCGCTGGCCGGCCAGCCGCGCATCCTGCTGCTGGACGAGGCCACGTCCCACATCGACAGCCAGACCGAGCAGATCGTGCAGACGGCGCTCGACGAATTGCGCGGGCGCGTCACCATCATCGCCATCGCGCACCGGCTGTCGACCATCCGCGAGGCCGACCGCATCGTCGTGCTCAACCATGGCCGCATCGCCGAATCGGGGCCGCACGCGCAATTGATGCAGGTCGACGGCGGCCTGTACCAGCGCCTGTACCTGCTCCAGCAACTGGCGGCCTGACCACGGCCGTTTGATATGGATCAAACAATTTATCTTCGCTTAATATTGTCTCAAATACCATTAAAACTGTAGTAAATCACCAACTCCGTTGATAGAACGGCCAGCGATTTGTGCGGATTCGGCCTAATATCAGGCGTGCGCTGGACTTTCTGGACTGCAACACGAATATAATTGTCTAGACACTTTGCGCACCACGGGCGCAGTGCAGGTGGAGGTGACGCGTTGGCAGGATGGATGGCATTTTCGTTACCCGGCGCGCGGCGCCTGATGATCGCGACGGCCTTGCTGGCGCCGGTGGTGACTTGCGCCCAGACGCCGCTCGACCAGCGCATCGCCGAGGTGCGCGAACAAAGCCGCTTCGTGCCCGACAAGGCGCTGGCCCAGCTGCTCAAGCTGCAGACGGAGGCCGACGGCGCGCCGGCGGCCACCCGCGCCGAGATCATGTCCCAGATCAGCCTGGCCCATATGCGGCTGGGCGAGAACGACGCCGCGCTGGCCCAGGCCGAGGCCGTCATCGCCTACGGCAAGGCCCAGCGTAACGACGCCATCGTGGCCAACGGCCTGCTGTCGAAGGCCTATGTGAAGTTCGCCCAGGCCAACGTCAAGCAGGCGCACCAGCTGGCGTTCGAGGCCGAGGCGACGGCCGCCCGCACCGGCGACCTGCCGCTGCGGGTGCAGGCCACCATCACGGCCGGCCAGGCCCACGCGGAACGGGGCGACTTCCCGACGGCGCTGGTCAAGCTGCAGGCGGCCGTGGACCTGGCGCGCCAGATCACGGACCAGCTGCCGCTGGCCACGGCGCTCAACGCCCTGACCCAGTTGTACAACCAGATGCACGAATACGACAAGGGCTTCGCCGTGCTCGACGAACTGCTGCGCGTGACGCGGGCGCTGCATTCGGCCGGCCGCATGGCCGTGGCCAAGGACACGGAATACGGCCTGGCGATCGAAGCCAACCAGCCGGCGCGCGCGCTGCGCGCCTTGCAGGAGGCGCTGGCCCTGGAGCGCCAGCTGGGCGCGCAGCGCATGATCGCCAACACGCTGGTGAACCTGTCGGACAACTTCCTGAAGGCGCGCGATTACGCGCGCGCGCTGCGCTACGGGAACGAGTCGCTGCAGGCCGCGCGCGAGGCCGGCTCGGCCCCGATCGAGGCCACCGCCCTGGTCAACATCGGCGAGGCGTACATGGGCATGGGCCGCATCGCCGACGGCAAGAAGAGCTTCGAGGCCGGCCTGGCGTTCTACGAGAAGGCCAACAGCAAGCCCGATCTGCAAGCCGTGCTGCTCGAATACGGGCAGGCGCTGGAGAAGGCCGGCGATCTGCGCGGCGCCGTGGCGGCCTACCACCGCGAGCGCGCCCTGTCCAACGAACTGTTCGAGAAGCAGCGCCAGCAAGCGGTGCTGGAACTGCAGGAGAAATACGAGGCCGACAAGCGGCAGCGCCAGATCGAGCTGCTCAGCCGCGAGAACCAGGTCAAGGGCGCGGAACTCGACAACCGCCGCCTGCAGCAGCGCGTGTGGTGGCTGCTGGCCCTGGTGTTCGCGCTGGCGGCGGCCGTGGTCGGCCTGCTGTACCGGCGCGTGCGCCACGCCAACGCCCAGCTGGAAGTGAAGAACCTGGAGCTGAAGGCGCAAAGCGCGCTCGACCCCCTCACCTCGCTCTACAACCGGCGCCACTTCCAGGACTACATGCGCGGCCACGCGCCGCCCGAACGGCGCGAGCCGCCGCCCCGCTCCAGCGGCGGCGACGACATCGTGGGCGCCCTGTTCCTGCTGGACGTGGACCACTTCAAGCACGTCAACGACAGCTACGGCCACGCGGCCGGCGACGCCGTGCTGAAGATGATCGCCGAGCACCTGCGCATCGCCCTGCGCGAGACGGACATGATCGTGCGCTGGGGCGGCGAGGAATTCCTCGCCTTCCTGCCCGCCATCCCGCGCCACGGCGTGGACGAGGTGGCGCGCCGCATCCTGGAGACCATCTCGGCCCAGACCGTCGAGTACCAGGACCACCGCATCCAGGTCAACGTGTCGGTCGGTTTCGCGCCGTTCCCGCTGTTCCCGGACGAGCGCGCGCTGTCGTGGGAGCGGGCCGTCAACCTGGTCGACATGGCGCTCTACCTGGCCAAGGCCCACGGCCGCAACCGCGCCTACGGCGTGCGCGGCTTCGCCAATTTCGCCGACACCTCGATGGAGGCGATCGAGCAGGATCTGGAGCGCGCCTGGCGCTCCGGCTTCGTGGACCTGAGCGTGGTGCTGGGGCCGGCCGTGGACGGCCCGCCGCCGGCCGGTTCGGAACCGAGCAATGTGGTGCCGCTCAAGCAGGCGGCCAAGAACGGGCACTAGGAAGGGCGGCCGCACACCTGCCGCGTTGATGCGATAACACGAAGGGGGATGCACCATGAATCTTCGACTGAGCACCATGCTGCTGGCCGCGCTGCTGTGCGCGCACGCGCACGCGGCACCGCCCGCGCCCGCGCCCGCGCCCGCACCTGCGCCCGCCGGCGACGTGATCGGCACCATCCAGAGCCTGCAAGGCACGGTCACCATCGCCCGCGCCGGCGCCACGTTGCCGGCCACGGTCGGCACCACGCTGTACCGGGGCGACCAGGTCCGCACCGGCAAGCCCGGCGCCGTCGGCATCGTGCTGGGCGACGACACCACCATCTCGGCCGGCTCGTCGAGCGAACTGGCGCTGAACGACTACCTGTTCGATCCCAACAACGGCAAGTTCGCGCTGGTGGTGCGCATGCTCAAGGGGACCTTCTCCTACATCACGGGCCAGATCGGCAAGCTGGCGCCGGACACGGTCAAGGTGCGCACGCCCGACGCCACCATCGCCACCCGCGGCACCAAGGTGCTGATCGAAGTGAAGGAATGACCATGCGAGGACCAACCATGCGCTTCCAAACCATGCTCGTCCAACGCATGAAGCTGGCCGCCGCGCCGGCCCTGGCCGTGGCGCTGCTGGCCGGCTGCGCGGGCGGCGCCAGCGTGATCCTGGTGCCTGACCAGCAGGGCAAGGTCGGCAAGGCGGAAGTGAGCACGGAGGGCGGCAAGCAGCTGCTGACCGAGGCCGGCGCCATGACGCGCACGGCCGGCCCGCGCCAGGCGCCGGCCGCCGTCACCAGCGCCGATCCGGCCTACATCGCCAGCACCTTCGCCGAGGCGCTGGCGGTGGAGCCACCGGCCGGCGAGACGTTCACGCTGTACTTCAAGTCCGGTTCCTCCACCCTGGCGGCCGAGGACCAGAAGATCATCGACGACATCGCCGCCGCCGTGAAGCGGCGCGCCGCCATCAGCGTGCGCATCAGCGGCCACACGGACAGCACCGGCTCGGCCGCGCTGGACACGGCGCTGTCGCTGGAACGGGTCAAACAGGTGCAGGCCCTGTTGCTGGAGCGCGGCGTGCCGCCGGCGCGCATCAGCACCTCCTACCACGGCAAGGGCAACCCGGCCGTGCCCACGCCAGACGGCGTGGCCGAGCCGCGCAACCGGCGCGTCTTGGTGATCGTCCACTAAGGCCAGCGGCCCGCCGCCCATGCCAACCGCCGCGCGCCCGCCACTCCTGCGCCGCCTGCTGCCGCTGCGCGAAGGCCAGGCGCCGCTCTACGCGCTGGGCCTGTGCCTGACGCTGGCCGTGGCCCTGCTGTCGATCTTCCAGCCGCCGCCGTTGCAGCAGCTCGACCTGCTGATGTACGACATGATGGTGGCCGGGCGCGCGGTGCCGCCGCCGCCATCGGCGCCGGTGGTGGTCGGCATCGACGAGGACAGCCTGGCCGCCTATGGCCAGTGGCCGTGGCCGCGCTACCGGCTGGCGCAGCTGGTGCGGCAACTGCGCCAGCTGGGCGCCACCGTGGTGGTGCTGGACTTGCTCATGCCCGAGGCGGACCGCACCTCGCCCGAAGTGATCGAACACGAACGGCGGCGCGACCTGGACGCCACGCCAGCGCCGCCGCCGGCGGCCGACAGCAATTCGCAGCGCCTGGCCGACGCGCTGGCCGAGGGCCCCAGCGTGCTGGCCTACTACCTCGACTTCAGCCAGCCGGGCGCGCCCGCCACGAAGATGGCTACGCCAGGCGCCACGGCCACGACTACGCCGACTGTCGCGACTGCCGCGACTGCCGCGACTACCACAACTGTCGCGACGACCACGACTGTCGCGGCGACCACGACCACAGCGACGACTAAGGCGACGGCCACCGCCCCGGCCGCGCCGGACGGCACCGTCGTGCTGCGGGCCGATGGCGGCCATGGCTGGCACATGCCGCAGGCCGGCGCCGTGCTGCGCAGCGTGCCGTCGCTGACGGCCGCCGCCGGCGCCGAGGGCTACACCAACGCGCTGGAAGACCTCGATGGCACGCTGCGCCGCGTGCCACTGCTGCTGCCCGTGGCGGGCAAGGAGCGGCCGTCGCTGGCGCTGTCGGCATTGCTGCTGACGACGCACGAACGGCTGCTGCGGCTGGGCAAGGACGGCGGCGACTTCACGCTGTACTGGGACCGCCACGCCATCCCGCTGGATGCGGCCGGCAACCTGCTGCTCGACTACCGCAACGCCAGCCATGCCTACCTGTCCGCGCGCGCCGTATTGGACGGCAAGGTCGCGCCGGACAGCCTGCGCGGCAAGATCGCCCTGATCGGCACCTGGGCCCGGGGCCTTGGCGACTGGCACCGCACGCCGTCGGGCAAATGGCTCAATGGCCTCGACATCCACGCCACCATCATCGACAACGTGCTCAGCGACACCTTCATCGCCCGCCCCGACTGGGCCAGGGGCGTGGAACTGACGGCCGTGCTGCTGGCCGGCGTGGCCGGCACGCTGATGCTGAGCCAACCCGGTTATGTGCTGTCGCTGCTGGCCGTGCTGGCCGGCACCGGCGGCTTCTACTGGACCGCGCGCCAGCTGCTGCTGGAGGCCGGCGTGCATCTGTCGCCGCTATTCCCCATCATGGCGCTGGTGCTGATCACCACCTGTCTGAGCCTGCTGAAGTACGGCATCGAGGCGCGCAAGCTGCACGCCCGCACCCAGGACTTGTACGAGGCGCAGGACGAGATCATCTTCAGCCTGTCCGTGCTGGCCGAGTCGCGCGACAAGGACACCGGCCAGCACATCCTGCGCACCCAGCGCTACGTGGAAATCCTCGCGCGCGAGCTGGCCAGCACGCCCGCCTACGCCCACCTGACGCCGTCGGACATCGAGCTGTACGCCAAGTCGGCGCCGCTGCACGACATCGGCAAGGTCGGCATCCCCGACAGCATCCTGCAAAAGCCGGGCAAGCTGACGGCGGGCGAATACACGATCATGAAGACCCACCCGCTGATCGGCGCGGCCACGCTGGCGCGCATCATCGTCGGCCACGGCCACCCGGAGAAGCGCCACTTCCTCAACTACGCGCGCGAGATGATCGAGGCCCACCATGAGCGGTGGGACGGCGGCGGCTACCCGCACGGTCTGCGCGGCGCGGCCATCCCGCTGGCGGGCCGGCTGATGGCGCTGGCCGACGTGTACGACGCGCTGATCAGCAAGCGCGTCTACAAGCGCGGCTACACGCACGCCGAAGTGTGCGCCTACATCGCCGAACAATCAGGCACCCAGTTCGATCCCGACCTGGTGGCCGCGTTCCAGCGCCGGCACGAGGAATTCTTCCGCGTGGCGCAGGAATACGCGGACGTTCACGCGGACGACGGCGACGTGACCGCCCCCTGAGCCACGCCCGCCCGCTATCGAAGCGCGCGGCGCGGCCGGATGTGGCCGCCTGATGTGGCCACCTGATGTGGCCGCCTTATGTTGCGGCCTGGTTTTTTTGCGGCCTTATTTGGCGGCCTTCTCGTCCTCTTTCTTCTCGCGCTCCTCGCGGGCCTTCTCCTGGATCTTCTCGCCCGCCTCCTCGATCTTCTTGCCGGCCACCTCGGTCGCCTTGTTGAGCTGCTGGCCGGCCTCGCTGGCGGCCTTTTGCAGCTTCTCGCCGGTGTCCTTGGCCGCCTCCTGCGCCTGCTGCGTGGCCTGGTCCAGCTTGCGGCCCATCTGTTCGGCCGGCCCCGGTTCCTCCTTCTTCTGGCAGCCCGCCAGCACGGCGCCCAGCGCCATCACGGCCAATACGGATTTCGTCGATATCGTCATGGTTTTCTCCTGTCAAAAAATACACAATAATGGACCACAGCATACACCAGCCCGGATTGCGCACGGTGTCACGCGGCGATTGACAGAGGCCCCCTGAATCCCGACAATAGCACGACCGTTCACTTCCCTTGAAAGGCAAGGCCATGACCGAACCGCATGCCGTCGCCCACCGCATCTGCCCCCTGTGCGAGGCCAGTTGCGGCCTTGTGATCGAACGCGAAGGCCAGCAGGTCACGCGCATCCGCGGCGACGAGGACGACGTGTTCAGCGCCGGCTTCCTGTGCCCGAAAGCCGTCAGCCTCAAGGATCTGCACGAAGACGGCGACCGCCTGCGCACCCCGCTCATCAAGCGCGACGGCCGTTTCGTGACCGCCAGCTGGGACGAGGCGTACGCGGAAATCGAACGGCGGCTACCGCCCATCATCGCGGCCCACGGCGCCGACGCCGTGGCCACCGTGCTTGGCAATCCGGTGGCGCACAAAATGAGCCTGATGCTGTACTTTCCGCGCCTGGCGCGCGCGCTGGGCACGCGCAATATGTACTCGGCCTCCAGCGTGGACCAGGTGCCCAAGATGCTGTCGGTGGGCCTCATGTTCGGCAACTGGATGACCGTGCCGGTGCCCGACATCGACCGGTGCGACTACCTGCTGGTGCTGGGCGCCAACCCCATGGTCTCGAACGGCAGCATGTGGACCGTGCCCGACTACCGGGGCAAGGCCAAGGCGCTGCGCGCGCGCGGCGGCAGGATCGTCGTGATCGACCCGCGCCGCACGGAGACGGCGCAGGCGGCCGACGCCCACCACTTCATCCGCCCCGGCGGCGACGTGTTCTTCCTGCTGGGCCTGGCCCACACGCTGTTCGACGAAGACCTGGTGCGCCTGGGCCGGCTGGCGCCGCACGTGGCGGGACTGGACGCGCTGCGCGAAGCCGTGCTGCCCTACCCGCCCGAGCGCATGGCGGCCCGCTGCGGCGTGCCGGCCGACGTGACGCGCGCGCTGGCGCGCGAACTGGCTGCGGCGCGGCGCGGCGCCATCTACGGCCGCATCGGCACCTGCACCCAGCAGTACGGCACGCTGGCCTCGTGGCTGATCGACGCCATCAACGTGCTGACCGGCCACCTGGACACCGAAGGCGGCGCCATGTTCCCCAAAGCCGCCGCCTTCGCCGCCAACACGCGCGGCAAGCCGGGCACCGGGCGCGGCGTGGTCATGGGCCGCTACCGCAGCCGCGTGGCCGGCGCGCCGGAAGTGATGGGCGAGCTGCCCGTCACCTGCCTGGCCGAGGAGATCGACACGCCCGGCCCCGGCCAGGTGCGCGCCTTGATCGCCATCGCCGGCAATCCCGTGCTGTCCGCACCCAACGGCGCGCGGCTGGCCAAGGCGCTCGACCAGCTCGACTTCATGGTCAGCCTCGACATCTACCTCAACGAGACGTCGCGCCATGCGGACGTGATCCTGCCCGGCGTCTCGCCGCTGGAGGACGCGCACTACGACGTCAGCTTCGGACAACTGTCGCACCGCAACCACGCGCGCTACAGCGCCCCCGTGCTGGCGCGCGCCGACGGTCAGCCGGACGAATGGGAAAGCCTGCTGCGGTTGGCCGCCATCGTCAAGGGCATGGGCCGCGACGCCGATCTCGACGCGTTCGACACGGCGCTGCTGGAGGAGGAGGTGCAGAAGTCGGCCGGCCCGGCCACGCCGCACATCATGGCCGCGCTGGCGGGCCGGCGCGGTGTGGAGCGGATGCTGGAACTGGCCCTGCGCAGCGGCCCGTACGGCGACCAGTTCGGCGCGCGGCCCGACGGCCTGACGCTGGCCAAGGTGCAGGCCGCGCCGTCCGGCATCGACCTCGGCCCCATGCAGCCGCGCATTCCCGAAGTGCTGCGCACGCCGTCGGGCAAGATCGAGCTGGCGCCCTCGCCCCTGCTGGCCGACCTGACCCGGGTGGCCGACGCGCTGACCGAGCCGGACCACGTGTCGGAACTGGTCATCATCGGCCGCCGCCAGCTGCGCTCGAACAACAGCTGGATGCACAACCTGCCCGTGCTGGCCAAGGGCCCGTTCCGCTGCACGGCCCTGGTGCACCCGGCCGACGCGGCCCGGCTGGGATTGACGGACGGCGGCCGCGCCCAGCTGCGCAACGGCGCGCGCATGGTGGAAGCGCAGGTGGAACTGAGCGAGGAGATGATGCCGGGCGTGGTCAGCCTGCCGCACGGCTGGGGCCATGACTTGCCGGGCACGCAACTTGGCGTGGCGGCCGAGCGGCCCGGCGCCAACCTCAACGCGCTGCTGGACGAGCAGTTGCGCGACCCGCTGTCGGGCAATGCCGTACTATCGGGTATCGCGATCGAGATGCGGCCCTGCTAATCTTAACGGCCAGAACCCGTCATACCCGCGCAGGCGGGTATGACGGGGTCTTATGCTAAGCGGCGTGTCACGAAAACGGCCATTTTTCGATATACCATACAAGCACGCGATGAAAATGCACTGCGCGGGCAGAATGTTGTCGAACAGACCAGCCACGAGGTACTGCCATGAAACCCAACACCGTCACCCCCGAACTGACGAACAATCGCGAGGACACCGCCCGGCGGAATCGCGAACTGCGCCAATTGTGCGCGGCGATACTGCCTGCCGCGCGCCAGCTGGTTCGGCACGGCGTATCCCAGCGCACCGCGCAGGAGGCCAGCGCCGCGCAGACTGAGGAAGCCGAAACCCTGCTCAAGTCGGTGTTGGCCGAGTTCGAAAAGTACATCGCGGCGCAGCCGGCTGACTCGCGTGAGCAGCTGAACCGCGCGCTTGCAGACGACCTGACCGCCGAGGAGACGGCGGAGGATGAGCGGCAATGGATAGACCAGATGGCCGGCGACTTGGCGATGGCCGTCTCGGCTTTCTGGCTGGAGATGGGCGAGTTAAACAGGCAAGAGGCACTGCTGACCAGCCTGACGACTGGGCAGGAGAGCGAGATGCTGGCCGCCTTTGACCTGATTACCAGCCGGTTTCATGTCGGGCGGGAAGGCCACGCCTTGTTGACCAGGCTGGATCTGCTCACCCGTCCAGTCTATACCACGACGCAAGTGCCCATTGAGATCAGTGCGGCGCTATACGTGTCCGAACTAGCGGGCAGTTACGTGCAAAAATGACCCGAGCGCCGCGTTCCTCCCCCTTCAATATTCCCAGATGACCGACTCAACGCGCTTGGGCAGGCTGCGCGGCAACAGAAATTGAAACTGGCCGCGACTGCGGCGCCCAACGACGCGACGCTCCATCAGCAACTGCCCCCGCTTCGCGCAGCTGGGCGACGAAAAGAACGTGAGAATCTGAAACTGTTGCGGAATAAACTCGTCGTCGGCTAGCTCCCTGCTCTCGGTGTGCGTAGACGACTGCGACAACGACCCGGCGATCAATTGCAGCTGGCCTTCGTATAGCGGCGCGTACTGCTGCCCCGTCGAGGTGGGCGGCAACGCACCAAGGCGCGGATAAGTTTCGTGGGTATGGCCGCTCAACAGCAAGTGGGCAAGCTTGCCCCGTTGATGAATGCTGAAACCGGCCAGCGCTTCAGCAACGGCGCTATCGTTGCGCAAACTCATTTGGAGCGTCGGGCGCGGCGGCGGATAGTGGACCGGATGATGCAGGGCCAGGATGCGGAAATCACGCGTCACGCCGTCCGGGTGGAATGTCTGTTGGGTCTGTTTGGCCAGTTGCTGTAGCTGGTCGTCGCCAAAGGTGTTCCATGGCGGGTCCATGCCCACCTCCCCCAGCGCCAGCGTATTGGTCCAGCGCTCACCCACGGCGCTGTTGACCGCGCTCAAACGCAATTTGGCGTTGGAGTGGGGGATGCCCGTCTGAATCGCTGTTTGCGGCCATGCCTTGCCCAACAAATTGCGCACCGCTTCCTGCTGCGCATCGATTTCCAAAGCGCTGGCGGCCAGAGGAAACTTACCCGGCCACGCATCGTGATTGCCATGCAGGATCAGCGTCTGCGTCGCGTCAAGAATGATGCGGTAATCGTCCACCCACTCCAGCGCGGTCTTCAGCGAGCCCATGTCGCCGAGCGCGCTCAAGTCGCCCGTATCGACCAGCCAGGTTTCCACACCCGCATAATCCTCGTGCTTGACGAAGTCACACAGGAAAGCGCACATGCGCTCATGGGCCGTTGGATCGTGGCCGGCCAGGCCGGCTTGCCAGCGCTGTTCCAGCCGCTCCGCCGACTGCCCCCAGCCAAGCCCTCGCAGCGTGTTGACGATGCGGCGCACCTTCCGCTCCGTCCCGGTGTCAACCACGGCGCCCTGCCCCTTGCAGTGCATATCCGACACATGCACGATATGCAGAAACGCTTCCAGCTCAGGATCCGAATGGATAGCCATGTTCATCGCTCCTCAGGATAAGTCACGCAGCAGCTTGTAAGCATCCTCGCCCAGTTCGCGCTGGATCGCCGCGGCCAGCCGTTTGCGCACGCGATGCAGCCGCTGGCGCTCGGCCGCCGTGAGCGCGTCGCCCTGGCTGGACGCCAGCCCCGTGGCGATCGCCACGGCCATCTGGTCTTGCTCGGAAATAGTGGACAGCTCGGCAACGCACACGCGCAGCATGCTGCGGTACAGCGCCGTGGTGGTCAGGTCGCCGGCGCGCTCGTCGGCCTGCTCTTGCTCCGGCGCGGACGCCGGGGCCGCGCCGGCCGCCAACGCCGGACGGGTTTTTCGGTACAGGTCCGCCGCGCGGCGGTTGAAGATCGCATGGGCGATACGTTGGATCGCATCGGCCTCCAGCGCGGGACCGGTCTCGCGCTGCTGCAGGTATTGCCACAGGTCGGCCACGGTCTGGGCCGCCAGGTCGTCGATGTCCGCGCGCAGCAGCGGAAAGCGCGCATGACCGGCGCGGCGCAAGCTCGCGCGCAGCGTGGTCAACTGCACATCGGACAGGAATTCCGGCATGACGACACCCACGATCTTGCGGAACTGGCATTGTACGCCGCTTGCGCTGCAGCGCGCGCCGGCTAGGCCGGCGGCAATTCGAAGCGGTAGCCCACGCCATACACGGACTGCAGGCAATCCGTGTCCGGCGCGCGCGCGGCCAGCTTGCGGCGGATGTTCTTGATGTGGGAATCGACCGTGCGGTCGTTGATGTCGCGCTGGTCCTCGTGCGCGCAGTCGAGCAGTTGCTGGCGCGAGTAGACCCGGCCCGGATTGGCGATCAGCTCGGCCAGCAGCCGGAATTCCACCGGCGTGAGCGCCAGCGCAGCGCCGCCATGGGTGATGCACATGCGTTCGCGGTCCACCTGGAACAGCGGCGCCGCCGTCACCGCAGCGGGCGCGCCGGCCGCCGGCTGCGCCATGCCGGCCGCGCGCCGCAAGTGGGCGCGCACGCGGGCCACCACTTCGCGCGGGCTGAACGGCTTGCACACGTAATCGTCGGCGCCCGACTCCAGCCCCAGCAGGCGGTCGATCTCGTCCACCCGCGCCGTCAGCATGATGATGGGCAGCGACGAAAACGCGCGCACGGCGCGGCACACGCCGATGCCGTCCAGACTGGGCAGCATCAGGTCCAGCACCATCAGGTCGGGCGCGTGCGCGCGCACCGCTTCCACGGCGGCCACGCCGTCGGCCACGCGCGTCACGCGCAGGCCGGCGGCCACGAAATAGTCGGCCAGCAGCGCGGCGATCTTCACGTCGTCTTCCACGATCAGGATGTGGGCGTTGTTATCCATGGGCTTTACCTTGGGTGGGCGCTTGTATCGGCAGCCTGACCAGCATTTTCACGCCGCCCAGCGGCGAAGGCAAGGCCACGATGCTGCCGCCGTGCGCTTCCACCATGGCCTTGCAGATGGCCAGTCCCAAGCCGCTGCCGCCGCGCCCGCGCGCGCTGTCGCCACGGTACAGGCGGTCGAACAGGCGCGCCAGCAAGCCGGCCGGCACGCCGGGTGCGCTGTCGTCCACCGTCAGTTGGGCCCAGGCGCCGTCAGCGGCCAGCGCGACGGCGATCCTGCCGCCGCTGTCCGTGTAGCGCACGCTGTTCTCCAGCAGGTTCACGCACACTTGGGTCAGGCGGCCGCTGTCGCCCGTCAGCGTCAGCGGTGCGTCGGGCAGCGACGCCGTCAGCGTCAGGCCGGCCTGCTGCGCGCGCAGCCGGTATCGTTCCAGCAGCGGACGCAATAAGGCGGCCAGGTCCAGCTGCTGCCAGTTGTACTGCAGATCGCCGGCGTCGGCCAGCGCCAGCTGGTGCAGGTCGTCCACCAGTTGGTTCAGGTGCAGCACTTCCGCGTGCAGCGAATCGAGCGCGCTGGCGTCGGCCCGGCGGATGCCGTCGAGCAGGGCTTCGATCTCGCCCCGGATCACCGTCAGCGGCGTGCGCAGCTCGTGCGAGATGTCGGCCAGCATGCGGCGCCGCTGCTGCTCGTTTTCCTCCAGCGCCTGCGCCATCGCGTTCACGTGCAGCGCCAGTTCGGCCAGCTCGTCGCGCGACAGCACGGGCGCGCGCGCCGCGAACTCGCCGCGCGCCAGCTTTTCCGTCACGCCGCGCAGCGCTGCCACCGGCCGCAGCAGGTGGCGCGCCAGCCAGATGGCAGCCAGGATGGCCATGCCGATCAGCGCGCACGAGAGCAGCACGATGGTTTGCAGCTGGCCGCGCAGGAAGGTGCTGGCGCTGGCGTCGCCGCCGGCCTGGCGCAGCGGCATCAAGCGCATGCGGCCCACCACCTGGCCATCGACCTTGATGTCGCGCTCTATACCGGGCGGGAAGTCGGGCGGGCCGATCAGCGACCGGCCCTGCGCATCGACGATGGAGATGCGCGAGGCGAAACCGGCGGGGTCGGCGCGGCCGGGACGGCGCGGTGGCGGCAGGCCGGCGCGTGGCGGCGGCAAGTCCGCGCGCGGCGGTGGCAGGTCGGCGCCCGGCGGCGACAAGTCCGCGCCTTGCTGGCCCTGGTCGGCGCGGAGCGGGGGCAGATCGGCAGGCGGTGGGCGCTGCCCGGCGCCGAATGGTAGCCCGACGCGCGGCCGGCCATAGCCGGGCGGGTCATCCTGTCGCGGCGGCGCGTCGCCCCGTTCCGGCGGCGCCCGTTCTTCATCAGGCGGCGCAGTATCGGGCGGCGCGGCACCGGGACCGCGCCGGCGCATGCCGCCCTCGTCCGCCTCGGCCAGCAAGCGCGGTTGCATCTGGTCGAGCAGGGAACGCAGCGCGCGCGGCTGGTGGCGCAGCCATTCGAAATCGCCCTCGGTGCGGTAGCGCGCCTCCAGCAGTTCGCGCAGCTGATCGAGATCCTGCGTCTGCATCTCATTGAGGTAGGTCACGAAGCCGCGCTGCAAACTGATGCTCGTCACCCACGCCATGGTGCCGATGCACAGGATGACGACGGCGATGACGGCCAGCGCGATCTTGCGCGCGATCGTCAGGCGCATGGCGGGTTCCTGTGCTGCTGCATCGTGCTCCTCTCATGCCTCCGGGTCCAGCGCCATCATACCCGCCAATTGTGCAGACAATGTGAACGGCCTGCGCCTGCGGCGGGCGCGCCACATTGCGCCGCCGTCTCCATTTTTCCTGCACATTTGGCCGTCATATTGGTTTCCGCAGATCAATAACGAAGTCCCACCACCCCATCGACGGAGACCATCATGCACCCACGCGCCATTCGCCTGCCCTTGCTGCTGCTGCCCGCCGCCGTGCTGGCCGCTTGCGGCGGCGGCGCCACCGACACCGCCGCCACCGTCGACGCCACCCCGGCCATCACCGCCGCCGTCCTCGTGCAGTCGCCGCCGCCCGTGGTGCTGGCGCCCGTGCCCAACGCCGATGGCGCCTCGCTCACCTTCAGCAGCGCCGGCACGGTCGACACAACCAGTCCCTTCTTCCAGCCGTTCGGCAATGGCCGCAGCTGCGCCAGTTGCCACCAGCCCGACAACGGCTGGAGCGTCACCCCGGCCGGCCTGACTGCGCGCTTCAACAGCAGCGCCGGCCTCGACCCCGTGTTCCGTCCCGTCGATGGCGCCGTCGCGCCCACCGCGCCCGTGGCCACGCTGGACCAGAAACGCCTGGCCTACAGCATGCTGCTCACAAAGGGCCTGATCCGGATCGGCCTGCCCATGCCGGCCAACGCCGAGTTCTCGCTGGTGAAGGTGGACGACCCCTACCACTACGCCAGCGCCACCGAACTGTCGCTGTTCCGCCGTCCCCTGCCCAGCACCAACCTGCCGTTCAACGCCACCGTGATGTGGGACGGACGCGAAACGCTGGCCGATGCCGCATCAAGCATCTGCATCAAGGATGTGCGCCCCGCGCGCTGCTTCGCGCCACTCGACACCGACCTGCGCCACCAGGCCAACAGCGCCGTGCGCGGCCACGCCGAAGCGGCGCAAGACCTGACGGCCGACCAGCAGCGTCAGATCGCCGCCTTCGAACAAACGCTGTTCACGGCCCAATCGAGCACCACGGCGGCCGGCAGCCTGACCGATGCCGGCGCGCTGGGCGGCCCGCAGCCATTGTCGCAACAAGGCTTCTACTTCGGCATCAACGATCCGCAATCGGGCGACTACCGCACCGGCGCGCCGTTCAACCGCAGCGTGATGAACCTGTACGCGGCCTGGCGCAACCTGGCGCAGGCAGCACCACCGGCACCGCCGCCGCCCGCACGCGGCCAGCCGGCGCCCGTGCCGCCGGCCGCCCCCACGCAGAACCAGGCGCGCGCCGCCATCGCGCGCGGTGAGCAGATCTTCAACAACAAGCCGTTCAACGTGGTCGGCGTGGCTGGCTTCAACAACGAACTGCGGCTGCCGTTGCAGCGCGCCAGCTGCGCCACCTGCCACAACGCGCCCAACGTGGGCAGCCACTCCGTGGCCCGCCTGTTCAACACCGGCACCGCCGCCGCCAATCTGCGCACGCCGGACCTGCCGCTCTACACGCTGCGCAACAACGCCACCGGCGAAGTGATCGAGACGAGCGATCCGGGCGGCGCCATGGAGAGCGGCAAATGGGGCGACATCGGCCGCTTCAAGACGCCGGGCCTGCGCGGCCTGGCCGCGCGCGCGCCGTACTTCCACAACGGTTCGCAGCGCCGCATCGAGGACGTGGTGCGCTTCTACGACACGCGCTTCCGCATCGGCTTCACGCCGCAGGAGGCGGCCGACCTGAGCGCGTTCCTCAAGGCGCTGTGACGCGGCGAGCCAGTCCGCATGGCCCGGCGAGCCAAAAGTTAAAGCAGATGAACGGCGCCGCCTGTTTCGGCGCCATTGTTGCGAAATCGTTGCAAAATCATCGCAAAAGATGGGAGAAAACGGCCACTAATTTCTTGTGTACATGACAAAACTGTAGGCATAATCGTTGACACATCAACGATCGCGCCGGAGTCCGCATGCACCGCACAGACCTGCCCGCCCACGCCCTCATCGCCGCCAGCCTTGCCAGCGCGTTCGCCGCGCCGGCCGCGTGGGGGGCGGACGAGATCCAGTCCATCGTCGTCACGGCGCAGGCGCGCAAGCAGCTGGTGCAGGACGTGCCGATCGCCATGCAGGTGATCTCGGCCAAGGACATCAGCAACATCGGCGCCAAGGACCTGGCCGATCTGAACGGCTACATCCCCGGCCTGGTGGTCGACAGCACGGAGCCGACCCAGCCCAGCTTCGGCATCCGCGGCGTGCAGCCGGGCGACTTCGGCATCGCCACCGATGCGCCGGTCGGCGTCTACGTGGACGGCGTCTACACCGGCAAGACCGGCGGCGCGCTGATGAACTTCATCGACGTGCAGCGCATCGAAGTGATCAAGGGCCCGCAGGGCACGCTGTTCGGCCGCAACAGCGCGGCCGGCGCCATCGCCATCAGCACCAACGAGCCGGGCCAGACGAACGACGCGGAAGCCCACCTCAAGCTGGGCAGCTACGGCCGCGCCAACGCCGACGTCATGCTCAACCTGCCCATCTCCGCCACCACGGCCGCGCGCCTGGTGGCCGTGCGGGCCGGCAGCGCGGGCTGGGTCACCAACCAGACCACGGGCCGCAAGATGGGCGGCGACAAGGACTGGGCCACCCGGCTGTCGCTGCGCCAGGACGTGGGCGCGGCCAAGGTGATCGTCGGCTGGGAGCACGAGAACATGGAGCAGTACGGCCGGCCCGCGTTCGCCGTGATCCAGAATCCGGCCCTGCCGCTGGGCGGCTACCGGGGCGTGTACGACGCGGCCTACACGGCCAATTTCGTCGATCCGTTCAGCGCCCCGCTGCACAACGACACCCAGGGCGCCGAGGGCCGCAACTTCGACGGCGCCACGCTGCGCATCGACTCGCCGCTGGCCGGCATGGCGTTCGCGTCCACCACCGCGTGGCGCCGCTTCAGCACCCACAACTACACGGACAACGACGGCAACGCGCGCCAGGACTTGTACCTGGCCACGCTGGACGCCAAGCGCGCGCGCAGCTTCCAGCAGGAGTTCAAACTGTCGGGCAAGACGGCGCAGCTGGACTGGATCGCGGGCCTCAGCTACTTCCACAACAACGAGCACCAGGACGCCGGCGCCTACGTGACCACGGGCACGCTCGACACCCTGAGCCAGTTCGCCGGCGGCGCGGCCAATTTCGGCCAGTTGTTCGGCGGGCTGGCGGCGGCCGGCGTGCCCGTGCCCGAGACCAGCTACCCGTGGCAGGAGACCCACTACAGCGACGTGCGCACCCGCTCCGTGGCCGTGTACGGCGACACCATCTGGCACGTGGCGCCATCGACAAACGTGACGGCCGGCCTGCGCTGGACCCAGGACAAGAAGACCATGACGTGGTACGTGCCGGGCCGCGTGTCGCCGGCGCTCGACCAGTTCCTCACGGCCTACGGCCCGCTGGCCGGCGTGGGCCCGTCCACCTTCCCGTCCAACATCATCTTCGCCACGGCCGGACAACTGGCCGGCGCGCCCGTCACGCGCGACAAGGACTGGACCGATTTCAGCCCCCGCCTCGTGCTCGACCACAAGCTCAACGCCGACACGCTGCTGTTCGCCTCCGTCTCGCGCGGCTACCAGGCCGGTGGCTTCAACATCTTCACGCCGCCCAATCCGGCCTCGCCCACGAGCACCGGGCGCGACCCCAGCTTCGCGCCGGAGAAGATGACCAACTTCGAAGCGGGCGTGAAATGGAATGTGCCGGCCCTGCGCGCCAGCGTGAACGCCTCGCTGTTCGGCTACAAGTTCAAGAATCTGCAGGACATTCAGCTCTACAGCGTGGGCGCCATCCCCACCTACAACGTGATCGCCAGCGACCAGAAGGCGCATGGGCTGGACCTGGACGGGCGCGTGCGCGTCAATCCCAATCTCACCGTGTTCGGCGGCCTCGAATACCTGGACCAGACCTACACGCGCTACCAGCGGCTGGACGCGGCCGGCAACGTGAGCCTCGATCTGTCCGGCCAGCCGGTCGGCACGCCGCGCCTGAACGTGATGGGCGGCGCCAGCATGAGCTGGGAGACGGCCGGCGGGCGCGCCAGCGTCAACCTGCAGGGCAGCCACCAGAGCGCCACCCGCTGCAACAGCGACACGGCGGCCCTGAGCTGCCTGCGCACGGCCACGCTCAAGACCGGCACGGCCACCAGCAAGTTCGACCTGCGCCTGGGCTGGGACAGCCCGTCGCAACGCTACGGCGTGGCGCTGATCGTCAACAACCTGTTCGACCAGCGCTACATCACGTCGCTGGGTGGACAAACGCAGCAGTTCGGCTCGCCCTACGCCTACCTGACGCCGCCGCGCACCATCGGCGTGGAGCTGCGCGCCAGTTTGTGATCCCCCGGCCATGGCGGCAGCGCATGCCGCCGCGCCGACAACGGTAATCTCGCCGCGTTCGCGCGGTTTCGGGCGGCGCCCCCCTCCCCTGGGGCGCCGCCCGTTTTTTTGCCGTCGCCGGCACGGGCAAAAAATCCAATGCTGTTGTTTTTATCATAAATGTGCGCCAGTATCCACATTGTCGAGTTATCATCAGCAGCACTCTTCGAGGAGGAACACAATGAACGCCTGGATCACGTCGTTGAAGTTGTTCGCCTATCTTGTTGTGGTTCTCATCGCGCTGGCGATCGCCTATTCGGCGGTGACGGCGCTGCGTTACTGGCCTGCCATTTCCGTCTAGGAGGCCAGCGTGAACAAGCGACAAGCCCGTCTCTTCGCCATTGTTTCCACCGCCATCGCCTCGGTCGCCTTCCTCGGATTGACGCTGGACAGCCACCGCCAGTTCGGCCAGCTGACCCATGCCAGCACCATCACCGACCAGGTCACGCGCGGCAAGGACGTGTGGCACAACAATAACTGCATCAACTGCCACACCCTGTTCGGCGAAGGCGCCTACTACGCGCCGGACCTGACCAAGATCACCCAGCTGCGCGGCGAAGCCTACCTGCGCGCCTACCTGAAGGACCCGGCCAAGTTCTACGACGAGAACAAGCATCGCCGTCTGATGCCGCGCCAGAACCTCAGCGACGCCAACATCGCCGACCTGATCGCCTTCCTCGACTGGGTCTCGAAAGTCGACAACCAGGGCTGGCCGCCACGGCCGCTGCTGGTGACGGGCGCCACCTTCCCCGGCACCGACCGCCCCACCGGCCAGCCGCCCGCAGGCGCAGCCGCCGCCGGCGCGGCCCCGGCCTCGGAAGACCCGGTGGCCCTGGGCGAGGCCGTGTTCCGCAGCGCGGTGCCGGCCTGCACCGCCTGCCACTCGACGGCGCCGGGCGTGAATATGGCCGGGCCGTCGCTGGCCGGGCTGGCCAGCCGCACCCAGACGCTGCTCGCCAGCAGCGACTACCACGGCCACGCCAAGGACCTGGCCGGCTACATACGCGAATCGGTGCTCACCCCCAGCGCCCACATCGTGCCTGGGGCCATGTACTCGGCCGATGGCAAGTCGTTCATGCCGGCCACCTATCCGAGCGCGCTCAAGCCCGAGCAGATCGATCATCTGGTGGCCTACCTGTCGACGTTGAAGTAACCGGAGCAAACGCGATGAAATACAAATCCCAATCAGTCGCCTATTGGTACTTTGCGGTGGCGGTGGCCCTGTTCGGCCTGCAACTGGTGTTCGGCCTGCTGTCGGCCTCGAAGTACCTGGGGCCCGACCCGCTGCTCTACATCCTGCCGTTCGACGTCACCAAGGTCATCCACACCAACCTGCTGATCGTGTGGGTGCTGTGCGGTTTCATGGGCGCCACCTACTGGATGGTGCCCGACGAATCGCGCACCGAACTGCACAGCACGCGGCTGGCCTACGTGCAGCTCGTGCTGTGGGTGCTGATGGGCGTGACGGCCATCATCGGCTACCTGTTCCGCTGGGGCACCGGCAACAAGCTGCTCGAACAACCGCTGCCGCACAAGATCGTCATCGTGATCGTCATGCTCATGTTCCTCTACAACATCGGCATGACCATCAAAAAATCGGGCCGCCTGACCACCAGCGAGGGCGTGCTGATCGCCGGCCTGGGCCTGGCCGCCGTGCTCTATCTGCCGGCGCTGCTCGAATACCAGAACTACACGGTGTCGATCTTCTACCGCTGGTGGACCATCCACCTGTGGGTCGAGGGCGTGTGGGAGATGATCCAGGGCGGCTTCCTCGCCTACCTGCTGATCCGCCTGTCCGGCGCCGACCGCGAGGTGATGGAGAAATGGCTGTACGTGATCGTCGGCCTGGTGTTCATCGCCGGCATCCTCGGCACCGCCCACCACTACTACTGGGTGGGCGTGCCCAGCTACTGGCTGCCCATCGGCGGCTTCTTCAGCGCGCTGGAGCCGCTGGCCCTGATCGGCATGGCCGTCTACGCCTATTCGTCGATCCGCCGCGCCGGCGCCGGCCACCCCAACAAACTGGCGTTGCACTGGACGGTGGGCAGCGCCGTGTTCACCCTGTTCGGCGCCGGCCTGCTCGGCCTCGCCCACACCTTCCCCTCGGTGAACAAATGGACGCACGGCACGCTGATCACGGCCATGCACGGCCACGCCGCGTTCTACGGCGCCTACGCCATGATCGTGCTGGCCATGATCTCGTTCGCGCTGCCCAGCCTCACCCGCCGTCCCGAGGAGGGCACGGCGCTCGGCTACTGGGCGTTCTGGCTGCAGATCGCCGGCATGTTCGGCATGACGATGTCGTTCGCCACGGCCGGCATCGGCCAGGTGTATCTGGAACGGATCATGGGCCTCGGTTTCCTCGATGCGCAGCTGAAGATCCAGGTGCACTTCCTGATGCTGATCGCCACCGCGTCGCTGTTCGCCACCGGGGTGGTGCTGTTCATCGTCGATTTCTTCCGCTACGGGCCGCGCCTCGAATTCAGCGACAACGCGCAGGCGCAGCCTCATGCAGCGGGAGCCTGAGGCGGCGCACGTGGCGCCGGGGGCGGCCCCGGCCCCGCCCTACTATCAGCCGCTGGGCGACGAGGTGGCGCTGTTCGAGCAGTGCCACGAGCGCAAGCTGGCCGTCATGCTGAAGGGGCCCACCGGCTGCGGCAAGACCCGCTTCGTCGAGTTCATGGCGTGGAAGCTGGGCCGGCCCCTGATCACCGTGTCCTGCCACGACGACCTCACCACGGCCGACCTGGTGGGGCGCTTCCTGATCGAGGGCGGCAACACGGTGTGGCAGGATGGCCCGCTCACGCGCGCCGTGCGCAACGGCGCCATCTGCTACCTGGACGAGGTGGTCGAGGCGCGCCAGGACACGGTGGTGGTGCTGCACCCGCTGACCGACCACCGCCGCATCCTGCCGGTCGATAAGACGGGCGAAACCATCGAGGCCGCGCCGGGCTTCCAGCTCGTCATCTCGTACAACCCCGGCTACCAGCGCATGCTGAAGGACCTCAAGCCCAGCACGCGCCAGCGCTTCATCGGCTTCGACTTCGATTTCCCGCCGCCCGAGCGCGAAGTGACCATCGTGGCCCACGAGGGCGGCGTGGCCACCGCGCTGGCCCACGAGCTGGTGACGCTGGCCGGACGCCTGCGCCAGCTGCGCGACCGCGGCCTGGCCGAGGTGCCGAGCACCCGCGTGCTGGTGGCGGCGGCGCGCCTGATCGCCAGCGGCATCCATCCACGCCAGGCCTGCTACGCGGCCATCGTCGCCCCGCTGTCGGACGATGCCGCGCTGACCGGCGCCATGGATGACCTGATCCGCGCCAGCTTCATCTAGCGCGATGCCGGAAGCCGAAGACGTCATCACGGATGTGGCGCGCCACGCATTCGACTACGTGCAGCGGGCGCGCCAGCGCAAACGGCAGCGCGGCGGCGAAGCGGGACTGGCGCTGAAGGCGGTCGCCGGACGCCTGGACCTGCTGTGCAACGCGGCGTTCGGCCGCGCGTTCCGCTTCCACACCGCGCAGGCGCCGCTGCCCCGCACCATGCTCGATCGCCTGTTCCGGCGCGGCCAGGCGCCCGCGCACACCATCGCGCTGCCGGCCACCGATGGGCAGACGATCTGGCTGCCGTCGCCGCTGCACCGCGATCCCGACGCCGCGCTCGAACGCTACCGGGCGCTGGCCCTGCTGCAGGCCACGCGCGCGGTGCGCGGCGCGCCCGCGTTCGGCGCGCGCCAGGACCTGGCGGCGGCCCTGTTCCACGTCTGCGAAGCCTGGGTGTCCGACGCGCTGCTGCAGCGCCGCTTTCCCGGCCTGCGGCCCGCGCTGGCGCAGCTGCGCGCCGAGGCGCTCGCGGCGCGTCCCGATCCGCGCCGGTTGAGCGGCGGCGTGGCCTGGATCGAGCAGGCCGTGCAGCGCGCCTTAAGCGGCCAGCCGCCGCTGGCCGCGCTGCCGGCCGACGCGCTGGCGCTCTCCAGCGCCGCGCTGCACCAGTTGGCCGCGCGGGCCGCGCGCGAAGCGCCGCCGGCGAGCGCCGGGGCGCTGTTGCACAAGGATCTGTGGCTGGGCGAATTCAAACCACCGGATGCCGCCCCGGCGCCGCTGCCGGGCAAGCAAGACGACGCGCCCGCCTTGCGCGCCACCCCGCGCAGCGCCCGGCTGGCGCGGCGCCCGCAGGCCAGGCCGGCGCGCGAGGGCGAGGACGAACCGGCATCGCCGGGCGCGTTCGTGCTCCAGACCGCGCAGCCGCACGAAAAGGCGGAAGACCCGATGGGCATGCAGCGCCCCGCCGACCGCGACGCGGACACGGCGGCGGACGACTTCGGCGACGCCCTGTCCGAGCTGCCCGAGGCGCGGCTGGTCTCCACGCCCGGCACGCCGGCTGAAGTGCTGATGAGCGACGAGCCGGTCACGGGCACCAGCAGCCAGCAGGCGCCGCGCGCGGACGGGCCCCAGGGCACGCGCCACCGCTACCGGGAATGGGACTACCGCCGCCGCGACTACACCGCGTCCGGCAGCGTGGTCTGGTCCACGCCGGCCGTGGCCGGCGACCCGGCCGTGGTCGAACGGGCCCTGCGCCAGCATGCCACGCTGCTGGCATCGGTGCGGCGCGGCTTTCAGTTGCTCAGCGCGCGGCGCGCCCGCCACCGCCATCAGCTGGACGGCGAGGAACTCGACGTGGACGCGTGGGTCGATGCGGAATCGGCGCGCCGCGCCGGTGGCGAACCCGATGGCCGCGTATTCGAGACGCAGCGCCTGGAATGGCGCGACCTGGCCGTGCTGGTGCTGGTGGACGTGAGCGGATCGACCGACGGCTGGATCAGCGACCAGCGCCGCGTGATCGACGTGGAACGGGAAGCGTTGCTGCTGGTGAGCCACGCGCTCGACGCGCTCGGCGAACCGTTCGGCGTGATGGCGTTCAGCGGGGAAGGTCCGGACGGTGTGGTGGTGCGCGAGATCAAACGCTTCGCCGAGCCGTACAGCCAGAGCGTCGCGCTGCGCATCGCCGGCATCGAACCGGAACACTACACGCGCACCGGCAGCGCCGTGCGGCACGCGGCCGCCTGCCTGGCCGCGCAGCCAGCCAGACACCGGCTGCTGCTATTGCTCACGGATGGAAAGCCGAACGATGTCGACGTCTATGAAGGCAAGTACGGCCTGCATGATGTGCGGCAGGCCGTGGTGGAGGCGGGCAACAGCGGCATCGCCACGTTCTGCATGACGATAGACCATCAGGCCGCGCACTACCTGGGGCAGGTGTTTGGCCAGCACCGCTTCGCCATCCTGCCCCGCACCGAGTTGCTGGCCACCGTGCTGCTGGCGTGGTTGCGCAGGCTGGTGGCCTGACGGCGGCGCGCGCGCCGCCGTCCCGAAGGCGCGGGCCTTACTTGTAGATGCCCACCCCGATCACATACTCACCGACTTTTTCCACGTAGGTGTTCTTCTCCTCCATGTTCTTGGAGATCGAATTCGGCCACATGTACTTGACCCAGCCCTTGCCGGCCGGCCCGCTGGTGAGCTTGAGGAATTCCTTGAGCGGATAGACGCCGCCGGCGTTCAGCTCCATCAGGTTCTTGTTGACCATCTTGGGGTTCTGGCCGTGCGCCAGCATCACGCCGCTGGTGTCGATCATGAACACGTACAGGTCGCCGTTGATGAATTCGCCCTTGGGATCGTTGTAGGCGGCGATGGCCTTGTCCTTGCCGTTCTTTTGCAGGTAGGCGCTGGCCTTCTTGACCATGGCCACGGCCTCGTCGGCCGTGCCGCGGTGGGTCGTTTCCTGGGCCTGGACGGCGCCGGCCACGCACAGCGCCAGCAGCGCCGTCATCAGGTATTGGTAAAGTTGTCGCATGATGCAGTCTCTCCTTGTGGTAACAGGGCGACGGCAGGACTGCCGCCGCAGTTACGGCTGTGTCCGCCGCTGAGAGACGACGATAACACATGCTCACAGGAAAGTTTCAGTTCGCCCAAGAAAATCGGGGGCAAAGTTGATCCGGCCGCCTCCATGGCGGACCGGTGATGCTGCGACGCGACAGTTCTTACTCGGCCACGATCTTTTTCGGTGGTGGCGGCGGCGTGAACTGGATCAGTTCGCCGGCCGGCGCGCTGTCGAGCGCCTCGGACTGTTCGAGCCAGCGCATCAGGCTGGCCATGCGGCGGATCGTGATGCCCTTGCCGTTGATGTAGCCGACCTGCTCGAAGTGCTCGGGCTTGGCCGTCATCTTGGACACCGTGGGCAGGTTGTCGACCAGCCGCTCGTAGGCCTTGCGCGCCTTCTGCTCCCACTTGCCCAGCAACGGTTCGTTGAAGCGGTTGCTCTCGTAGTAGATGGTCAGCGTGCGGTCATGGTTGCCGAAGCCGACCACGGCGGCGCCCTTGCGGATGGTCTGCAGCACCTCCTCCTTGATGGCAGCCGTGGGCACGAACAGGGCCGCGCGGCCTTCGGCGTCGGGCCGCTCCAGCGGCAAATCCTGTCCCATCGTTATGCTCATCGGGCGTCCCTCATGACGTGCCGCTAGTTTCCCAGCGGCTATATTTTTCTGAATTCTACAACGCACCCCGGCCATGTACAAGAAGAAAGCAGCCGGGCTTCCCCCGTATAATGCACAACATTCCCTTTCGCACTGATTCGCCACGCCATGACGTCCACCGCCCCCGCCTCCCCGCCCACCGCCCCGCCGTATGGGGTGCTCGCCGCGACGACGGTGGACACGGCCGCGCGCAACGTGCGCGACCTGCTGGCGATGGCCATCGAATACGCGCCCAGCCATGGCGCCCTGATCGTCCACGACACCCGCTGCGACCTGAACCGCGCGTTGACGGAGGCGTACCGGCGCGCCATCCCCGGCGCCACCTTCATCGACTTCGACGCCGTCACGCCCGAGCAGGTGCTGGCCGCCTTCGCCCGCATGGCGCCCGGCGACCTGGTGGTGCTGATCCAGTCCACCAGCTTCCGGCTCGAAGCGTTCCGCATCCGCATCGAACTGTTCAAGCGCGGCCTGAAGGTGATCGAGCACGTGCACCTGTCGCGCATGCCGGGCGAACAGGGCCGCCACTACATCGACGCGCTGGCCTACGACCCGGCCTACTACCGCGGCGTGGGCCACGCGCTCAAGGCCCGCATCGACCGCGCCGCCGGCGGCGTGATCGACAGCGGCGGCGAGCGGCTCGTGTTCGGCTCCGCGTTCGAGCCGGCCAAGCTCAATATCGGCGACTACAGCGCCATGAACAACGTGGGCGGCCAATTCCCGCTGGGCGAAGTGTTCACCGAGGCGCTGGACCTGGAGGCCGTGCATGGACGGGTGCGCATCTTCGTGTTCGGCGACACGCAGTTCCTCGTCAACCGCCCCGAGCACCCGATCACCCTGATCGTCGAGCGGGGCCGGGTGACGGGCGTGGAGCACAGCACGCCCGCGTTCGACAACATGCTGGCCATCATCCGCGCCCACGAGGGCGAAGTGTGGCTGCGCGAACTGGGCTTCGGCATGAACCGCGCGTTCTCGCGCGAGCTGACGGTGAACGACATCGGCACCTACGAGCGCATGTGCGGCATCCACTTGTCGCTGGGCGCCAAGCACGGCGTCTACCCCAAGCCGCAGTTCCGGCGCAAGGACGCGCGCTACCACGTGGACGTGTTCGCGGTGACGGAAGCGGTCTACCTGGACGACGACCAGGTGTACAAGGACGGCGCCTGGCGGGTGTGATCCGCGCCCGCCGCATATCGGTACAATGGCCGTTCCCACAGTTTGCCCCGCACCGGAGCCGCCATGCTGACTGACGACCAGAAACTGCAATACCAACGGGACGGCTACCTCGTCCTGCCCGGCTTCAAGAGCGCCGCCGAGATCGCGGCCCTGCGCGCGCGCGCCGCGCAGATCGTGGACGCCTTCGACCCGTCGGCGGCGGCCGGCATCTTCACCACGCGCGAGCAGGAAAAGCGCGCCGACGACTACTTCCTCGGTTCGGACAACACCATCCGCTGCTTCTTCGAGGAGGAGGCGTTCGGCCCGGACGGCCGGCTCAAACAGGACAAGGCGCTCTCGATCAACAAGATCGGCCACGCCATGCACGACCTGGACCCCGTGTTCCGCGCCTTCTCGGCCGACGCGCGGCTGGCCGCCGTGGCGCGCGACCTGGGGCTGGCGCAGGCCCAAGTCTGGCAGTCGATGTACATCTTCAAGCAGCCCGGCATCGGCGGCGAAGTGCGCTGGCACCAGGACGCCACCTATTTCGACACCGATCCCGTCACCGTCACCACGTTCTGGTTCGCGCTGGAGGACGCCACGCAGGAAAACGGTTGCCTGTGGGCCGAACCGGGCGGCCACCGCGGCCCCATGCGCGAACGCTTCCTGCGCCACGGCGACACGGTGACGATGGAGAAGCTGGACACCACGCCATGGCCCGGCGCAGCCACGGCGGTGCCGCTGGCCTGCCAGGCGGGCAGCCTGGTGTGCTTCCACGGCCTGCTGCCCCACTACAGCGCGCCGAACCGCTCGCCCGTCTCGCGCCACGCCTACACGCTGCACGTGACTGACGGCCGCAGCATCTATTCCCCGAGCAACTGGATCCAGCGCGACGCAGCGTTACCGGTGCGTGGCTTCCTGTAACGGCGCGCCGCGCGCCTCAGGCGGACGGCTCCCACACCGGCGCCTCCAGCGGCAGCGTGAGCGTCACGCAGGTGCCCTGCCCCGGCGCCGACTGCACCTCGATGCGGCCATGCAGCACGTTGGTGACGATGTTGTAGACGATGTGCATGCCCAGCCCCGATCCGCCCTGCCCGAGACGCGTGGTGAAGAACGGGTCGAACACCTGGCGCAGCGTGCGCTCGGCCATGCCCTTGCCGTTGTCGGCGAAGCGCAGCACGGCCTCGTGCTCGCCGTGGCGTTGGGCGCTGATGGTGACGGCGCCCCCTTTGCCCTCGAACCCATGCAGCAGCGCGTTGTTGAGCAGGTTGCTCAGCACCTGCCCCACGCTGCCCGGATAGGACAGCAATTCCAGCCCCGGCGCCACATCCACCTCCACCGTGCAGGCCGCGTGCCGCAACTGCACGGCGAACGTGGCCAGCACGTCGCGCACCACCTCCTCCAGCAGGAAGCGGCGGCGCTGGCCGCTGGACTGGTCCACCGCCACCTGCTTGAACGAGGTGATCAGGTCGGCCGCCCGCGCCAGCGAGGCGGCGATGATGGCGCAGGCCTTGCCCGCGTCGGCCAGGATGGCCTCCAGCGCCGAGCGCTTGACGCCGCCCTCGCCGTGCAACCGGCGCTCGAAATCGGCCACCCGGTCGCCCAGCGCGGTGGCCGTCAGCAGGCTGTTGCCGATCGGCGTGTTCAGCTCATGCGCCACGCCCGCCACCAGCGCCCCCAGCGATGCCATCTTCTCCGACGTGATCAGATTGGCCTGGGCCAGCTTGAGGCTGGCCAGCGCCGCCGACAGGTCGGCATGGGCGGCGTCGGCGTTGTCCTTCTGCCGCGCCAGTTCGGCCAGGCTGCGTTCCAGCCCTTGCTTGGCCATCATCAGCGCGGCCACCAGCGCGCTGATGATCAGGCCCGCCGCCGCCGTCAACAGCACCGGCGTGGGCACGCCGCTGTAGCGCGCCCCGTCGTGGCCCCGCACCCGCAGCAGCCAGCGGCGCTCGCCCACCACCAGACTGGCGCTGGCGTCCAGGCCCGGCAAGGCCGGCAGGCGGGCCGCGCCGATCCGGCCGCCGCTGTCGAACAGCAGGGTGTCGGTGCCGGGCGCGTGGCCGGCGCCATCCTTCAGGTAGCCGGTGTCGTGGATGTCCACGTACAGGTCGGCCAGCAAGCCCGGTTCGATCACTTCGCGCATCAGCGTGTTGACCTTGAAGACGATCGCCACGAAGCCCACCAGCGCGTCGCGCCGCTGGGCCGGCGTGGCCAGCGGCGCGCCGTTGCGGTAGTTCGGCGCGCGCGCCACGAAACCGGGTTCGCCGCTGGCGTCCTGCACCAGCGTGATACGCTCGGTGGCCACGATGGCGCCGTTGTCGCGCCCCAGCTCCAGCGCCTGCAGGTGGGGCGCCAGCGCCGCCAGGTCCAGCCCGAACGCGTTCTCGTTGCCGGCCAGCGGTTCCGTGTATTCGATCACGTAATGGGTGTCGCGCAGCGCGGCCGGATGGACGCGGAACTGCGGATAGCCTTGCGGGTCCAGGCTGGTGTCGCGCCGCACGGTGTCGGCGAAGGCGGCCAGCTGCGCGGCCGGCACGGCGCGCACAAACTGGATGGCCTGGAAGCCGGGGTAGCGCCGCGCCAGGTCGAGCGCGGCGACGAAGCGGTGGAACTCGGCCCGGTCGATGTGGCCGTCGTGCGCGTACATGGCCCGCAGCGCGTACAGCATGTCGAAATAGGTGCGCAGCCGCACTTCCGTGGCGTGGGTGATCTTGTCGGCGTCGCGCCGGAAAACCTCGCGCCGCTGGCGATGCTGTTCGCCGGAGACGAACAGGCACAGCGCGGCCGTCAGGCACAGTCCGACGATGAACGCGATGTATCCGTGCTTGCGCATGGCCTGCCTTGCCTCCACGCTGGCGCGGCCGGCGCCGCGCCGGCCAGCTATCTTATGACGCCGCCGGCGCCGCCCATCCGTTGTCGGCCACGGCCGCGTCGGCGTAACGGGCCGCGATGTCGAGGAACTCCTCCTCCACCATCAGCAGCGCGTCCACCAGGTCGGGGTCGAACTGCTCGCCGCTGCCCTGGCGGATCAATTCCAGCGCCGTCTCGTGGGTGAAGGCCGGCTTGTAGACGCGGCGCGAAATCAGCGCGTCGTACACGGCCGCCACCGCCACCAGCCGCGCCGACAGCGGGATGGCGTCGCCGGCCAGGCCCTGCGGATAACCGGAGCCGTCGTATTTCTCCTGGTGCGAATAGGCGATCTCGCGCGCGTAGCGCAGGAAGGTGGTGCTGCGGCCCAGGTGGCGCTCGACCTCGACGATGGCGTCGCGCCCGTACAGCGTGTGGCGCTGCATGACGGCGAATTCCTCGTCGGTGAGCCGGCCCGGCTTGAGCAGGATGGCGTCCGGGATGCCGACCTTGCCGATGTCGTGCAGCGGCGCGGCCTGGAACAGCAGCGCGATGTTGGTGTCCGACAGCTCGGCCGCGAAGCGCGGCTGCGGCTGCAGCTGGCGCGCCAGCGCGGCCACGTAATGCTGGACCCGGCGGATGTGGTTGACGGTCTTGTGGTCGCGCGACTCGGCCAGCGCGGCCAGCGCCCAGATCACCGCCTCCACCATCTGCTGCTGTTCGGCCGTGCGTTCCTGCACCAGGTGTTCGACCAGGCCGGCCTGGTGGCGCAGCAGTTCGCGCGAGCGGCGCAGCTTGACGTGGGTGGCCACGCGCGCCTGCAAGGCCTCGGCCAGCAAGGGCCGCTGCACCACGTCGGCCGCCCCGCCCTGCCACGCGCGCCGCTCGTCCTGCGGCTGGCCGCCGTCGACCAGCATCAGCACGGGGATGGCGGCCGTGTCGGGGCAGGCGCGCAACTGTTCCAGCACGCCGTGGCCGTCGACGCCATCGCCGGGCAGCGCCGCGTCCAGCAGCAACAGATCCGGGCGCGGCAACTGGCGTGCGGCCGCCAGCGCGGCGGCGCCGTCGCCGGCCTCGCGCAGCGTGTACTGATCATGCAGCAGAGTGCCCAGCAGCGCGCGCTGCCCGGGCGCGCCATCGGCGACGAGTACGATGGCCCTGTGGTGGACTTCCATGCCTGGCAACCCCTTGCAGAATATTTGTTTCCAATCATCATACCCGAGCGCCCGCCCGGCGCCGTATTTTTTGCGCCCGAGCTTGCAAATAAATAGCGCACTATCTATACTGGTCCCATGAACACCCCATCCGCCACCCCGCCCGCCGCCGTCCCCACCACTGTGCCGCCGCAAGCGCCACGGCTGGACGCCCAGTTGTGCTTCGCCCTGTATTCGACCTCGCTTGCCATGAGCAAGCTGTATCGCAAGCTGCTGCGCAAACTTGGGCTCACCTATTCCCAGTACCTGGTCATGATGG
Source organism: Rugamonas sp. GW822-FHT03B10 (assembly GCF_058801745.1). NCBI lineage: Bacteria > Pseudomonadati > Pseudomonadota > Betaproteobacteria > Burkholderiales > Oxalobacteraceae > Rugamonas > Rugamonas sp. GW822-FHT03B10. Next base: position 397,370 of record NZ_JBXANP010000002.1, on the reverse strand, counting down.
TGCTGTGGGAGCGCGACGGGCTGACCGTGACGGAGGTGGGCGAACGGCTGTTCCTCGATTCGGCCACGCTCACGCCGCTGCTCAAGCGCATGGAGCAGGCCGACCTGCTCACGCGCGCGCGCGCCGCCAGCGACGAGCGCCAGGTGATCATCACCCTCACGCCGGCCGGCGACGCGCTGCGCCACGTGGCCGCCACGCTGCCGGCCGACATCCTCGGCGCCACCCGCTGCAGCCTCGATCAGGTGGCCAGCCTGAAGGACGAGTTGACGGCGCTGCGCGCGCAATTGCTGCGCGCCGCGTGACGGCCGGCCGCCGCGCCCGCGCGCACCATCGCGGCGCGCGGCGTACAATGCCTGCATCGTGACTCATCGCAGGCATCCATGACCACTCCCGCCCCCACCTTCACCGCCCCCGAATTCGTCCCGCAGGCGCTGCGCCAGCAAGGTTACGCGCTGCTGCGCCCCGAGGACGTGGCCAGCCTGGCCGGCTGCACGCTGGCCGACCTGGCCGCGCTGGAACCGGGCTGGGACGACCTCGCGCTCGACAACTACCTGAAGGACGGCGGCCGCTACCGCCGCCGGCGCCACTCGTGCTTCGTCCAGGACGGCGACACCCTGCGCCAGACGGCCCACCGCCCGCACTGGCAGCCGCTCGAATACAACGCCCTGCACGGCGGCATGCAGCGCCTGTTCGAGCCGGTGCGGCCGGCCACGGTGGCGCGGCCGGCCTGGCAGGGACTGCTGCGCGGCATCGGCCAGCTGTGCACGGCCGCGCGCGGCGCCCATCCGTGGTACATCGAGGCGCACCAGTTCCGCATCGACACCACGGACGGCATCGGCCGCCCCACGCCCGAAGGCGCGCACCGCGACGGCGTCGACTTCGTGGCCGTGCTGCTGGTGGGCCGGCGCGACATCAAGGGCGGCGAGACGCGCATCTTCGAGGCCGACGGCCCGAACGGCAAGCGCTTCACGCTGACCGAGCCCTGGTCGCTGCTGCTGCTCGACGACGCGGCCGTGATCCATGAATCGACGCCGATCCAGCCGCTGGGCGCCCACGGCCACCGCGACACGCTGGTGCTGACCTACCGGGCCGGCGCGTTCCAGGGCCTGCCCGCGTAGCGCCGCGCGCACGGCGGTGGCAAAATCGCACTGCGGCGCCGCTAATTCCGATATAGTTTCACCTGCCCGTAACACCTGCCCGTCACAGCGCGGCACGGGCGGCAGCGCCGGCCCGTCCACGCCGCGCCAACTGCCCGCCAACCGGCCCGCGTGACGACGCGGCGAACCCGATTCCAGGAGATTGCCTGTGGACGCCAGTTATGAAATCCAGCCCGACGAGACGGAAATCCTGATCGTCGAGGACAGCCCGACCCAGGCCGAGCGGCTGCGCCGCCTGATCCAGGCGATGCGCTACCGCGCGCGGGTGGCCGCCAACGGCCGGCTGGCGCTGGAGGCGATCCGCGCGGCCAAGCCGCAGCTGGTGCTGTCGGACATCGTGATGCCGGAGATGGACGGCTACACGCTGTGCCGCGCCATCAAGACCGACGAGGCGCTGCGCGACATTCCCGTCATCCTCGTCACGTCGCTGACGGACCCCAAGGACATCATCCGCGGCATCGAGTGCGGGGCCGACAATTTCATCCGCAAACCGTACGCGGACGACTACCTGATCAACCGCATCGGCCACATGCTGATGAACCAGAAGCTGCGCCGCAGCCAGAACATGGAAGTCGGCATCGCGCTCTACCTGGGCGACCAGAAGCACTTCATCAACGCCGAGCGCCAGCAGATCCTCGACCTGCTGATCTCCACCTACGAGCAGGCCGTGCAGGTCAACAGCGAGCTGCAGGTGCGCGAGCGCCAGGTGATCGAATTGAACATGCGGCTGGCCCACCACGCGGGCGAACTGGAAACCATCAACCGCGAGATCGCGCTCAAGAACCTGGAGCTGGTCGAGGCGAGCCGCATGAAGTCGGCCTTCATCGCCAACATGTCGCACGAGCTGCGCACCCCGCTCAACGCCATCATCGGCTTCACCGGCGCGCTGCTGATGAAACTGCCCGGCCCCCTGACGACGGAGCAGGACAAGCAGCTCAACACGATCCGGGCCAGCGCGCGCCACCTGCTGTCGCTGATCAACGACATCCTCGACGTGGCCAAGATCGAGGCGGGCAAGGTGTCGCTCACGGTGGAGCCGGTGCAGTGCCAGCAACTGGTGGCCGACGCGATCGACAGCGTGCGCCCGCTGGCGCTGCAAAAGGGACTGGCGCTGGAGGTGGCGCTGGCCGGGGAGCCGGTGACGGTCGACACGGACCGCCGGGCCCTGACCCAGATCCTGCTCAACCTGCTCAACAACGCCATCAAGTTCACGGAACAGGGCACGGTGCGCGTGAGCCTGGCCGTGTGCGACGGCGAGGACGGCCCGCGCGTGGAATTCACCGTGGCCGACAGCGGCGCCGGCATCCGCGAGGAAGACCAGGCCAAGCTGTTCCAGGCCTTCACGCAGCTCGACTCCACCTCGACCCGCCACGCCGAAGGGGCGGGACTGGGCCTGTACCTGTGCCAGAACCTGGCCAACCTGATCGGCGGCTCGCTGTTCTTCACCAGCGACTTCGGCCACGGCAGCACGTTCACGCTGGCGCTCAAATCCCGGCGCTGAGCGGGGTGGCGGCCGCGCGCCGCAGCGGAGGAAGATATGGCGGCAACGATACTGGTCATCGAGGACAACCCGGCCAACATGAACCTGATGGTCTACCTGCTGGAAGCGTGCGGCTACCGCGTGCTGTCGGCCTGGGATGGCGAACAGGGCGTGGCGCTCGCGCGCCGCGAGCGGCCCGACCTCGTGTTGTGCGACCTGCGCCTGCCGCGGCTGGACGGCTATGGCGTGCTGCGCCAGCTCAAGGCCGATCCGGCCACGCGCGCCATTCCCGTGCTGGCGGCCAGCGCCGAACCGGCCGACGACGGCGGCGCGGCCCTGCTGGCGGCCGGCTTCGACGGCTGGCTGGCCAAGGCCTTCGAACCGGAGCAGCTGCTGCCGGCGCTGGCCGCGTGGCTGCCGCCGGCGCTGCGGGCCGGTCAACCGGCGCCGCCCGCATCCGCTATTGACGCTGACGCTGACCATCCGGCCGACGCAATCGCGCCCCCATCGCTAGCACCCGCCCCGGCCCCCACGGCCCGCCTGCGCGTGCTGCTGCTCGACGCGGCGCCCGCCAACCATGGTTTGCTGGCCACCGTGCTCGGTCAGTTGGGCTACGCGCTGACGGTGGCGGCCGACGCCCGCCAGGCCGAAGCCTGCGACCGGCAAGCGTTCGATCTGCTGCTGTGCGACTGCGGCAGCGACGACGAGGCGGCGCTGCAAGCGTTCCCCATCCCGGCGCTGCGGCGTTTCTCAGCGCTGCCGCTGATCATGCTGCGCCCGGCGCTGGACGCCAGCGTGGCATGGATGCCGTGCGGACGACGGTATCCGGCGCGCCTGCTGGCCCACCCGATCGAACCGCAAAAACTGGTGGACGAGATCGCGGCCTGCGTGGCCGCCGCGCAGCCAACCGCATGAGTGGGACCGGCGGAATTAACTTCCAGGCATCATTAGCAAACCAGCCTAGTAGTTCTACGGTATTGCAGTGCACCATTAATCGGCCTATATTGGAACTGTCTCCTCCAACCGTTCGCTGAACATTGGAATTACGCCCGCACCGCAAGGTAGCGGGCGATTTTTTTGGTCCGTGCCGGCCCCGTCTCCTGCTGACAATCGCGCCCGTTTCGACGACAATGCGCCCTGTTGCCGCCAATGCCGATCCAGACCGATGTAGTTGCCGCCTTGCCCCCATGCCCCGCCGAGCCCCGCCGCTCGCCCCTGCAATCCGCCGCCATGCCCGATGCCGCCCTTACGCGGCCATGCGCGTGCGCACCCACACCGGAGATTCATCTTGTCCCAACCCCACCCGGCCCTCGCCCTGAAAACCGACTTCCTGAGCGGCGTGACGGTCGCCCTGGCCCTCGTGCCCGAGGCGATCGCGTTCGCCCTGATCGCCCATGTGAGCCCGCTGACCGGCCTGTACGCCGCCTTCTTCCTTTGCCTGATCACCGCCCTGTTCGGCGGCCGTCCCGGCATGATCTCGGGCGCCACCGGCGCCATGGCCGTGGTGATGGTGAGCCTGGTGGTGCAACACGGCACCGAGTACCTGTTCGCCGCCGTGGTGCTGACGGGCCTGTTCCAGCTGCTGTTCGGCGCCCTGAAACTGGGCAAGTTCATCCGCATGGTGCCCTACCCCGTCATGCTGGGCTTCGTCAACGGCCTGGCCATCGTGATCTTCCTGGCCCAGTTCGGCCATTTCAAATCGGGCGGGGCGTGGATCAGCGGCGGCCAGTGGCTGGTCATGGGCGGCCTGATCGCCCTGACGGTGGCCATCATCAGCCTGCTGCCGCGCCTCACCACGGCCGTGCCCTCGGCGCTGGCGGCCATCCTGCTGGTGGCCGGCGTGGTCGCCGTCACCGGCATCGAAACGCGCACCGTGGGCGACATGGGCTCGATCGCGGGCGGCCTGCCGCGCCCGCACCTGCCGCAAGTGCCGTACACGCTGGCCACGCTGTACATCGTCGCGCCGTACGCGCTGATCCTGGCCGCCATCGGCCTGATCGAATCGCTGCTGACGCTGAACCTGGTCGACGAGATCACCGGCACGCGCGGCCGGCCCAACCGCGAGTCGCTGGCCCAGGGCGCGGCCAACGTGGTGGCCGGCATGTTCGCCACCATGGGCGGCTGCGCCATGATAGGCCAGAGCATGATCAACATTAACAACGGCGCGCGCGGACGGCTGTCCGGCGTGGTGGCGGCCGTGTTCCTGCTCGGCTTCATCCTGTTCCTGTCGCGCTGGATCGAGATGATCCCGCTGGCCGCGCTGATCGGCCTGATGTTCGTGGTGGCCGCCAAGACCTTCGCGTGGAGCAGCCTGCAGGCGCTGCGCAAGATCCCGCGCCAGGACGCCGTGATCGTGGTCGGCGTCACCGTCATCACCGTGCTGACCGACCTGGCGGTGGCCGTGCTGTGCGGCGTGGTGTTCGCCGCGCTGGTGTTCGCCTGGCAGCACGCCAAGCAGATCGCCGTGCGCAGCCGCCTCGACGACGCCGGCCGCAAGGTGTACGAGCTTGAGGGCAGCCTGTTCTTCGCCTCGACGGCGCGCTTCGCGGAGCTGTTCACGCCGGCCGACGACCCGCAGCATGTCGTCATCGAATTCGGCAAGGCCAGGGTGGTCGACCATTCGGCCATCGAGGCGATCGACGCGCTGGCCATGCGCTACCGGCAGGCCGGCAAGACGCTGCACCTGCGCCATCTGAGCCCCGATTGCCTGGAGCTGCTCGACAACGCCAAGGAGCTGGTGGAGGTCAACGCCGGCGACGATCCGCACTACCACATCGCCGACAACCGGCTGGGCTGACGCCGCCCTCAGGCCGGCCGCAGCACGCTGAAGCCGGCGCGCCGGGCCGGCAGGTTGGGGAACACCTGCGCCAGCTGGCGTTCGGTGAGGCCCAGGTGGTGCTGCCCGACCTGCGCCAGCACGGTGCGGAAGTCGGTCGTCACGGGCAGGTCGCGTCCCTCGTTGAGCTGGTCCTCGCCCAGCCCCCGCCATTCGCCATACACGCGGCCACCGGCCACGCCGCCGCCGAGCACCCACATCGCATTGCCATGCCCATGGTCGGTGCCGCCGTTGCCGTTCTCGCGCGCCGTGCGGCCGAATTCGGACATGACAACGATGGTGGTCTGGTCGAACAGGGGCCCGAGCCGGCGCGCCAGCACTTCCAGCCCCTGCCCCAGCGGCGCCAGATGGTTGGCCAGCTGGCCCCGGGCCGCGCCCTGGTTGGCGTGCGTATCCCAGCCGCCCAGCGCCACGAAGGCCAGCTGGATATTGGGGTCGTTGCGCATCAGCGTGGCCAGCCGCGCCGCGTCGTCCGGGAAGCCGTTGGGCAGCGGCGCGCCGCCGTCGGCCATCTGCATCTCCATGTCGGCGGCCGCCATCATCACCTCCTGGTGCGCATCGCGGCCGGCCTGGTAGGCGCGGCCGAAGCGGGGATGGTCGGCGTACAGGCGGTCGAACGCGCGCCCCGGCGCGGGCCGGTCCAGCACATTGGCGCGGGTGCCGGCCGCGCCGCCGGCCAGGTTGACGGCCGGCGCCCGGCCCGACAGGATGCGCGGCATGGTGGGGCCGATCGACAGCGCGCGCGTGGGCGTGGCCGCGCCGGGCAGCGCGCCGGCCACCCGGTTCATCCAGCCGTCGGCCGTGGACTTGGCGCCGGGCGTGCCCGACTCCATGTAATCCTGCGCGTCGAAGTGGGAGCGGCTGGGGTCGGGCGAGCCGCTGGCGTGCACGAAGGCCAGCTTCTTCCGCTCCCACAGCGGCAGCAAGGGCGCCAGCGCCGGGTGCAGGCCGAAGTAGCCGTCCAGATCCAGCGCCCCGCCCTCGGCGCCGGGACGGGCCAGCGCGATGGTGGGCCGCAGCCGCGCGTAGTTGGGATCGCCCACGGGCGCCACCACGCTCAGGCCATCGACGGCGCCGCGCAGCATGATGACGATCAGGCGGCGGCCATTACTACCACCCCCGCCAACCTCTCCACCCTCGCCGCCCCCGGCGGGCGCGGCGGCCCAGGCGTGGCGGCCCAGCGGGATCACCAGCCCGGCGCCGGCGGCCAGCGCTTGCATGAAGTCTCGACGTTGCATGGTTGCTCCTTCGCGCGCTCAGCGCTGCATGAAATCGGGGCCGCCCAGCAGCATGGCGGCGCGCAGTGGTTCGGGGCTGGCGGCCACCGTGTCGCGCGTGCGGGCCGACACGGCGCCGCCCAGCGTGGCCTGCAACGCGCCCGCATCGAGCGTGCGACCCAGCGCGGTGGCGATGGCGATGCGCCGGCTCAGCGCATCGGGATTGAGCCAGGCCGCCTCCGTGTTCTTGTAGCCGTCCGGCGTCTGGCAGCCGTACAGCGGCATGCCGAGCCGGTTCAGCGCGCCCAGCACAGGCTTCACCTCGGCCAGCGGCGCGCCGCCGGCCCGCGCGGCCGAGACGACGAACTGGTACGGCGTCTTGAACTTGGCGCCCTGCGCTTCCGGCGCCATGAATTCGGGGCTGGCGAACAGCGTGGCCAGCACCGTGCGGATATCGCCCTTGCTATCGAGGTAGCTGCGCGCCAGGCGGTCGACCAGGGCCGGCGGCGGCGCGTCCTGCACGAAGTACTGGGCCAGCTCGTAGCTGATGTGGCGCGCCGTGGCCGGATGCATGGCCAGCACGTCGAGCGCGTATTCACCTTCACCCGCACCCCCGTCCATGCCGCCGCCGTGCACGGTGCGGCCCAGCCACTGCTTGTCGCCCCTGTCGTGGCGGCGCGCATCGAACACGAAGCCCTCGTTGCGCAGCGCCAGCGCGCGCGGGTTGAAGGTCCAGCCGGTCAGCATGCGGGCCAGTTCGCGCACGTCGCGCTGGGTGTAGCCGCCGTCCACGCCCAGCGTGTGCAGCTCCATCAGCTCGCGCGCGTAGTTTTCGTTCAGACCGGCCGTCTTGACCTTGGCGTTGGGCCGGCGCGGCACGAAGCCGTCCGCCGTCGACAGCCAGTTGTCGAGGTAGAACAGCATGGCCGGATGGTGGGCCGTGGCGCCAAGCAGGTCGCGGAAGGAGCCGAGCGCGTAGGGCCGGATCGCGTCGCGCTCGTAGCTGGCCACCAGCGCCCGGTCCAGCCCTTTGCCTTCGAAGACGTTGAAGTGGTTGAACCAGAAATCGACCATCACCTCTTCCAGCTGGCGCGGGCTGTCCACGGCGCGCGCCAGCCGCGCCTCGGCCGTCTGCTCGACGATGTTGACCACCACGGCGCGCCGTTTGGCCTTGCCCTCCTCGCCCTCCTCCTTTGCCATCTCGCGCACGGCCAGCAACTGGGCCAGCGTGCGGCCGGCCGGCTGGCGCGCCGTCTCCAGCGCGTCCAGCCGGGCCGTCAGCGCGGGCGGCATGGGGATGGTTTCTGGGTGGAGCTGGCTGTCGATATAGCGCTGCACGCCCATCTGCGTCACGCGCGCGATGTCGCCGGGACGCGGGCCGTAGGCCAGCCGGTTCAGCACGTGCAGCGCGGCCTGTTCGGGCGGCGGCGCGTCGGTGGCGCCGGCGGCGCCATGCGCCAAGGCGATGGCGGTGATGGCGGCGATGGCGATACTGCGCGTGGCGTTCATGGTGACGGTCCCCGTTGGCGGATGCGGTGCGGCCATTCTAGCGCCGGGGCGGGGCGAAAAATGTGAGGACTCAAGTATCGTCGGTAAGCAGTTGTTACAGGCAACTTTCACGCAAAAAGTTAATCAATCGATTTAGTTATATCAATCGTTTGAATTCCATGCTCTAATGCCCTGATGACACAAGCACACCATCCCCCCGGCCGTCCGGCCGACGACATCCGCAAGCCCCGCTCGGACGGCGAACAGTCGCGCGAGCGGCTGCGCCTGGCCGCCATGCGCCTGTTCGCCGAACACGGCTACGCGCGCGCGTCCACGCGCGAGATCGCGCAGGCGGCCGGCGCCAACGTGGCCGCCATCAGCTACTACTTCGGCGACAAGGCCGGCCTGTACCGGGCCGTGTTCGAGGGCATGTGCCCGGCGCCCGAAGCCAACATCGCCCAATACGAGCAAGCGCATTTCACGCTGCGCGAGGCGCTGCTGGGCTTTTACCGTCAGATGCTGGCGCCGCTGCGGCAGGACGACGGCGCCCAGCTGTTCCTGCGCCTGTGGCTGCGCGAGCGGCTGGAACCGACCGGCCTGTGGGCCGCCGAAATCGACAACAGCATCCGTCCCGAGCATATGGCCCTGGTGCGCGTGCTGTGCCGCCATCTGGGGCTGGAACAAGGCGACGATGAGGTGCACCGCCTGGCCTACGCGCTGGCGGCGCTGGCCGTGCAGATCATGGTGGGGCGCGACATCGTCACGGCCATCACGCCGCAGTTGCTGGCCACGCCGGAGGCGATCGAACAATGGCTGCACAAGCTGGCCCGCTATGGCGAGGCGCTGGTGATGGCGGAACAGATCAACCGCAAGGAAGGAACAGCATGACGAGAGCACTACAACGGGCGGCGCGGACGCTGGTCGTGACGGGCGCATTGGGTATGTTAAGCACGTTGACCGCATGCGCCGTGCAAGGACCGGCGCAGCAGGTGGCCGCGCCGCTGCCAGCACAGTGGCAGGCGCCGCTGCCGCACGACGGCAGCGTGACCGAACTGGCGCAGTGGTGGCAGCAGCAAGGCGACGCCCTGCTGGCGCAGCTGGTCACGGCGGCCCAGGAGGCCAGCCCCACCGTGGCCAGCGCCGGCGCCCGCATCGCGCAGGCCCGCGCCGAGCGCGTGGCCAGCGGCGCCGCGCTGGCGCCCTCGCTGGACGCGGCGGCCAGCGTCAGCCGCGCCAGCCAGCAGTCGGCCCTGCCCCTGGGCACGACGGCGCAGGCGGCCCTGCAGGCGTCATGGGAGATCGACCTGTTCGGCGCCGGCCGCGCCGCGCGCGACGCGGCCCAGGCCCGCCTCGACAGCGCGCAGGCGGGCTGGCACGACGCCCGCGTGTCGGTGGCGGCCGAAGTGGCCAACCAATACTACGCGCTGCGCGCCTGCGAACAGCAGCTGGACGTGGCGCGCCAGGACGCCGCCTCGCGCGCCGACACGGCGCGCCTGACGGAACTGGCCGCGCGCGCCGGCTTCCAGCCGCCCGCCACGGCGGCCCTGGCCCGCGCCAGCGCGGCCGACGGCAACAACCGCGCCGTGGCCCAGCGCGCCGTGTGCGACGTGGGCGTGAAGGCGCTGGTGGCGCTGACGGCGCTGCCCGAACCGGCGCTGCGCGCACGCCTCGCAAAAGAAGCGCCGGTGGCGCCGCCCGTCATCGCCATCGAAGCGCTGCCGGCCCAGGTGCTGCGCCAGCGGCCCGACGTGTACAGCGCCGAGCGGGCCGTGGCCGCCGCCAGCGCCGACGTGGGCAACGCGCGCGCCCAGCGCTACCCGCGCCTGACGCTGACCGGCGCCGTGGGCGCGGCCAACTTCAGCACGGGCGGCCACAGCACGCAGCTCGACACCTGGAGCATCGGCCCGCTGGCGCTCACGCTGCCGCTGGTCGACAACGGCCGCCGCGGCGCCAACGTGGACGCGGCCAGCGCCCGCTACGACTCGGCCGTGGTGAGCTACCGCGCCAGCGTGCGCCAGGCCGTGCGCGAAGTGGAGGAAGCGCTGGTCAACCTGCACAGCACCGGCGAGCGCGAAGCCGACGCCAACACCGCGCTGCAAGGCTACCGCGAGTCGTTCACGGCCATGGAGGACCGCTACAAGAACGGCATGGCCAGCCTGCTGGAACTGGAGGATGCGCGCCGCACCCGGCTGGCCGCCGAGAACACGGTCATCAGCTTGCGCCGCGAACGCAGCGCCGCCCTGGTCGCGCTGTACCGCGCCGCCGGCGGCGGCTGGACGCCGCCCAAAACGTCACCGCAATGAATTCCCCCCAATGAGCCGCAATGAGCACTGACATGAAGCGAACCATCATGAACCCGATCAAACTCAAGCCCGTCGCCCTTACCCTGCTGGCCGTGTTCGCAGTATCCGGCCTGGGCATCGCCCTGTACGCGCCCGCCTCGCGCGCGGCCGACGGCAAGAAGGCCGAAGCGGCCAAGCCCGCGCTCACCGTCACCACGGCCCTGCCGGTGGCCTCGCGCCTGCCCATCAAGCTGGCCGCCAACGGCAACGTGGCCGCGTGGCAGGAAGCCAGCGTGGGCAGCGAGGCCAACGGCCTGCGCCTGACGGAGGTGCGCGTCAACGTGGGCGACGCCGTCAAGGCCGGCCAGGTGCTGGCCGTGTTCTCGGCCGACAGCGTGAACGCCGATCTGGCCCAGGCCCGCGCCGCGCTGCAGGAGGCGGAGGCGAACGCCGCCGAGGCGGCCGCCAACGCGGCCCGCGCCCGCACGCTGCAATCGACGGGCGCGCTGAGCGCGCAGCAGATCAGCCAGTACCAGACGGCCGAACAAACGGCCAACGCCCGCATCGCCTCGGCCCTCGCGGCAGTGGCCAGCCAGCAGCTGCGCCTCAAGCACACCCAGGTGCTGGCGCCCGACAGCGGCGTGATCTCGGCGCGCGGCGCCACCGTGGGCGCCGTGGTCGGCGCCGGCACGGAGCTGTTCCGCATGATCCGCCAGGGCCGGCTCGAATGGCGCGCCGAAGTGACGGCGGCCGACCTGCGCCAGCTGCGCATCGGCACCAGCGCCGTCGTCAAGGCCGCCAACGGCACCGAGGCCACCGGCAAGGTACGCATGGTGGCGCCCACCGTCGATCCGCAAACGCGCTACGCGCTGGTGTACGTGGACCTGCCGGCCAGCGCCAGCGGCGCGCCCAACGCGCCGTTCAAGGCCGGCATGTTCGCCAGCGGCCAGTTCGAGCTGGGCGCGTCGGACGCCATCACCGTGCCGCAGCAGGCCATCGTCGTGCGCGACGGCTTCAGCTACGTGTTCCGCCTGAACGCCGACCAGCACGTGAGCCAGCTCAAGGTCAAGCCGGGCCGCCGCCTGGCCGACCGCATCGAAGTGCTGGACGGTATCAGCGCCACCACGCGCGTGGTGGTCAACGGCGCCGGCTTCCTCAACGACGGCGACCTGGTGCACCACGTGGCCGACGCCGCGCCGGCACCCGCGCCCGCGCCGGTGCCCGCGCAGGCGCAGGCGGCCGCACGCGGCGTGCCTGCCGCCCGCTAAGGAGCCACCGTGAATTTCTCCGCCCTCTCGATCAAGAACCCGATCCCGGCCATCATGCTGTTCGCCCTGCTCACGCTGGCCGGGCTGATGGCCTACCGCGCCAACCCGGTGCAGGATTTCCCGGACATCGAACTGCCCATCGTCACCATCACGGCCGCGCTGGACGGCGCCGCGCCGGCCCAGCTGGAAACGGAGGTGGCGCGCAAGATCGAGGATTCCGTCGCCACCCTGCAGGGGGTGAAGAATGTGTACACCAACGTGCTCGATGGCGTGGCCACCATCACCGTCGAATTCATCCTCGAAAAGCAGCTGTCGGACGCCGTCAACGACGTGCGCGACGCCGTGGCCCGCGTCAAGGCCGACCTGCCGGCCGAGATGCGCGACCCCATCGTGACCAAGGCTTCCACGGCCGGCCGCGTGGTGCTCACTTTCACCGCCACCGCCGTCCCCGGCCAGGGCGTGCCGATGGACCAGCAGGAGCTGAGCTGGTTCGTCGACAACACCGTCGCCAAGCGCCTGCTGGCCGTGCCCGGCCTGGGCGCCGTCAAGCGCGTGGGCGGCGCCTACCGCGAGGTGCGGGTTGAACTGGACGACGCGCGCATGGCCGCGCTCAGGGTGTCGGCGCTGGACGTGTCGCGCCAGCTGCGCCAGGTGCAGAAGGAGGCGCCGGGCGGACGCGGCGACATCAGTGGCGCCGAGCAATCGGTGCGCACCATCGGCACCGTCAAGAGCGCCGCCGAACTGGCGGCCATGGACCTGCCGCTGCCCGACGGGCGCCGCATCCGCCTCGACCAGGTGGCCAGCGTGCGCGACACGGTGGCCGAACCGCGCGCCGTGGCCCAGCAGGACGGGCGCGACGTGGTGGCGTTCGAGATCTTCCGCACCAAGGGCGCCAGCGAACTGGCCGTGGCCAAGGGCGCGCGCGCGGCCATCGCGGAGATCCAGCAAGCCCACCCGAACGTGGCGCTGACCCAGTCCATCGACAACGCCAAGCCGGTCGAGGAGAACTTCCACGGCTCGATGGAGCTGCTGTACGAAGGCGCGCTGCTGGCCGTGCTGGTGGTGTGGTGGTTCCTGCGCGACTGGCGCGCCACGCTGGTGGCGGCGGCCGCGCTGCCGCTATCGGTGATGCCGGCCTTCCTCGGCATCTACTGGTTCGGCTACACGCTCAACACGGTCACGCTGCTGTCGCTGGCCCTGGTGGTGGGCGTGCTGGTGGACGACGCCATCGTCGAGATCGAAAACATCTCGCGCCACCTGCGCATGGGCAAAACGCCGATGCAGGCGGCCATGGAGGCGGCCGACGAAATCGGCATGGCGGTGATCGCCACCACCTTCGCGCTGGTGGCCGTGTTCCTGCCCACCGCCTTCATGAGCGGCATCCCCGGCCTGTTCTTCAAGCAGTTCGGCTGGACCGCCGTGCTGGCCGTTCTTGCGTCGCTGGTGGTGGCGCGCCTGCTCACGCCGATGATGGCGGCCTACATCCTCAAACCGGCCAAGCACCACGAGCAGCAGGACGGCTGGCTGATGACGCGCTACCTGCGCGTGATGCGCTGGTGCCTGTCGCACCGGCTGGTGACGGGCATCGCCTCGGGCGCCTTCTTCGTCGGCTCCATCATGCTGGTGCCGCTGCTGCCCACCGGCTTCGTGCCGCCGGCCGACCGCTCGCAGACCCAGATCAACCTGGAACTGCCGCCCGGCTCCACGCTGGCCGAAACCAAGGTGGTGGCCGAGCAGGCGCGCGTGGCGGCCATGCAGGTCAAGGGTATCAAGGGCGTGTACAGCTCGATCGGCGGCGGTTCCAGCGGCGACGCGTTCGCACCCGGCGCGGCGGCCGAGGCGCGCCGCGCCGTGCTCACCCTGACCACCGTGCACCGCAACGAGCGCAAGGAATCGATGGCCGACATCGAAGGCCATCTCCGCCAGAAGCTGGCCGAGATCCCCGGCGCGCGCTTCAACGTCGGCCCGGCCGAAACGGGCGTCAAGATGCAGCTGGTGCTGCGCAGCGAAGACCCGGTGGCCCTGATGACTGCCGCCAAACAGGCCGAACGCGAACTGCGCACGCTCAAGGGCGTGGGCAATGTGCGCTCCAGCGCCTCGCTGGTGCGCCCCGAGATCATCGTGCGGCCCGACTTCGCCAAGGCGGCCGACCTGGGCGTGACGGCGGCCGCCATCGGCCAGACCGTGCGCGTGGCCACGGCCGGCGACTACGACACCGACCTGACCAAGATGAACCTGCCCGAGCGCCAGGTGCCGATCCGCGTCAAGCTGCCCGACGCGGTGCGCGCCGACCTGGACGCCATCGGCCGCCTCACGGTGCCCGGCAAGAACGGTCCGGTGATGCTGGCCAACGTGGCATCCATCACGATGGAGAGCGGCCCGGCCCAGATCAACCGCCTGAACCGCAGCCGCAACGTGACGCTGGAGGTGGAACTGGGCAAGCGCGCGCTGGGTGAAGTGAACGCGGAAGCGCGCGCGCTGCCGGCGCTGAAGAACCTGCCCGCCTCCGTCAAGATCGCTGAACTGGGCGACACCCAGGAGATGGCCGCGCTGTTCGCCAGCTTCGGCCTGGCCATGCTGATCGGCGTGATCTGCATCTACTGCGTGCTGGTGCTGCTGTTCAAGGACTTCATGCAGCCGGTGACGATCCTGGCCGCGCTGCCGCTGTCGATCGGCGGCGCCTTCGTGGCGCTGCTGATCACGGGCCGCGCGCTGTCGATGCCGTCGATGATCGGCCTGATCATGCTGATGGGGATCGTGACCAAGAACTCAATCTTGCTGGTCGATTATGCTATTCTGGCCCGTCAGGCCGGCATGGGCCGTTTCGAGGCGCTGGTGGACGCCTGCCACAAGCGCAGCCGCCCGATCCTGATGACGACCATCGCCATGGGCGCCGGCATGATGCCGCTGGCGCTGGGCTGGGGCGCCGATCCCAGCTTCCGTTCGCCGATGGCGATCACCGTGATCGGCGGCCTGATCACGTCGACGTTACTGAGCCTGCTGGTGGTGCCGGCCGTGTTCACCTACATCGACGACCTGGAACATGTGCTGCGACGGCTGATGCGCAAGCTGCGCCGCCAGCCGCCGGAATCGACCGCCCCGCTGCGCAAGGTGGCCGGCGGCCGCCACTAATCACAAGCTGACTGGAGAAACAGATGGACGTACAAATCAAGGACCTGCCCGCCGTGCGCGTGGCCTACCTGCGCTACAAGGGTCCGTTCGGCCCGGCGCTGGGCGAATTCTGGAAAGAGGTGTTCGCGCCGTGGCAAAAGGCGTTCCGCCTGCAGGGCCGCGTCAGCTACGGCGTGGCGCAGGACGATCCGGCCACCACGCCGGCCAACGAGTGCCGCTACGACGCCTGCGTGGAAGTGGATGCCGACTACAAGATCGCCGAACCGGCCAGGGAAGCCATGCTGGCCGGCGGCCGCTACGCCGTGGCCCAGTTCCACGGCACGCCGGACAAGTTGCCCGCAGCGTGGCATGAGCTCTACGACCAGTGGCTGCCCGCCAGCGGCTTGAAGTCGGACGCCCGCCCCTGCCTGGAACGCTACGCGGCCGATTTCGCTGTGGACCCGGCCACGGGCGCCTTCAGCTGCGAGCTGTGCATGCCCGTCGCGTAAATCGCGTGAGGGTCAGACTCCCCGCCTTGGCGCTAGGATCTGACCCTGATATGGCGGCCCGCCGGCGCTCACGGCGCCCAGCCGCCGCCGAGTGCGCGATACAAATCGACCGACGCCTGCAGCAGCCGCGTCTTGAGCTGCAAGCGCGCCACGTCGGCGCCGTACAGCGTACGCTGGGCGTCCAGTTCCTCCAGATACGACGCGTAGCCATTGCGATAGCGGTTGCGCGCGATGCGCAGCGTTTCGGCCGCCGTGGCGCGGCGCGCGTCGTTCTCCACCGCCTGTTCCCGCAAGCGCCGCAAGGCGTCCAGCCCATTTTCCGTTTCCGCCAGCGCGCCGCGCACGGCGTTCTCGTACGCGTACACAAGCTGGTCGCGCTGGGCCGCCGCCGCCTCCGTCTGCGCCTGCACCCGGCCGCCGTCGAACACGGGCGCGGCGGCCAGCGCCGTCAAGCGCCACAAGGCCGTGGGCGCGTTGGCCAGATCGGCCAGACGGAAATTCTGCACCCCGCCCACGGCCGTCAGTTTGAACGACGGTAGCAACTGGTCGCGCGTGGCGGCCAGGTTCGCGCTGGCCGCCACCAGATTCAATTCGGCCCGCGCGATGTCGGGCCGGCGCCGCAGCAGTTCGGACGGCAGGCCGGCAGGCACCTGCGGCGGCGTCAACCCGGCCAGCGGCGCGCCGCGCGCGATGGGGCCGGGATTGCCGCCGGCGAGGATGGCCAGCGCATTCTCCTGCTCGAAGATGGCGCGCCGCAGCGGCGGAATCTGCTCGGCCGCCGCCTCGTATTCGGCCTGCGCCTGCAACCACTCCAGCCGCGAACTGTAGCCGACCTCGAACTGTCGCTGCGCCAGCGCGCGCGACTGCCCGCGCAATTGCAGCGTCGCCTCCGCCAGTTCAAGCTGGGCGTCCAGCCCGCGCAGATTCAGGTAGCCCGACGCCGCCAGCGCCGCCACCGACAACGCGGCCGCATCGGCGTTGGCGCGCTCGGCCTGATAGCGGGCCTGCGCCGCATCCGTCTGCGCGGCCAGCCGGCCCCACACATCGATCTCATAACCGGCCTGGAATTCGGCCTGGTACACATTGGTCACGTAGGGCACGCCGTTGTAGGCCAGCAGCCGGGTGCGGGTGGGCGACGCATCCACGCTGACGCTGGCCTTCTGCGCTGCGGCGGCCACGCCCAGCCGCGCGCGGTACTCGCTCACGCGCGAGCGCGCGATGCGCAAGTCGCCGTTGTTGGCCAGCGCGGTCGTCACCAGCGCGCTCAATGCGGGATCGCCGAAGCTTTGCCACCACCGCCGTTCCGGCGCCGGGGCGCTGGCGGCCGGCCCAACGGGCGCGCGCCACGCGGCCGGTACTTGCAGCGTCGATGGCGGCGCTGGCGGCGCCGTGGCCGCGCAACCGGCCAGCAGACCGGCCAACATTGCCGCAGACGCGGTGCCGCGCAAGACGGCGGGCAACGCGCGCCACGAAGCGCGCGATGCATCGCGCCACGGAGCATGTGACGGATTGCGCCATGGCGCACCAGGCGCCGCAGCCCTGTGTCCGGCGCGCGCCACGTTCATGGCCGCGCCCCCGGCGCACGCGCGGGCGCGGAGGCCGGCACGCGGGCGCCGTCGTTCAACTCCGCCGACGTATCGATGCTGACGATCACCGACATGCCGGGCCGCAGCCTGCGCGCCAGCGCCTGCCCCGGATCGATGCGGATGCGCACCGGGATGCGCTGCGCGATCTTGACGTAATTGCCGGTCGCGTTATCGGCCGGCAGCACGCTGAACTCCGACCCCGTGGCCGGCGAGATGCGCTCCACCTGGCCCGTCAGCGTGGCGCCGTCCAGCGCATCGACCTTGAACGTGGCGCTCTGCCCCACCTGCACCGCGTTCATCTGGGTTTCCTTCAGGTTGGCGATCACCCACAGCTGGCGCGGCACCAATCCCATCAACTGCGCACCCGCGTTGACGTAGGCGCCCTGCCGCACCGTGACCTGCCCCAGCTGGCCATCGGCCGGCGCCGTGATGCGCGTGTTGTCGAGGTCCACGCGGGCCGCCTTGAGCGCGGCCGCCGCGTTGGCCACGGCCGCCTCCAGCGCCGCCTTGTTGACCTGCACCGACTGCACCTGCTGGCGCGCGATGTCGAGCGAGGCGCGCGCCTGCGCCACCGCCGCCACCGTCTGCGCCCGCGCCGCGCGCGACTGGTCCTGCTCGCGCATGGACAGCGAACCATCGGCCGCCAGTTGTTCCACCCGCGCCAGATCGGCCGTGGCCTTGGCCGCCTGCGCCTGCGCGTTGGCCAGCGCGGCCTGGTTCAGCGCCACGCCGGCCTGCGCGCTGCCGCGCGCCTGCGTCCAGTTGGCCAGCGCCGCCTGCTGCGCCGCCAACTGGGCCTGCGCCTGCTCGTAGCGTTGCTGGAACACGCGGTCGTCCAGCTGCACCAGCAGCTCGCCCTGGCGCACCTGCTGGAAGTCCTGCACCTTCACCTGCGTCACATAGCCCGACAACTGCGTGCCCACCAGCGTGACCTGGCCCCGCACCAGCGCGTTCTCGGTCGACACGATGGCGCTGCTGAACGGCGGCAGCCGCCATGCATACAACACCACCAGCACACCGATCAGCGCCACCCCCGCGAAGCCGATGGCCGACAACCATTGCGCGCGCCGGTCCGGCGGCAGCGGCGGCGGCGACGCGGCGGCCACCGCGGCGGCGGCGGCAGCGGCGGCCACGGTGGCCATGTCGGGCGGCGTGGAGGATGGGGAATGGGCGTCGGGTGCAGTGGTAGTCATCGCGATCCGGAATTGTTAAGTGAAACGTTGGCCATGCCCGTTTGCGCATTGGGGCCGGCGCTGTCCTTGCACACCACGCACTGGTCCCAGAAGTAGCGCGCCGCCATCCACGCCAGCGTGGCCAGCGCCACCGCGCAGATCAGCATGAACACATCGTTGTAGGCGAGGATGTTGGCCTCGCGCGTGGCCGCCGCGCCCAGCGACGCCACGCCCTGCGCGCCGCGCAAGGCGGGATCGGCCAGCGTGCCGCCCAGCGCCGCGCCGCCGGCCTGCACGCGCGCGGCCACCTGCGGGTCGAGCAGCGTCAGGTGTTCGACCAGCTGGCTGGAGTGGTACTTTTCGCGCACCACCTGGAACGTGCCCACCAGCGCGGAGCCGAGCAGGCTGCCCATGTTCTGGGTGATGGTGAACATCAGCGAGAAGCTGATCAGATTGCGCGGCGCGGCGATCACGGCGCCAAAGCCGGAAATGAAGGTGGGGCCGAGGAAGAACGCGCCGCCAAAACCGAGCAGGAACTGGCTCACATACATATTGGCGGGCCGCGTGAGGTTGGTGGCGTGGGCGTCCATCCAGGCGCCGGCCGCCATCAGCACCAGCGACAGCATCAGCGACGGCGCCACGCGCGACGGTGCGATGGTGAGCGCGCTGGCCACCATGCCGGCCACGGTGCCGGCCATCACCACCAGCCACAGTTGCTGCATCTGGTCGTTGTTCAGGCCCAGCGCCTGCAGCAAGCCCACCGTGCCGCTGGCCTCGGACTGCACCACGCGGATCAGCAGCACGGATAAGCCCAGCCGCACCATGTTGCCCGTGCTGAGCCAGCGCGTGTTGAGCAGCGGCGCGCGCCGGTTATGCTCGACCAGCAGCGCGGCCGCGATCAGCACGATGGACGCGGCCAGGCTGTAGCCGAGCCAGCGCGACTCCAGCCACCACACGGTGCGCCCCAGCGCCAGCACGGCCGACAGCAAGGCCACGCCCGGTGCGAACAGGGCGAAGGTGAGGAAGTCCAGCTTCTCGAACGCCTTCACGCGGTCGCCCGGCGGCAGCTTGAGCATCAGCACGCAGCCCAGCGCCAGCAGCGTCATGCCCAGTTCGAACCAGTACAGGCCGCGCCACTCGCCCAGCTCCAGCAGTTCGGACGAGAACAGGCGCGCCAGCGGCAGCGCCAGCTGGGCGAAGCCCACGCCCAGCACCACGCCCTTGAGCCGGTGCCGGGCCGGAAACGCCTGCAGCGTGTAGTACAGCCCCAGCACCGTGAGCGCCGCGCCGGACATGCCGCTGGCGGCCCGCACGGCGATGGCCGACGCCAGCCCGTGCACGAACAGGTGCGCCAGCGTGGCCACGGCGTACAGCACGAGGAACAACTCCGTGAACAGGCGCAGGCCGAACTGCTGGCGGAACTTCACCAGCAGCAGATTCATCGACACGTTGGTCATCACGTACGCGGCCGGCAGCCACTGGATTTCGGACGCGTACACGCCCAGCGCGCCCTGCAGGTACGGCAGGTTGACCGACACCAGCGCGTTGCCGAGGCCCCCCGTCAGCGCCACGATCAGCCCCACCACCAGGTAGGCGGCCCGGCGCGCATCGGAATGCAGCGGCGTGGACGGCGAGCCGGGCAACGTGGGCCGTTCGTGGGGTAGCCAGACTTGCGGGGTGTAGACGTCCATGCGGATCACTCCGTCGGGTTGCACTTACGTTGCACGCTGGAATTCTCTGACGGTGAGCATACCACCGGCGGCGGCGCCGGCGCGCCGCCCTAAACCAAATAAAATTCCGGCAAGCGCCGCATCGCCACCCGAATCCAGCCAAAATGGGGGCGACAGCGCCCCAAGTCACACGATAATATGTGACGAATTTGGCGATAATTCAGCTCACTGCGCGGCCGCCGGCCCGCGCGCCAACCTCGGGAGACTCAATGAATTTCAAGCACATCGCAGGCGCCGTGGCGCTGCTGGGCATGGCCGGCGCGGCCGGCGCGCAGGACATGGTGGTCAAGATCGGCCACAGCGGCCCGCTGTCGGGCGCGCAGGCGTTCTCCGGCAAGGATAATGAAAACGGCGCCCGCCTCGCCATCGAGGAACTGAACGCCAAACCGATCACCGTGGCCGGCAGGAAGATCAAGTTCGAGCTGCTGTCCGAGGACGACCAGGGCGATCCCAAGTCCGGCGTGGCGGTGGCCCAGAAACTGGTCGACGCCGGCGTGCGCTACGTGGTCGGCCCCTACAACTCGGGCGTGGCCATCCCCGCCTCGCGCACCTACCACGACGCCGGCGCGCTGGTGGCCACCGTGGCGTCCAACCCCAAGCTCACCCAGCAAGGCTACCAGGGCCTGTTCCGCGTGAACGCCAGCGACACCCAGCTCGGCTCGAAGATGGCGCTGTACGCGGCCAACGCGCTGCACCTGAAGAACGTGGCCGTGATCGACGACCGCACCGCCTTCGGCCAGGGTCTGGCCGAGGAATTCAAGAAGCAGGCCAAGGCCTCCGGCATGGTGGTGGCCGGCCACGAATTCACCAACGACAAGGCGTTCGATTTCGCCTCCATCCTCACCAAGCTCAAGGCGAAGAAGGTGGAGGCCATCTTCTTCGGCGGCTACGCGCCGCAGGGCGCGCCCATGGTGCGCCAGATGAAGCAACTGGGCATCAACGCCAAGCTGCTGGGCGGCGACACCATCTGCACGGCGGAGATGGGCAAGCTGGCCGGCGACGCGGCCGGCGAGAACGTGCTGTGTTCGCAGGGCGGCGCCATCCTCGACAAGGCCGCCGGCGGTCCCGCGTTCAAGGCCAAATACAAGCAGCGCTTCAAGCAGGACGCCGACGTGTACGCGGCCTCCTACTACGACGCCGTGCATCTGTACGCGCAAGCCATGCAAAAAGTGAATTCGACCGATCCGCTCAAGGTCGGCGTGGCGGTGGCGGCCGGCAGCTACCAGGGCGTGGCCGGCACCTACGTGTTCGACACGCATGGCGACATGAAGCAGTCGCCCGTCACCATCTTCACCTTCAAGCGCGGCCAGCCCGTCCCGCTGACCAGCTACTGACGTTTGTCCCGGCGCGCCACGCCCGTGGCGCGCCGCCGCTCCCCGCCCGCGCGCGGCGCCCGCCGTGCGCGAAAATGACAAGCGATTGGCAAGAAATAACAAGTCCGTTTCCTCCCCCTGCCCGAGAATGCCTCATCGACACCCTTGTTGAGGAGACCTCTATGACAACCCGGACCCGCCCTATGCAGGCGACCATCTTCTGTGCCCTGTTCCTGCTGTCGGCCGCCATCATGGTGGCGCTGGGCGTGGACGCCCACGCCTACTACATCCCCGCCATCAGCCTGCTGCTGCAAGCGGCGCTGGTGTGGAAAGGCGCCAGCCTGCGCTGGTTCAAGCGCGTGCTGGAACTGAACCAGCTGACCGCCATCGTCCTGATCCTGGACCTGTGGCTGGGCGACCTGCTGCACCTGCCCAAGCTGACCATCTCGGCCGCCATGCTGGCCGCCAACCTGCTGCTGGGCGGCCCGCTGATGGGCATCCTGGCCATCGGTGCGCTCGGCTCCATGCACTTCAGCAAAACCCTGCCCGGCTGGTTCCAGTCCGGCCGCGCCTAAGGAGCACCGCACATGAAACTGCAACACACCGCATTGATCGCGGCCCTGGGCTTGGGCATGCTGCACACGGCCGGCGCCGTCAACCTGAGCGGCACCGTCGCGCTGGAGAACGGCAAGCCCGTGCTGGGCGCCATGGTGACCGTGTTCAACGAAGCCAAGGACCGCAAGGAAACCGTGTACACGGCCGCCGACGGCAGCTACGCCATCCGCACCGACTTCGGCGGCAAGCTGGCCGTGCGCGCCCGCCTGGCCAACTTCGAGGACAGCAGCACGGAAACCACGCTGGCCGCCAGCGACAGCGCCACCATCAACTTCACCATCAAGCACTTCGCCTCGGCCCAGGCCGAGTCGGACGCGCTGTCGGCCTCGGCCCACAACGCCCGCCTGCCGTGGGCCAGCGGCGAGGACCGCAAACCGTTCGTCAGCCAGTGCATGTACTGCCACCAGATCGGCAACGCGCTGACCCGGCCGCCGCGTCCGCAAAGCGCGTGGAAGGCCACCATCGCCCGCATGGAAGGCTATTTCGCCTCGCTCAGCGGCAGCGAGATCGAAACCATCAGCGGCGTGCTAACGCGCGGCTTCGACGGCAAGCCCGTCGCCGCCAAGCACGACTATGCGCCCACGCCGGAACTGGCGCGCGCCAAGGTCGAGCAGTGGCTGGTGGGCGATTCCATGTCCTTCATCCACGACACCGACGTCGGCCAGGACGACAAGCTGTACGGCACCGACGAGGGCCACGACATCATCTGGGTGCTGGACCGCAAGACCCACAAGATAGAGAAGTACCCGCTGCCGGCCAGCAACCTGCCGGTGGGCGGCAAGTTCTCCGGCATGCAGCTGCCGATCGGCATCTTCACCGGCAAGCACGGCCCGCACAGCACGGCGCAGGCCAAGGACGGCCGGATCTGGATCACCAACGCCCTGTCGGGCACGCTGATGTCGTTCGACCCGGTCAGCAAGGCCTTCAAGGTCTACCCGATTCCCGGCGACGTGCTGTACCCGCACACCATCCGCGTCGACCAGGAGGGCATCGTCTGGTGGACCAACGTGGCCTCCAACCAGATCGGCCGCTTCGATCCGAAGACCGAGCAGATGAAGGTGCTGCGCCTGCCGGCCAACGGCTTCTTCCGCTGGGTCAGCGACATGCTGCTGCCGTCCATCCTGGAAATGGCCAGCTGGTTCCCAGGCAAGAACATCCACCTGGACCTGTCGCACCAGAAATGGCTGGGACATAACATCCTGGCCTTCCCGTACGGGATCGACATCAATCCCAAGGATGGCAGCGTGTGGTACGCCAAGCTGTACGCCAGCAAGATCGGCCGCATCGATCCCAAGACGATGGAGATCACGGAGTACGACACGCCGATGAAAGGCCCGCGCCGCCCCCGCTTCGACAAGAACGGCGTGCTGTGGATCCCCGCCTTCGACGACAGCGGCCTGATGGCCTTCGACACGGCCACCAAGCAGTTCAGCAGCTACCAGCTGCCGGTGCTGGCCAAGGGCGAACACGAGGTGCCGTACGCGCTCAACATCCATCCGAAGACGGGCGACGTGTGGATCACGGCCAACAACTCGGACCGCGTGCTGCGCTTCATGCCGGCCACCAAGACCTTCCTCAGCTACCCCAGCCCGACCCGGGTGACGGTGCTGCGCGACCTGGTGTTCACCAAGGACAACCGCGTCTGCTCCAGCCTGTCGAACCTGCCCGCCTACGGCACCGAGGATGGCCTCGACTCGTTCATGTGCATCAACCCCGAAGGTGGCGAGCAGGACCGCGCCGCCATGGGCAAGGTGAAATGATGGGCCGCGCCATGGGAGCCAGCGCCCGGCTGGAAGCCCTGCTGGCGGGGCTGGCCGCGCGCCGCCAGGACTGGGCCGCCCTGCCCGTGGGCGAGCGCATCGCGCTGCTGCGCCAGGTGCGCGAACGCATCCCGGCCGCCGCCGAACGGTGGATAGACCTGTCCAACGCGGCCAAGGGTATCGACGCCGACAGCCCGCTGCAGGGCGAGGAATGGACCTCGGGCCCGTGGGCGCTGCTGGCCACCTGCGACCACCTGCTGGCCACGCTCGAACAGATCGCCGTCGACGGCCGGCCCGCCGTCCACGCGCTCAGGCAGCGCATGGTGGCCGGCCGCCAGCTGGCGGTGGAAGTGTTCCCGCAAACGCTGTTCGACCGCCTGCTGCTGTCGGGCGTGCGGGCGGAGGTGTGGATGCAGCCGGACGTCAACGCCGGCAACCTGTCCAGCCACGTGGCCGCCGCCTACCGGGACGTTCGCCACGCGCAGGGCGAACTGGCGCTGATCCTCGGCGCCGGCAACATCGCCAGCATCGCCCCGCTGGACGCGCTGCACAAGCTGTACACGGAGAAGGCGGTCTGCATCGTCAAGCTCAATCCCGTCAACGACTACCTGCTGCCCGTGTTCGAGGAGATCTTCGCGCCGCTGGCCGAACGCGGCTTCCTGCACTTCGTCACCGGCGGCGGCGAGGTGGGCGCCCTGCTGTGCCAGCACCCGCTGGTGGACACCATCCACATCACGGGCAGCCAGGCCACGCACGACGCCATCGTCTACGGCCACGGACCGGAGGGCGAAGCGAACCGGCGCGCCAACACGCCGCTCAATCCCAAGCCCATCTCCAGCGAACTGGGCGCCGTGTGCCCCACCATCGTGGTGCCGGGGCCGTGGACGGCGGCCGACATCGCGTTCCAGGCCAGCCACATCGCCACCCAGAAGCTGCACAACTCGGGCTTCAATTGCGTGGCCTCGCAGGTGCTGGTGCTGCCGGCGCAATGGCAGCACACGCCGGCCCTGCGCGCGGCCGTGCGGGAAGCGCTGGCCAGCGCGCCGGACCGCAAGCCCTACTATCCGGGCGCGGCCAGCCGCCAGGCCCAGTTCGCGGCCTGCCAGCCCGGCGCCAAGCGCGTCAATCCGGTCGGCGCGGCGGCCAACCGCGAAGTGGTGGAACTGCCGCCGGCCGGCGACGAACAGGTGTTCGGACGCTGCACCGAAGTGTTCGCGCCCACCCTGTGCGAACAGGTGCTGGAGGGCGCGGACCCGGAGACCTACCTGCGCCACGCCATCGCCTACGCCAACGACAAGCTGCGCGGCACGCTGGGCGCCAACATCCTGATCCACCCGGCCACCATCAAGGCGCTGGGACCGCGCTTCGACGAACTGCTGCTCGAACTGCGCTACGGCACCATCGCCATCAACGCGTGGACGGGACTCGGCTATCTGCTCACACAAACGCCGTGGGGCGCCTTCCCCGGCCACGTGCTGAACGACGTGCAGAGCGGCATCGGCAGCGTGCACAACACGCACATGTTCGACAAGCCGCAGCGCACCGTGGTGCGGGCGCCGTTCCGGCCGTTCCCGCGCAGCGTGCTGGGCGGAGAGATGACGCTGCTGCCCAATCCGCCGTGGTTCGTCAACAACCGCCAGGCCCACAACGTGGCGCGCAAGCTGTTCGCGTTCCAGGCGCGGCCGTCGTGGTTCAAGCTGCCGGGGATCTTCCTCGACGCGCTGCGCGGCTGACGCGCACGCGCACGATCAGGCGGCGCCGTCCGCCGGCGGGCCGCCCCGGTCGATCGCGTACTGCTGGGTGGATGGTTTGAGTATCGCGTCGAAGCGCACCAGTTCGGCGCCGGGATCGGCCTTCAGGCGGGCGCTGATCACGATGTCGAGCCGGTTCACCAGCGTACCGGACACGCGCAGCGCGGCGCTCACCTCGTACAGGCGCGGCTCGTGCCGTTCGATGGCCTGCCGCACGGCGCCGCAGATCTTCTGGCGGTCCTCGTCGCTGGTCAGGCACATGCCGGCGAAATCGATCAGGCCGTAGTTGAGGATGGAATTGCGCACTTCGGGATACGGCTCCAGCGCCGCCCCGGCCAGCGCGGCGCGGGTGTTGAACAGCGCCTCCAGGTCGCTGGCGACGGCGTCCTTGAGCTGTTCCAGCGGCCAGCCACGGGGACGCGGCTGGCCATCCATCAGACGGTCGAACAGGCCGGGGGCGTAGCGCTGCTGCATGGCGGCTCTCCTGGAGTATGCGGGGAGGGAACCGCCAGCCACATCACCGCCGCCCGGGGCCGCCCGCGACACAGCGCCGGGCCGGGCGCCAGCAAGGCACGCGGCCTCCGTGCGGCGCTGACGTGACTGACGAGCTTGCCATTATCAGCCAGCGCGCAGCGCGCCCTTTGCGCCCGCGCAAAGTCTTTACATCGGGGTCAGTGACCCTGCTTCTGTTACTTCAAGTCGATGCGGCCGTACTGGCCGTGGGCCTCGTCCCTGGGTCCGGCCGCGAAGAACAGCGTGTTGGTGGGCTGGCTGTTGATGCCGTTGCCGAACGCGATGCCCCACAGGCCGTCGATCACCAGCGGCATGCCGTCCGCGCCGCTCAAGGTGCCCATGGCGGTGCCGTTGGCCGGATCGTAGACATTGATCTTGCCGTCGCCAAAGTTCCCCACCAACAGCATGTTGCTGTTGCTGCCGAAATCGGCGGGCGCCATCGCGATGCCCCACGGTGCGTTGAGCGCGCCGCCGTTCACCAGCTGGCGGATCAGGGCGCCGCCCGTGGTGTACACGTCCAGCACACCGAAGCCTGCGCCGGCCTGCTCATCGTCGCCGGTGGCGGCCCGCTTGGCGTAGGCCACATAGACCCGGTCGCCGATCACCTGGATGCCGAATGGCGCATAGCCGGCCGGCAGGCCCGGATCCGTGAAGCCGCCCGGCAAGCTGACCCTGGCGAAGTTGGTGTCGAACACATCGACGCGCATGTTGTGGAAATCGGCCGCGTACAGGTAGTTGACGCCGCCGAAGCTGCCGATCGCCAGTCCCTTGTAGACGGCGCCGGCGCCGCTGCCATCGAACGTGGTCAGGGCCGTGGTCGCGTTCACGGACGGCGCCCAGGCCGCGATCATACCGCTCTCGGTGGCGAACAGGAACGGGCTGGTGCCGGTGCCACTGGGCTGGGTCAGCTTGAAGTCGGTGGTGCCGTTGTAGACGATGCCGGTGGGCGCATCGGGCGTGCTGACCACCAGCGACTGCGGCACGCCATTGCCGTCGTACAGCGTGGATTTGGAAGTGCCATTATCTGCCACCCAGACATAGCCTTTCGGATTGAAGGCCACGCCCCAGCCGTTGACGAGATTGACGTCCGTGTGGGCCGCCGCGATCACGGCGTCCGACACCAGGCTGGTGACGGCGTAGCTGCTGGCGACGGCCGGCGGCGGCGCGCTGGGCGGCATATAGCTGCCGCCCCCGCCATAACCGCCGCCGCAGGCGGTAAGAATCACGGCCAGTCCGGCGCTGGCGAAATTGCGCAGGCAATGCGAGGTATTCATGATGCGTCCTTTCAGCGAGATGGCGATGTGCCCGTTCATACCCGCCCGCAGCCGCAAGGTTCCCGCCAATGCAAAAAAAACCGGGGTCAGGTCATGAAATTGCGCAAGATGCGCAATTTCATGACCTGACCCCGGTTTCCGGTTTCTGGCGGGCCGCTAGAAGGCGTAGGCTACGCTGAGCACGAGCGCTTGCTTTGACGGCGCCGTGTAGTAGGGCGAGGCGCCCTCACCGGGGCCGCGCGAGGAGGCAAGCGTCCACGCCAGCTGCACGTTCCAGTCGCCCAGCGCCGTCGCCAGCCCGAGGCGGGCATCGTAACGGGCAGGCTGATCGACGCCGCCGCGCGGCAGATAGCGCAGCGCGCCCGCGTGGGCGACTAGTTTGAGCTGGTCGTGCAGCGGATAGAAACCGTTCGCTTCCACGTACGCGGTACGCATGTCGCGGCCGAAATAGTGCGGCGAGAAGTAGACCCGCAATCCCACCCGCTCCGACGCCAGGCCCGCATACCATTCGCCATAGTCGCTGTCGCGCGCGCGGCTGAAACGGGACAGGCTGGCGCCCGCTTCCCAGCTCCAGCCGGAAGCGAGCCGGCGCGCCAGGCCGCCGTAGGCCGTCAGCTGCGCCATGTCGCGCTCGCGCAGGTTGGCGCTGGCAGCCTGCGCTCCCGCGTACCAGCCTTGCGGACTGTCGTAATTCAGCCCCAGCTGGGCCGAGGGGTTGCCGTCGCTGAGCGACAGGCCACGGAAACGGTAGTCCGACAGCAGCGTCACGCTGCCGCTGGTCTGGGCCGCCGCGCCGCCCATGCACAGCAGCAGCGCCAGCGCCGCGCCCGCGCTCAAGGCTGGCGGCTGGTGCGCAGGGTGACGGCGGCGCATGAACAGGTGCAGGCGCCCGTGGTGTTGGCGATGGTGGCACATGCGTCGATGGTAGCAGCATTCTGCCCGCGCCCCGGCACCAGCAGGTGTTCCAGTTGCGCGCCGTTGGCGCCGGGCCGCAGTTCGGCCAGCAGCGCCAGCATCCCCGTCACATGGGCCGCCGCGTAGGAATTGCCGGACACGAAGCGCCAGCCACCTCCGACGAGGCTGGCCGGCACATCCTGCCCCGGCGCCAGCACGGCTCCGTCCTGCGCCGGCGGCTGCGGCAGCGCCTGTGCCTGTGCCTGTGCCTGTGCCTGTGCCTGTGCCTGTACCTGTGCATGTACCTGTGCCTGTGCATGTACCTGCGCCTGGGCCAGTGCCTGCACCGGGACCGAATCTGAGGCCGGGGCCGGC
The DNA here is from genome assembly GCF_058801745.1 of Rugamonas sp. GW822-FHT03B10. Lineage (NCBI taxonomy): Bacteria > Pseudomonadati > Pseudomonadota > Betaproteobacteria > Burkholderiales > Oxalobacteraceae > Rugamonas > Rugamonas sp. GW822-FHT03B10. The sequence goes on along the minus strand of NZ_JBXANP010000002.1, from coordinate 369,039 downwards.
GCCGTCGCCAAGGCGCCGGCCCGCCCCTGCTGGGCCACGGCGACCACGCCGGGATGGGACACGGGAAACGCGCGCGCCGGCCCTTGCGGGTCGATGGCGCCCACCACGCTGATGCCGCGCGCCAGCGCCGCGTCGAGCAGGCGGTCCAGCAGCCGATCCGGCGGCCCGGACAGGCTCAGGTTGATGATGCGCGCCTCGTGCAGGATCGCGTAATTGAGCGCCTTGCCCAGCGTGAAGCTGCTGCAGCGCGCGCCCTGCCCGGCCTGCTGCCAGCAGGCGCGCAGACCCATCAGCCGCGCGCCCGGCGCCACGCCCAGGATGCCGTGCCGGCCACCGCGCGCGGCGATGATGCCGGCCACCGCCGTGCCGTGCGCTTCCGGCAGGTAGCTGCTGCCATCGACAAAATTCTCGGTGCTGGCCAGTTGGCCGGCCAGGTCGGGATGATGGCCGTCGATGCCGCTGTCGACCACGGCCACCGACACGTCGCGTCCCGTGGCGGCCCGGTGCAGCTCGGCCACGTGCCAGTAGCGCGCGCTCGGCTGCACCGGATACAGGGCCGGCGTCGCGCCATCCATGCCCGAGTAGAGCGACACCGGCTGCGCCCATTCCACGCGCGGATCGTGCGACAGCAACTCGGCGACGCGGGCCGGTTCGCCGCCGGCCGGCGTCTCCAGCACATAGCAATCGACGCCGAGCGTGGGCATGGGCCAGTCGCTGACCAGCTTCAACCCGTGCAGGCGGGCCAGCTCCTCGGCGATGCGGTGGCGCGCCCCGCGCCCGCCGTCGTCCAAGTAACGGCCGCCGTAGCCGGCGTCGGGCCGGTAATGGGGCGGCGGCAGGCGCAGCATGACCAGCAACTGCCGTTCGGGCGCGGCCGCGTCGCCAGACGGGATCGCGCCATGCTCGTTTGCCTGTGATGCGGCGACGGCGCCGGACGAGGCCGCGCCGTGCCCGTTTGCCTGCGATGCGGCGGCGGCGCCGGACGAGGCCGCGCCGTGCCCGTTTGCCTGCGATGCGGCGGCGGCGCCGGACGGGGCCTCGCCATGCTCGTTCGCCTGCGATGCGGCGGCGGCGCCGGGCGAGGCAGCGCCATGCTCGTTCGCCTGCGACGCTGCTGCGACGACGACGGGGCCGGCTGGCGCGCCCGCGTCAGCCTGCGCGCGGGCCGGCGCTCCGGCCAGCGACAACGCACCCGCCAGCAACGCCGCCAGTAGCGCTGGCAACGTGGTTCGCGCCGGCGATCGCACCGGCGGCGCATGCGGCAGCATGTTCACGGCAGCGTCCCCCCATCCAATGTCTCGGCCAGCACCACGGCCGGTTCCGCGCGCAGGCGCGCGCGGGCCGCGCGCGGGTCCGGCACGCTGAGCAGGTAGGCGTCCGTCACAGTGGGGCCGTCCACCACGTGCGCGCCGTTGGCCTGCAGGATGCGGCGCAAATCGCGTTCGGCCGTCTCGGGCTTGAACTTCACCACCAGGTTGCCGGAGGCGGCGCTGGCGCCCAGCACGTGATAGGCGCCGACGTCGGCCACGGGCCGCGCCAGCAACAGCGCCAGCCCCGCGATGACGATGAACTGCGCCGCCAACGCCCAGCGCAGCCAGGACGCGTCGTTGGCGGCGGCGCGGCGCCACCATGACCGTGCCGGCGCCGGTGCCGGCACTGGCACGGGCGGGTCGAGGCGCGGCAGCAACGCGGCCAACGCCCGCTCCACGTTCAAGCCGAGGGCGGCGGCGATCGGGTCAGTGCCGACGGTTGTGCCAGTGGCGGCGGTTGAGCCTGCGCCGACGGTTGGGCCAGTGGCGAAGGTTGAGCCGGTGGCGGAGGTTGAGCCTGCGGCGGAGGTTGAGCCAGCGGCGGAGGTTAAGCCGGCGGCGGAGGTTGAGCCAGCGGCGCCGGTCTGGTCAACGCAGGCACGTCCCGCCGGCAACGCGGCGGCCGCCTGCACGCGGCGTTCTAAGTCCAGCTCGGCGCGGCACGCGGCGCAATCGGCCAGATGCCGCCGCACGGCCGCGCTGTCGGCGGCATCGAGCCGGTCGGCCGCGTACCAGGGCAACAGCGCCTGCGCGGCCTCGTGTGCTGGATCGTCCAGCTTGACGGTGTGGCCGTTCATGGTAAATCCTCCATCTGGCTCGCCAGCATGTCCTTCAATTTGTGGCGTGCGTGAAACATGCGGGTCTTGACCGTGTTGACGGGACAACCGACCACGTCCGCGATCTCCGCGTAGCCCATCTCGTGCTCATACGTGAGCACCATCACCACCTGCTGCGCCAGCGGCAACTGGGCCAGCGCCCGCTCCAGCACCTGCCGCAACTGCCGCCCCTCCAGCACGTGGTCCGGCTCCAGCGCGGGGCCGGCCTCGTAAGAATCGGCGTCCGATTCGAGCGGCTCGTCGCTGCCGCGCAAGCCCTTCAGCGCCTTGCGGTAGGCGATCGCGAAGATCCACGTCGACACCTTGCAACTGCCGTCATAGCTGGCCGCCTTTTGCCACACCACCAGCATGGTGTCGTTGATGACTTCCTCGATCAGCGGCACGCTGCGCACCATGCGCCCGAGGAAACGCCCGAGACGGGGGAAATAGGCACGGTACAGCTGCTCGAACGCCAGCCGGTCGCCGGCCACGATACGGCCCAGCAGGCGCGCCTCGTCGCCGCCGGCCCCGGCCATTTGCCCGTCCAGATTCCGCCCCTCCCGCATCGTCGCCCTCCTTGGTCGCTCGTTCATGCCTCAAGGCAGCAAAAAGGTTCAATCCCTGCGCCACGACGGCGACCGGACCATGCTAGCACCGGCCGCTGTCATGTTCCGCGTATTTTCTGTCGCGAAATAGCAGTGACATATCGTCACTAATCTCGTACAGTGAACACCAGACATCAGGCTTATCAAGAAAATCACAACGAGAAACCCGCCATGAGCGATCAGCACACCGCGTTCGGTCCCAGCAAGCCCCTGTTTCAATACTATGCCGCCATGACCTGGCTGCTGGCTTTTCTTGCCTGTATCTACATCGGCAGCAGCACATTCCGGGTCTACCAGCATAAACGCCAGCTTGAACAACAGGTTGCCCAGCAATTGCAGAACGTTGCGCTCGCGTCGCGCCGTTCGCTGGAACTGAATTTGCAGCAGCTGGTGACGACCGAAGACATGGTGGCCAACGCGCTGCTCGATGAATTGCCGGCCGACCTGGCCAGTGCCAATGCCCAGCAAGTGGCCAGGCTGCAGGCGCTGCTGACGCGGGGCGCGGCCGGCAACGACGATATCGAACTGCTGGGCGTGGCCGCGCCCGACGGCCGCGTGCTGTTCATGTCGAACAACGTGACCACCGTGCACGAGGGCGACCGGATCGACGTGTCGGCCCTGCGCGAGCACCCGGCGCAGGCCAGCATGATCGACATCTACCAGGGCGGCCCCCGCTCGGCCTGGCCCAGCGGCTTTGTCATGGTGCGGCCGGTGCGGGCGGCCGATGGCCCGCCGCGCGCGTTCGTGTTCGCGCTGCAAAGCCACGATGCGTTCCAGCGCCGTCTGAAGGAACAGGAGCAGGCCGGCTTTTCGCTAGGACGCCACAGCGTGGTGGCCGTCGTCCAGACGGCCGGCAACCGGCTGGCGTTCCGCTACCCGATGGCCGACGCCGTCATCGGCGCGGCGGTCCCGGCCGTCGAGCGCCGGCCGTTCCGCGACCACCCGCAGCTCAGCTACTGGGTGTCGCCGTACGACCACATCAAGCACCTGGTGTACGAACTGCCGTTCGCCAAGGGCGCGTTCCTGCTGCGGGTGGAGGCGGCGGAACTGGACTTCCTGGCGCCGTGGTACGCCGATCTGATCTTCTCCGTCGCCAGCGCCGTGCTGCTGCTGACGGCCGTGGCGCTGCTGCTGCGGCTGGTGCGCCAGGGCGCGCACCAGGCGGCCCAGCTGCAATTCGACAAGGAGCAGCTCGACATCGGCGCGCGCGCCATGGGGCGCCTGATCGCCACCGCGCCCGTGGCGCTGGCCCAGGTGCGGCTCGACGATGGCCTGCTGTTGCGCGCCAATCCGGCCTTCGGCCACCTGTTCGGCGCCATGCCGGGCGAGCAGCTGCGGGTGGCCGAGGCGCTGTTCGCCGACACCGCCGCCTGGCACGAACTGTGCGCCGGCGCGCGGCTGGCCGGCGCGGTCGAGGGCCGCAGCTTGGAGGTGACGCTCAGCGTGGGCGACGGCACGCGCCACGCGCTGGTGTCCGTGGCGCCGCTGCCATCGAAACGCGACGAACCGCGCGAACTGCTGCTGAGCTTCACGGACACCGAAGCCCAGCATGCGCGCGAGCAGGCGCTGGCCTCGATCGCCTACGCCGACCCGCTGACCCGGCTGGCCAACCGGCGCGCCTTCTTCCAGCAGGCCGACGCCGCGTTCGCCATCGCCAGCCGCTACCAGCGCCCGCTGGCGCTGCTGATGCTCGACCTCGACCACTTCAAGCGCGTCAACGACGCCCATGGCCACGCGGCCGGCGACGCCGTGCTGGTGCATATCGCCAACTGCCTGCGCCACAGCGTGCGCCACGCCGACCTGCCGGCGCGCCTGGGCGGCGAGGAGTTCGTCGTGATGCTGCCCGAAACCACGCTGGCCGAGGCGCTGGAGACGGCCGAGCGCATCCGCAAGCGCATCGAGCAAGGACCGCCGGCCGAGTTTGAAGGCCGCACCATCCCCATCACCGCCAGCCTGGGCGTGGCCATGATGCGCAGCGACAGCAAGGGCATCGAGGCCATCCTGCACGAGGCCGACATGGCCCTGTACGAGGCCAAGGAAACGGGCCGCAACAAGGTGGCCACGGTCGCGCCGGCGCCACCATCGCAAGCGTCGCCGGCGGACGCGACCGCCTAGCCCGGCTGCGGCCTGGCGGCGCGTGACACGGCATGACCAACGATCGTGCGTCGATATGTCAGAATGGCGGCGACGAACCCGGCACCGGCCGGCGCTCGCCCTCAAGGAAACACATGCAAAGATTAGATTCAGAACTGACCAGGCTTTATCTTCAACCGCAGGCGATACAGGCCGGCACCCCCGCGCTGGCGGCAGCCGAAGGCGGCACGCGCGCCATCGCCGTCCCGTTCAATCCGGTGGCGAACGAAGCAGAGGGACAACACTGGACGCGCCTGTGCGCGGTGGCCAACGCCATGCAGGCGGAACTGGGCTTGCCGGCGCCGGCGGTCAGCATATCCGGCACCGGCTACTACCTGTGGCTGTCGCTCGAATCGCCGGTGCCAGCGGCCACGGTCGCGCGCTTCCTGACGCTGCTGCACGCCGCGTACATGCCGGAACTGAGTGACCAGGCAAGCACCGGCGCACCGCCACAACTGCCACCTTATCCGCTGGAGGGCGGCGAACAATGGGCCGCGTTCATCCACCCCGAGCTGGGCGCATCGTTTGCCAGCGAGCCGGCCCTGGACATCGCACCGCCGCCGGCCGGCCAGGCGGCCCTGCTGGAAGGCTTGCACAGCATCGGCGCGCAACAGTTCGAACACGCCATGCGCGAACTCGATGCGCGACGCGCGCAGACGCAAGACACTGGCACGCAGAACACGCACGCGCACACCATGCACGCACAGGACATGCACGCGCCTGGCGCCGCATCCGCCCATGGCGCGACGCCGCCTGATCTGCTGCTGAAGGACGCGACGCTGGAAGACATCGTGCGCTTCCTCCATGCGCGCAATATCGAACCGACGTTCCGGCATCTGCTGCCGAAATAAGCGGCCATGCACGCGCGCTGGCGGCGCCGGCCACAGTGCCGGCAGGCCATCGCGCCGACACGCCGCTAAGACGTCATCCGTTCCCAGCCGGCCCGCACCGCATCCTTGAATTTTTCCCAGCGCGATTCCGGATAATTGCGCTGCCACTCCTCGCGCAACGCCGGCTCCACCTCTTCCCAGGCACTGCCCTGGTAGGTGGTGCTATTGGCCATCGACGCGCCATAACGGTAAGCCGGGTCATATTCCTGGTAGGTCCCGCCTGTGTAGGAAAACGTGTCGAGCCAGTGGGCGCGGAAATACGTGTCCTCGCTCACGCCCTGCGAGTCGCCACGCTGGATATTCAGGCTGTCCTGATTGGGATGCGGATAGATGCGCGTGCCGCCCGTCGCCTCCCCGCCGTCTTCGGGCACGGGCACATCGGGCGAGGCGCGCTGCATCGAACCGGCCATGGCGCCGCCTTGTTGCGACGCATGCCCGGCAGACGCCCCGCCGGTAGAGGCCGGCGCCCCCGTCCACGCCGCCCCGCCCGAAGCGGACGCCGCCGTGTCGCGTTGCGGCTGCCCGCCTTGCGGCGCGCCCGTGCCGGACTGATGCCAATCCGGACTGGCGCCGCCGCGCTGGTCGACCTCCCCGCGCGTGCGCGGACGCTCCATGTCCTCCGGACTGAAAGCCTGGACGATGCCCGCCGCGCGCTCGGCCTGCTCGCGGCTCGCGGCATGGACGGTCAACACCACATGGCCGCGCCGGATCGCCTCGGCATACATGCGCTGATCATCGTGCTCGGTGCCGAACAGGCGACCGAAGAAATGGCGCACGCTGTCGAAAAATGTATCGTCCGTGGCGCCCGGGCTGGCGGTGGTATCGAATTGCTGCCCGGCGCCGCTGGCGCTGGCGGCATCGCTCAACTGGATGGTGTGACTGTCGAAGCCGGCGCTGATCAGCGCATCGCGCGCGTAGTTGGCGTCGGTACGGTGCTCGAAAACTGCGGCCAAGGTGTGTGTCATAGTGAACTCCCCCGAAAAATGGCGGCGCCGGTACGAGACGCGCCGACCGTCTTCACATGCCGGGCCAGTGTACGCCGGCCCACGCGGCAGCAGCGCGTGATTGGTATTCGGGCAATGTTAAGTTCCGTGGGGGTGGCGTTGTGGTCGATGCGAATGGCGATAGCAACAAAAAACCCGCGCCTCTTGCGAGTACGCGGGTTTTTTGCTGAATCTCTGGTGCCGCTTGCCGGAATCGAACTGGCGACCTTTTCATTACGAATGAACTGCTCTACCAACTGAGCTAAAGCGGCGAAGGCCCACATTCTAACAAACTATTCTGACTATCCGCTAGTCCCCGATGCAAAATAATTTGAGACCTTGAAAGAATGTCATTGCATCGGGCGCGGAATGGACTAGATGGCCAAGCTGACGATCAACCCTGATGGTAGCCCGTCACCACCGCCACCTCGTCGCGCGAGCCCAGGAACACGGGCACGCGCTGGTGCAGCTTGTGCGGTGCGATGTCGAGGATGCGCTGCTTGCCGTCCGTGGCCGCGCCGCCGGCCTGCTCGACGATGAAGGCCATCGGGTTCGCTTCGTACATCAGGCGCAGCTTGCCCGGCATCGAGGTGTCGCGCAGGTCGGCCGGGTACATGAAGATGCCGCCGCGGTTCAGGATGCGGTGCACGTCGGCCACCATGGAGGCGATCCAGCGCATGTTGAAGTTGGTGCCGCGCGGGCCCGTGTCGCCGGCCAGCAGCTCGTCCACGTAGCGCTTGACGGGCGGATGCCAGTGCCGCATGTTGGACATGTTGATCGCGAATTCCTTGGTCTTGGCCGGGATCTGCATGTCGCGCTGGGTCAGCACCCACGAACCCATCTCGCGGTCCAGCGTGAAGCAGTTCACGCCATGGCCGGTGGTCAGCACCAGCATGGTCTGCGGGCCGTACACTGCGTAACCGGCGGCCACCTGCTTGCTGCCGGCCTGCATGAAGTCGGCCTCGGTCGGTTCGCCCATGCCTTCCGGCGCCTTGAGCACGGAGAAGATGGTGCCGATCGAGACGTTGACGTCGATGTTCGAGGAGCCGTCCAGCGGATCGAACAGCAGCATGTATTCGCCCTTCGGATAGCGGTTCGGGATCGGGTGGATCGATTCCATCTCTTCCGACGCCATGGCCGCCAGGTGGCCGCCCCATTCGTTCGCTTCCAGCAGGATCTCGTTGGAGATGATGTCGAGCTTCTTCTGCACTTCACCCTGGACGTTCTCCGTCTCGGCCGTGCCGAGCACTTCGCCCAGCGCGCCCTTGCCCACCGAGTGGCTGATGGTCTTGCAGGCGCGCGCGACCACTTCGATCAGCAGCCGCAGTTCGGCCGGGATCGTGTTGTGCAGTCGCTGTTCTTCGACCAGGTATTGCGTGAGGCTGATGCGTTTCATGGATTCCCTTGTGTTGTAGTCGTCGTCAAAATAATTAGTTGGACAGCGCTTTGCTGATCACTTCCAGCACGTCGTTCGACAGCTTGGCGCGCGCGGCCACGCGTTCGAGCGCGTGACGCATGTGCACCTGCAGCGCCGGCGCGTAACGGCGCCAGCGGTCCATGCTGCGCGCCAGGCGGGCCGCCACCTGCGGGTTGATCTTGTCGAGCGCGATCACCTGCTCGGCCCAGAAGTCGTAGCCGCTGCCGTCGGCCGCGTGGAACTGGGGCGGGTTGGCGTTGGTGAAGTTGAACAGCAGGCTGCGCGCGCGGTTCGGGTTCTTCAGCGTGAAGGCCGGATGTTGCATCAGCTGGCGCACGGCCGCCACGTTGGTGCCGGGGGCGGCGGCCTGCATGGCGAACCATTTGTCGACCACCAGCGCCTCGTGTTCGAAGTCGGCGTAGAAGCGCTGCAGGCTGGCGCTGGCGTCGGCGCCGCTGTGGATCAGGGCCGACAGCGCGGCGGCGCGGTCGGTCATGTTGCCGGCCTGGTCGAACTGCTGGCGCGCCAGCGCCAGGTCGTCGTCCTGCGGCGCCACCAGCAGGTAGGCCAGGGCCAGGTTCTTCAACGCGCGCTTGCCGGCCGAGACGGCGTCCGGGCTGTAGGCGCCGGGCGTCTGGTTGGCGTGGTACTGGGCCAGCAGTTCCGGACGCAGCGCGGCGCCGAGCGTGCGGCGCATGAACTGGCGCGCGCCGTGGATGGCGTGCGGGTCGACCACCGGCACCTGCTCGGCGATGATGGTTTCGGACGGCAGGATCAGGGCCAGCTCGCGGAACGCGGGGTCCAGCGTGTCGTCCGTCAGCACGTTGCGGAAGGCGGCGATGAAGGTGTCGTCCAGCGCCAGCGCGTCGCCGGCCGCCACGGCGCTGGTCAGCACCAGCAGGCGTTCCATGGCCAGCCGCTGGCCCGCTTCCCAGCGGTTGACGGCGTCGCTGTCGTGGCTGAACAGGTGCAGCAGTTCGGCGTCCGTGTAATCGTATTCGAGCACCACGGGCGCGGAGAAACCGCGCAGCAGCGATGGCGTGGGCTTTTCGTCCACGCCGTCGAAGCGGAAGGTCTGCGTGGCGGCCGTCAGCTCCAGCACCACGGTGGTGGGGGCGGTGACGGCCGATGGCGCGCCATCGAGCCGCAACGGCAGGTCCTTGCCGTCCGCGCCCAGCAGGCCCACGGCCACGGGGATGTGGAACGGCAGCTTGTCCGGCTGGCCGGCCGAGGCCGGGCAGTGCTGGCTGAGCGTGATCTCGTAGCTGCGCGCTTGCGCGTCGTAGCGCGTGCTGGCCGTCACCACCGGAGTGCCAGCCTGGCTGTACCAGCGCTCGAACTGGGTCAGGTCGCGGCCGTTGGCGTCGGCCATGGCGGCGCGGAAGTCGTCGCATTCCACGGCCTGGCCGTCGTGCCGTTCAAAGTACAGGTCCATGCCCTTGCGGAAGCCGTCTCGGCCCAGCAGGGTCTGGTACATGCGCACCACTTCGGCGCCCTTCTCGTACACGGTCACGGTGTAGAAGTTGTTGATCTCGACGAAGGAGTCGGGCCGCACCGGGTGCGCCATGGGGCCGGCGTCCTCGGGGAACTGGGCCTGGCGCAGCGTGCGCACCTGGTCGATGCGGGTCACGGCGCGGCCGGTGTCGGTGCCGATCATGTCGGCCGAGAACTCCTGGTCGCGGAACACGGTCAAGCCTTCCTTGAGCGACAGCTGGAACCAGTCGCGGCACGTGACGCGGTTGCCGGTCCAGTTGTGGAAGTACTCGTGGCCCACCACGGCCTCGATGCCGGCGTAGTCGACGTCGGTGGCCACGCGCGGGTTGGCCAGCACGTACTTGGTGTTGAAGATGTTCAGGCCCTTGTTCTCCATGGCGCCCATGTTGAAGTCGCCCACGGCCACGATCATGAAGCGGTCCAGGTCCAGCTCCAGGCCGAAGCGCTCCTCGTCCCAGCGGATCGAGTTCTTCAGCGACTGCATGGCGTAGTCGGTCTTGTCGAGGTTGCCCTCCTCCACCCACACCTGCAGCAGCACTTCGCGGCCGGACTTGAGCGTGTAGCGCTCCTCCTGGCACACCAGGCGGGCCGCCACCAGCGCGAACAGGTAGGACGGCTTCTTGAACGGGTCTTCCCACTTGGCGTAATGGCGGCCGTCATCGAGTTCGCCCTGTTCGATCAGGTTGCCGTTCGACAGCAGCACCGGATAGCGGGCCTTGTCGGCGCGCAGCATCACCGTGTATTTCGCCATCACGTCCGGACGGTCGGGGAAATAGGTGATGCGGCGGAAGCCCTCGGCCTCGCACTGGGTGAAGAAGTTGCCGTTCGAGACGTACAGGCCCGACAGCGTGGTGTTCTTCACCGGCGCGCACAGGGTTTCGATCTCCAGCACCACGGCGGCCGGCGCCTTGGGGATGGTCAGCGAGGTGGGCGTGAGGCGGTACTGGCCGGCGGCCAGCGGCTTGCCGTTCAGGCGCAACTGCACCAGCTCGATCTCCTCGCCGTGCAGCACGATGTCGCGGCCCTTGCTGGCCGGATTGCGGTGCATGGTGATGCGGTTGGCGACGATGGTGCGGTCAGGATCGAGGTCGAAGCCCAGTTCGACGGTGTCGACCAGGTAGGCCGGGACGGTGTAATCCTTGCGGAAGATGGTCTGGGGGCTGCTGTCTGTGCGCATGGGAGCTCGGGTGGGATGCTGGATCAAGGGGCCTATTTTACCAATACCGGACCCGGCGCGAGGCGTTTTGGCCTTGGGGAGCGCGGATAAGTTGCAGGTTTCCCCTTGGCCGTAACATTCTGTAATAATCATGCGCTAACGATAACTTCGTCATAGACTAAAACATGGAACATTCATTGTGGAAGGGCAATGCCATGAAATCATTCGCCATCATGGCGGCCGGCGCCACCCTGCTGCTGAGCGGCTGCGCGACGACGCTTCGTAGCGACGTGACCGCCTTCAACGACTGGCCGGCGGACCTGAGCAACAAAGCCTACGTGTTCACCGCGCCGCCGCCCAACGAGGACACGCTGGAATACCGCAGCTATCAGGTGCTGGTGAGCAACGAGCTGGGCAAACTGGGCTTCAACCAGGCGGCAGACGGCACCCACGCCGGGCTGCTGGTGGGGATGCGCTTCAAGACCGTGGACCAGCCGATCCGCGTGCTGACGGCCAGCGACCCGTTCTGGCCGGGGCCGTACTGGGGGCCGGGCTGGGGGCGCTACCCGTACCGCTATGGCTACCGTCCGTTCTTCTACGACCCCATGTTCTACGGTCCGATGGAGATGGAGGAGTCGGTGCGGCACCAGTACGAGCGCCAGCTCAACATCACCATCAACTCGGATACCGGCCGCAAGCTGTATGACGTCACCGTGCACAACGTGAGCCGCGTGCAGGCCACGCCGCACGTGATGCCGGCGCTGGTGCACAGCGCGTTCGCCGGTTTCCCCGGCCAGAGCGGCGTACCGCATCAGGTGGATGTAAAGATCGAGGCCGGCGCGATGGACGATGAAGCGCCGGCCGCGCCAGCGCCGGCGACGAAGGAAGCGGCGCCGGCCAGCAAGTAGGCATGCGAAAAGGGCCGACCTTGGCGTGCGCGAGGATCAGCCCCTGAAGATGCGGTCGCCCCCGCGGTCAGGAGTAGTACGCCTCGGCCCCCAGCGTGATCGCCCCGATCAGCATCACGGCCAGCACCAGCACGATCAGCAGGCGGCCGAACTTGGGCGAGCCGTCGCCGCCGGACGGGGGCTGCCCTTCCCGTTCAGGCACGGCGTTCATGGCAGCAGGATGGACGAACCCATCGTCTTGCGCGACTCCAGGTCGATATGGGCTTGCCCCACGTCGGCCAGGTTGTAGCGCTGGTGCACGGGCACCTTCACCTCGCCGCTGCCCACCACCCCGAACAGCGAGGCGGCCGACGCCTCCAGGTCTTCCCGTTTGGCCGTGTAGTTCATCAGCGAAGGCCGCGTGATGAACAGCGACCCGCGCGACGCCAGTTCATTGAGGCTGAACGGCGGCACCGGGCCGGACGCGTTGCCGAAGCTGACCATCATGCCCAGCGGCGCCAGGCAGTCCAGCGATCCCGTGAAGGTATCCTTGCCGATCGAGTCGTACACGACGGACACGCCCTTGCCGCCCGTGATCTCGCGCACGCGCTCGACGAAATTCTCCGTGTTGTAGTTGATCACGTGGGCCGCGCCGTTGGCGCGCGCCAGCGCCGCCTTCTGGTCCGAGCCCACGGTGCCGATCAGGTTCACGCCCAGCACGCGCGCCCACTGGCACGCGATCAGGCCCACCCCACCGGCGGCCGCGTGGAACAGGATGGTGTCGCCGGCCTTGAGCGCCACGGTGCGGTGGAACAGGTACTGCACCGTCAGCCCCTGCAGCATCATGGCGGCCGCCGTCTCGAACGGGATCTGCTCGGGCAGCACCAGCAGCGCGGCGGCCGGCATGTTGCGCGCCTGCGCATAGGCGCCGTTGGGCCGGCCCGCGTAGGCCACGCGGTCGCCCACCTTGACCTCGGTGACGCCGGGGCCGACCGCCTCCACCACGCCCGCCCCCTCCATGCCCAGCCCGGCCGGCAGCGGCTGCGGGTACAGGCCGGAGCGGAAATACACATCGATGAAATTGACGCCGATCGCCTCGTGGCGCACCTGCGCCTCGCCGGGGCCGGGCGGCGCCAGCGTCACGTCGATCAATTCCATCACGTCCGGCCCGCCGGTGCGGGTCATCTGTATCACTTTCGTCATGCCGGCCTCCGTTTGTTGGTCAGGGTCAGGGCTGCGCGCGCAGCTGCAGTTGGGACAGTACCAGATGCGCCGACGCCATGTTGGTGGCGCACGGCGTATTGTGCACGTCGCAGGCGCGCACCAGGGCGTTGATGTCCGGCTCGTGCGGCTGCGGCGTCATCGGGTCGCGCAGGAAGATCACGCAATCGATCATGCCCTCCACCAGCAGCGAACCGATCTGCAGGTCGCCGCCGAACGGGCCCGAATGCTTGCGCTCCACCTGCAAGCCCACCTCGTTGACCAGGCGGCCGCCCGTGGTGCCCGTGGCCACCAGCGTGCAGGTGGCGAGGAAGGCGCGGTATTCCGTGGCCAGCGCGATCATGTCGTCTTTTTTCTTGTCGTGGGCAATCAGGGCGATGCGGGTTTTCATAGCGTGATCCGTAGTTGAGGTGGAAGACAAGGTGTTGCGGCTACTTCTTCGACAGCAGGTAAATCCCCGCCAGCACCAGCGTGGTGCCGGCCAGCTGCCAGGGGGTGATCGGCTCGCCGAGGATCAGCGCGCCGAGGAACAGGGTGGAGACGGGGCCTATCATACCCGCCTGCGACGCCGTGCCGGCGCCGATGCGGGCCACGGCGATCATGGTCATGAACACCGGCATGACGGTGCACAGCATGCCGTTCACCAGCGACAGCCAGTACACGGGCGCCGGCTGCACCAGCAGCGCGGCCGGGCGCAGCAGGAAGAACTGGCCGATGCAGGCCACGCTCGACACGCACATGGCGTACGACACCAGCCGCAGCGAGCCGATGCGCTTGACCATCTCGCCGGACAACAGCAGGTAGACCGCGTAGGCGACGGCCGAGCCCATCACCAGCGCCGCGCCCAGCGCCACGTTGCCGCCGCCGCGCAGGTCGTGCAGGAACACCAGCACGATGCCGGCGTACGACGTGCCCAGCGCCAGCCACTGGGCGCGCCGGATGTGCTGGCGCAGGAAGATGGTGGTCATCAACAGCACGAAGGTCGGCGTGAGGAACAGGATCAGCCGTTCCAGGCCGACGGAGATGTATTGCAGGCCGAGGAAATCGAGGAAGCTCGACAGGTAATAGCCGAGCAGGCCCAGCGCCACCAGGCGCCAGCGGTCGGCGTTGCTGAGCGGCGGCCCGCTGCGCATCTGCCACACGGCGATGGCGGCGAACACGGGCAGCGAGAACAGCATGCGGAACGCGATCAGGGTCACGGCGTCGAGGTGGTGGCGGTACAGCAGCTTGGCCACCACGGCCTTGGTGGAGAACAGCACGGCCCCGCCGATGGCCAGTCCCAGCCCGCCGAGGAAGGCGGCGCGCACGTGCGGCGCGGGGTGGGAGTCCGTCGGCTTGTTATCCATCCGGGAATTGTAAGGGCAAACCGGCAACACTGCTCGGCGCCAGCGAAAACGGCGCGGCGTCCCCCAATGAAAAACGGGCCCGGCTGCATCGCAACCGGGCCCGTCTGGCGTCCGCTGACGCGATCGCTTAGCTGATCGCGACGGCGGCGCTACCGGCCGTGACGGTGGCCGTGGTCACGCGCGCGACCACATTGGCCGGGGCGTTGCCGGCCACCAGCTTGTTGGCTTGCTTGAACTGGGCCGTCATCTTGCCCGGCGTCAGCGTGACCACGGTGTAGCCCTGCGCATCCGTGTTCACGTGCTTGAGCCATGGGTTGTTGCCCAGGGCGGCCAGTTGCTGGGCCAGCGCCAGCAGGCTGACGCTGAAGTCGCTGCTGGCCTTCAGGCCGGCCATCACGGCCGCCACGGTCGGATCCAGCTGCGCTTCGGGCAAGCCCTTGGCGCCCAGCGCGCCGCGCAGTTGCACGCGCAGCTGTTCCAGCAGGCCGTCCACGGTCGGCGCGGCCTTGCCCAACGTGTAGTCGAGCAGGTCGAAGCTCAGGTTCAGCGTGCCCACGCCCGGCACCGGCACGTTCACCGGGTAGGTCACCAGCGTGCTGATGTCGCCCAGCGCGGCGGCGGCCTCCTTCAGGTAGGTGAAGAACGAGTCGGAGCTGATGCCGGCCGTGACCAGGTCCACCATCACCGGCGTGCCGCCGTTGGCCGCGTCGTAGTCGTCGCTGACGGCGCCGGCGAAGAAGGCGTGGATGTCGCCCGTGATCGCCACCACGTTGCTGACGTTGTTGGTCTTCAGGTGGCTCATCAGCGCCTTGCGTTCGCTGTTGTAGCCGTCCCACTGGTCGCAGTTGATCAGGAAACGGGTGAAGAACGGCGCCAGCGCGGCCTTCTTGGCATCCGGCAGGTAGATGGAGTTGGCCTTGTTGGCCTGGATGTCGGGTTTGATCCAGCCGAACGCGATGGTCTGCGCGGCGGACGCCGCCTGGGCGGCGGCGCCGGCCGGCGCGGCGGCCACGGCGGCGCCGTAGGCGGCCACGGTGATGCCGGCCTGGGCCGTCGTCAAGCCCGCGCCCACGGCGGCGGCGCCTTGCGCGGCGCTGCTGCTGCCGGCGCCGGCGATGGCCATCGCGGCGGCCTGGGCCGTCGCGGCCGTGGCGCCGGCCGTGGAGGCGGCCACGATGGCGGCGGCCACCGGCAGGTTGCCGCCGACGGCGGCGGCCGTGGTGCCGATGGTGGTGGCCAGTTGCTGCACCGCGCCCAGCGCCACCAGCGTGGCGATCGCGTCCACACCGTTCAGGCCCATGCGCAGCAGCGACACTTCATTGCCCCACAGCTTCCAGGTCGAGGTGGACGATTTCATCTTGTCCATCCACCACTGGCGCTGGGTGGTGCCCAGCATGCCGACGATGCTCAGCGGATCGGCGCCGATCTGGGTGCCGCCGGCCATCTTCTGCGCTTCCACGCTGTTGAACACATCCTGCGGCACCAGATAGCGCGCGCCGATGCTGCCCACGGCCGCGCCGGTGGCCGGGTTGATGGCCGCTTCCGGAATCACGTGGTCGGCGCGGTACAGGCGTTCGTCCGTCATCACCAGTTGCATCAGCTTGCCGAACTGGAAGTCGCGGTAGATCTTGATGTTCTGGAAGCTGGTCGAGGCCGTGTCCAGGCTGACGTCGGCCGGCATGTATTCGAACCACGCCTGGTTGGCGTTGCGGCGGCGGCTAGGCTGGTGCAGGTCGCTGCCGTCGGCGTTGAACGTGCCCTCGTAGGTTTCGGCGTCCTGCCAGCAGTCGTCCGAGAACTCGTGGTCGTCCCAGATGGCGATGAAGGCGAAGCGCTCGTGCAGCGCCTGCAGGCGGCTGTCGGTGCGGTACTTCTTGTACAGGTAGCGGTAGTCGGCCAGCGTGGTGGCGTACTTGGCGCCCGAGGTGCCGCTCTTGAACGCGCCGTCGGGCAGCACCAGCTGGTCGTGGCGGGCTTCCACGGCGCCGACCTGGAACGCTTCACCCACGGTCTCGTAGATGTAGTCGCCCAGGTGGACGATGAAGTCGAGGTTCTCGGTGGCCAGGTTGCTCATGGCGCCCCAGTGGTTGATGCTCCAGTCCTGGCAGGTCATGTAGGCGAACTGCAGCTGGCTGACGTCGGCGTCGGCCGTCGGCGCCGTCTTGAAGCGGCCCACGTTCGAGCGCACGTCGCCGGCCACGAACTGGTAGAAATAGGTGGTGCCGGCCGTCAGGCCCGTGACCTTGTGGCGCACCGTGTTGTCGAACTGGGCTTGCAGCGGCAGTTGGGTGTCGACCACCATGGTGCCGGCCAGCGCGGCGTTGCTGCCCAGCAGGGAACTGTTGTCGGTGGCGGTGACGACCAGGCGGATGCTCACGTCGTTGCCGGACGGGGCGGCGGCCACGCTGTCGGCGCCGGCAGGCAGGGCGCGCGTCCACAGCATGACGCTGTCGGGGCGGGGATCGCCGGAGGCTACGCTTTGCGGGAACTTCCAGCTGGCGCCCGTGGCGGCCGGCAGGTTGGCCGCGGCCGGGGAGCTGCTGCCGCCGCAACCGACCAGGCCGGTGCTGGCCACGGAAACGGTGATGAAGCCGCTGAATTTGAGAAACTGCCTTCTGTCCATATGTCCCCTCTTGTTCAAAAAGTACTGGAAATTAAAATCGTAGCATGGGCATGTGACTTGATGCCTACAAGAAACCGAGCAGCCACTCTATTTTAGCAACATTACAATCCGTACACGCCGCAGCGTCCGCCCGGGGGCGGTCTGGCGGGGCGCCGGTATGCTAAAATGTCGCCCTCACGGACTCACCGCCTAAGGAAGACTGAACATGGCTGGACATAGCAAATGGGCCAATATCAAACACAAAAAAGCCGCGACGGACGCTAAGCGCGGCAAAATCTGGACCCGACTGATCAAGGAAATCACGGTCGCCGCGCGCATGGGCGGCGGTGACGTCAACGCCAACCCGCGCCTGCGCCTGGCCATCGACAAGGCGGCCGACGCCAACATGCCCAAGGATAACGTGGCGCGCGCGATCAGCCGCGGCACCGGCGGCGACGACGGCGCCAACTACGAGGAAGTGCGCTACGAGGGCTACGGCATCGGCGGCGCCGCCATCATCGTCGACTGCATGACCGACAACCGCGTGCGCACGGTGGCCGAAGTGCGCCACGCCTTCAGCAAGTTCGGCGGCAACATGGGCACCGAGAACTCCGTGTCCTTCATGTTCAAGCACTGCGGCCAGTTCCTGTTCGCGCCCGGCACCAACGAGGACGCGCTGATGGAAGTGGCGCTGGAAGCGGGCGCCGAGGACGTGGTGGCCGACGAGGAAGGCGGCTTCGAGGTGCTGTGCGGACCGCACGACTTCGCCGCCGTCAAGGACGCGCTGGAAGCGGCCGGCTTCAAGGCCGATGTGGCCGAGATCATCATGAAGCCCGCCACCGAGACCGTGTTCACCGGCGACGACGCGGTCAAGATGCAAAAACTGCTGGACGCCCTGGAGAACCTGGACGACGTGCAGGAAGTCTATTCCAACGCCCTGATCGAAGACTGAGCCTTCGTCCCGGCAGCAATCCCCCCACGGCGGCCACCTGGCCGCCGTTTTCCGCTCTTACATGGATAGAACGATGAAAATTTTGGTAGTCGGCTCCGGCGGCCGCGAACACGCGCTGGCATGGAAATTGGCGCAATCGGAACGGATCCAGATGGTGTACGTGGCCCCCGGCAACGGCGGCACCGCGCGCGATCCGCGCCTGGTCAACGTCAACATCACCGACCTGCATGAACTGGCCAATTTCGTCGAGCAGGAACACATCGGCCTGACCGTGGTGGGACCGGAAACCCCGCTGGCCGGCGGCATCGTCAACCTGTTCCGCGCGCGCGGCCTGAAGGTGTTCGGCCCCACGAAAGAAGCGGCGCAGCTGGAATCGTCGAAGGACTTCGCCAAGGCCTTCATGCACCGCCACGGCATCCCCACGGCGCGCTACCAGACCTTCTCGGAAGTGGCCCCGGCCCACGCCTACATCGACGCCATGGGCGCGCCCATCGTCATCAAGGCCGACGGCCTGGCCGCCGGCAAGGGCGTGGTGGTCGCCATGACGCTGGAAGAGGCGCACCGCGCGGTGGACGACATGCTGGCCGACAACCGCTTCGGCGACGCCGGCGCGCGCATCGTGATCGAGGAATTCCTGGCCGGCGAGGAGGCGAGCTTCATCGTCATGTGCGACGGCAAGAACGTGCTGCCGCTGGCCACCAGCCAGGACCACAAGCGCCTGAAGGACAACGACGAAGGCCCGAACACGGGCGGCATGGGCGCCTACTCGCCGGCCCCGATCGTGACCCCGGCGCTGCACGCGCGCGTGATGCGCGAGATCATCAACCCCACCATCGCCGGCATGGCCAAGGATGGCATCCAGTTCACCGGCTTCCTGTACGCCGGCCTGATGATCGACGCGGCCGGCAATCCGCGCACGCTGGAATTCAACTGCCGCATGGGCGACCCGGAGACGCAACCGATCATGGCGCGCCTGAAGACCGACCTGCTGAGCGTGATGGAACACGCCGTCAACGGCACGCTGGACGCGGTGGAACTGGAATGGGACCGCCGCACGGCCGTGGGCGTGGTGCTGGCCGCCGCCGGCTACCCGGACGATCCGGTCAAGGGCGCCGTGATCGACGGCATCCCGGCCGAGACCCCGGAATCGGTCACCTTCCACGCCGGCACGACCGCCGTGGACGGCCAGTTGCTGGTCACGGGCGGGCGCGTGCTGTGCGTGGTGGGCCTGGGCGACAGCATCAAGATGGCGCAGAAGCAGGCCTACGACACGGTCGACCACATCCACTTCGACGGCATGCAGTGCCGCCGCGACATCGGCTGGCGCGGCCTGAAGCACTGATCCTCCGCGCCGCCCCCAAAACCGGGGTCAGGTCTTGAAATTGCGCAATTTGCGCGATTTCAAGACCTGACCCCGGTTCTTTTTGCTACAATCTCCCCTTGATTTTTTTCCCCGCACCGCGCCATGTCGCTTTCCCCCAACCCTGAGGCCGTCAAGGCTTACCTGCTCGCGCTGCAAAATAGCATCGTGCAGGCGCTCGAAACGCTGGACGGCTCGCCGTTCCGGCGCGACGCATGGGACCGCCCCGAGGGCGGCAGCGGCGTCACGCGCGTGATCGAGGAAGGCCATGTGTTCGAACGGGGCGGCTGCAACTTCTCGCACGTCAAGGGCGCGAAACTGCCGCCGTCGGCCTCGGCCCACCGGCCCGACCTGGGCGGCCAGCCGTGGGAGGCGATGGGCGTGTCGCTGGTGCTGCACCCGCGCAATCCCTACGCGCCCACCGTGCACATGAACGTGCGCTTCTTCGCCACCAGCGCGGCCGACGGCACGCCCGTGTGGTGGTTCGGCGGCGGCATGGACCTGACGCCCTACTACGGCGTCCAGGAGGACGCGCGCCACTTCCACCAGACCTGCTTCGATGCGCTGGCGCCGTTCGGTGACGACCTGCATCCGCGCTTCAAGCAGTGGTGCGACGAGTATTTCTACCTCAAGCACCGGCGCGAGGCGCGCGGCGTGGGCGGCATCTTCTTCGACGACGTCAACGCCGGCGGCTTCGAGCACTGCTTCGCCATGACGCGCAGCGTGGGCGACGCCTTCCTGAAGGCCTACCTGCCGGTGCTGGAGCGGCGCAAGGACCAGCCCTACGGCGAACGCGAACGCGATTTCCAGGCTTACCGGCGCGGGCGCTACGTGGAATTCAACCTGGTGTTCGACCGTGGCACGCTGTTCGGCCTGCAGTCGGGCGCCGGCCGCACGGAATCGATGATGATGTCGATGCCGCCGCTGGCCAAGTGGCGCTACGACTGGCAGCCGGAAGCGGGCACGCCGGAAGCGGCGCTGTACACGGACTTCCTGCCGCCACGGGACTGGCTGACGACGTGACGCGCCGTATCGCACTGCTGGGAGGCAGTTTCGATCCGGTCCATGTCGGTCATGTCGCGCTCGGCGCCCATTTCGCCCACCTGCTGCAATCGGACCAGCTGCGCGTGATCCCGGCCGGCAACCCGTGGCAGAAATCCACGCTGCAGGCCACGCCGCGCCAGCGGGCCGAGATGGTCAAGCTGGCCTTCGCCGACCAGCCGTTCCCGCTGCTGGTGGACCTGCAGGAAATCGAACGCGGCGAACAGGGGCAGCCGACCTACACCATCGACACGCTGCGCAGCCTGCGCCGGGAACTGGGCCCGCAGGCGTCGATCGCGTTCCTGATGGGCGCCGACCAGTTGCAGAACCTCGGCACCTGGCGCGACTGGCGGCAATTGTTCGACCATGCCCACTTCTGCGTGGCGGCCCGCCCCGGCTTCGCGCTCGACAGCCTGGCGCCGGAGGTGGCGGCGGAATTCACGCGCCGGCTGGGCAGCCCGGAACAAATACGCAACACCCCGCACGGTCTGACTTATCTGGCACAGGACTTTGCGGTCGACATCTCCGCCACCCAGATACGTGCGGCATTACAACGGGGGGAGCAGGCGAATTCGCTTATCTCCCCGCGAGTGCTAGACTATATTGAACAACATAATTTATACAAAAGCTAAATGGACATCAAAAAACTGCAATCCCTCGTCGTTGACGCCCTCGAAGACGTCAAGGCCCAAGACATCGTCCTGTTCGACACCACCCACCTGACCAGCCTGTTCGACCGCATCGCCATCGCCTCCGGCACCTCCAACCGGCAGACCAAGGCGCTGGCCGCGTCCGTGCGCGACAAGGTCAAGGAAGCCGGCGGCAACGTCTACGGCATGGAAGGCGAGGACACCGGCGAATGGGTGCTGGTCGACCTGGGCGACATGATCGTCCACATCATGCAGGCCCCGATCCGCGCCTACTACCGCCTGGAAGAAATCTGGGGCGACAAGCCGGTCAAGCTGGGCGCCGCCAAGCGCGCCAAGAAGACCGACGCCGAAGCGGCGCCGAAGAAGACCAGCGGCCACCTGGCCGCCTCCAAGGCCGCCGTCGAAGCGACGCCGGTGGTGGAGAAGAAGGCCGCTGTCAAGAAGGCCGCCGCCAAGCCGGCCGCCGAGAAGAAGCCGGCCGCCAAGAAGGTCGCCGCCCCGGCCGGCAAAGTGGTGAAAGTGGCCAAGTCCAAGACCGCCACCGCCGCCGCCGCCGAGCTGAAAAAGCTGCCACCGAAGCCGAAGGCCCCGAAAGCGGCCGCCGACAAGGAAGCGCCGGCCAAGACCGTGATCAAGCGCATCAAGAAAGTGGCCGAGTAAGGGTCGATGCAACTGATCATCGCGGCCGTCGGCCACAAGATGCCGGCCTGGATCGAGGCCGGCTACGCTGAATACGCCAAGCGCATGCCGCCCGAGCTGCGCATCGTGCTCAAGGAAGTCAAGCCGGTCGAGCGTTCCGGCAGCAAGACGGCCGCCACCGCCATGGCGCTCGAACGCGAGCGCATCGAGGCGGTGCTGCCCAAGTCGGTGCGCATCATCGCGCTCGACGAGCGCGGCAAGGACCTGACCTCGGTCGGCCTGGCCAAGCAGCTGGAGACCTGGCAGCAGGACGGACGCGACACGGCCTTCCTGATCGGCGGCGCGGACGGCCTCGATCCCGAGCTCAAGGCGCGCGCCGAAGGCCTGATCCGCATCTCCAGCATGACCCTGCCGCACGGCATGGTGCGCGTGATGCTGGCCGAGCAGCTGTACCGGGCCTGGTCCATCACGCAGAACCACCCTTACCATCGGGTCTGACGTCACTATAATTAAAAAATGAAACCGGTCGACAAGAAGATCTACCTCGCCTCCAAAAGCCCGCGCCGGCGCGAACTGCTGCGCCAGATCGGCATCGACTTCGAACTGCTGCTGCTGCGCAGCGACGGCCCGCGCGGCGCCGACGTGACCGAGGACGTGCTGCCGGGCGAGGCGCCGGCCGTCTACGTGGCCCGCGTGGCGCGCGAGAAGGCGGCCTTCGCCTACAACCTCCAATTGCGGCGCCACCTGACGCCGCGCGCCGTGCTCAGCGCCGACACCACCGTCACCATCGACGGCGACATCCTCGGCAAGCCGGCCAATCCGAACGAGGCGAAAGCCATGCTGCGCCGGCTGTCCGGGCGCACCCACCAGGTGCTGACCTCCGTGGCCGTGCACCACGCCGACTTCACCGGCCAGGTGACGCAGGTGTCGGACGTGCGCTTCTGCCCCCTGAGCGAGGCGGCCATCGACGCCTATTGCGCCACCCAGGAACCATACGACAAGGCCGGCGGCTACGGCATCCAGGGCCTGGCGGCGCAGTTCATCGAGCACATCGAAGGCAGCCACTCCGGCATCATGGGCCTGCCCCTGTTCGAGACGGCCCAGTTGCTGCGCCAGGCCGGCCTGCCGCTGCCCTGAGGGATGGGAAGGGAGAGGGTCTACCCCTTGGGTCCGACCCTGGTTTTGCCGGCGTGAAGGGCCTGCCCCCGTCCTCGCGCTTGGCCCAGCCGCTGGTTTTGCTGTCGCATCACCGCCATGTTGCAATGATGGCTAACCGTGTATGATCGCCATGCGCGCCCATCAACCACCAACAAGCAAGTGACCGACGCATGAACGAAGACATCCTGATCAACATCACCCCGCAGGAGACGCGGGTCGCCCTCATCGTCCAGGGCGCCGTGCAGGAACTGCACATCGAGCGCACGCTCACGCGCGGCCTGGCCGGCAACGTCTATTCGGGCAAGGTGGTGCGGGTGCTGCCGGGCATGCAGTCGGCCTTCATCGACATCGGCCTGGAGCGGGCCGCCTTCCTGCACGTGGCCGACATCTGGGAAGCCCGCCCGCACGACGGCCAGAACGCCGCCCCCACCCCGATCGAGAAGATCCTGTTCGACGGCCAGGTGCTGACGGTGCAGGTGATCAAGGACCCGATCGGCACCAAGGGCGCCCGCCTGTCGACCCAGATCTCGATCGCCGGGCGCATGCTGGTCTACCTGCCGCAGGACTCGCACATCGGCATCTCGCAGAAGATCGAGAAGGAAGCCGACCGCGAAGCGTTGCGCGCGCGCCTGCAAGGCCTGCTGCCGGCCGACGAGAAAGGCGGCTACATCGTGCGCACCCAGGCCGAGGAGGCGACCGACGCCGACATCGCGGCCGACGTCGAATACCTGCGCAAGACCTGGGCCGCCATCACCAACGGCGCCCGCACCAAGCCCGCCACCACGCTGCTGCACCAGGACCTGAGCCTGGCCCAGCGCGTGCTGCGCGACTTCGTGCACGAGGAGACGGCCACCATCCAGGTCGACTCGCGCGAGAACCACATCGCCCTGTCGGCGTTCGCCCAGACCTACACCCCCAGCGTGCTGCCACGGCTGCAGCACTACACGGGCGAGCGCCCGCTGTTCGACCTGTACGGCGTGGAGGAGGAGATCCTGCGCGCGCTGGGACGGCGCGTGGACCTCAAGTCGGGCGGCTACCTGATCGTCGACCAGACCGAGGCCATGACCACCATCGACGTCAACACCGGCGGCTTCGTGGGCGGGCGCAACTTCGCCGACACCATCTTCAAGACCAACCTGGAGGCGGCGCACGCGATCGCGCGCCAGCTGCGGCTGCGCAACCTGGGCGGCATCATCATCCTCGACTTCATCGACATGGAGAACAACGAGCACCGCAACGCCGTGCTGGCCGAGTTGAAAAAGACGTTGTCGCGCGACCGCACCAAGGTCTCCGTGTCCGGCTTCTCGGCGCTGGGGCTGGTGGAGATGACGCGCAAGCGCACGCGCGAATCGCTGGCCCACATCCTGTGCGAACCGTGCCCCGCCTGCGCGGGAAAAGGTCAAGTAAAAACGTCGCGCACCATCTGCTACGAGATCCTGCGCGAACTGCTGCGCGAAGCCAAGCAGTTCAACCCGCGCGAATTCCGCATCCTGGCCTCGCAGGAGGTGGTGGACCTGTTCCTGGAGGAGGAATCGCAGCACCTGGCCATGCTGGGCGACTTCATCGGCAAGAAGATCTCGCTGCAGGTGGAGACGGCCTACCATCAGGAGCAGTACGACGTGATCCTGATGTGATTTGGTTGTTATTACAAACCTCAGTCTGCTCGTACCCCGTTGGAATCGCACTCATTGCTCGGCCGCGCGCAAACTTATTTCTAACTCCCGGCGCAACGCATCGCGATCCGGCAGGTAGAGCTGGTATTTCTGCACGAAAAGCTGGCTGCTCATCTGGTAGGTCGCGTATTCGACCAGCAGTTCATCTTTGTTACGGCTGAGGATGATGCCGATGGGAGGGTTATCGCCCTCGACGTTCTCCTCTTTGGCGAAATAGCCCAGATACATATTCATCTGGCCGATGTCTTGGTGCTGAACGTCGTTGATCTTGAGATCGACCAACACAAAGCAGCGCAGGATGCGGTGATAAAAAACCAGATCGACCTTGTAGTGGAGGTTGTTGATGGTTACCCGATATTGCCGGCCGACGAACGTGAAGCCCTTCCCCAGTTCAAGCAAGAAGAGCTGAAGGTGGTCACACAACACCGTTTCGAGCTGGGCTTCCGAGACCTGATATGGCTCGGGAATCTTCAGGAACTCAAACACATAAGGTTCGCGCAGCAAGTCGGCAGGTTGTTCGACGATTTGTCCCTGTGCGGCAAGCTGCAGGACGCCAGCCTTGTCTTTGCTGGCGGCCAGTCGCAGGAACAAGCCGCTTTCCTTCTGCCGTTTCAATTCCCGCACCGACCAGCATTCGCGGCCGGTCTGGCGCTCGTAAAACCCGCGCTCCAACGGATCGTCGATTTTCAGCAGTTCGACAATATGCGACCAGCTCAAATGGTGCGACAGCGTCGCACCATTTGGATAGGCTTGGTAAAACTGGCGAATTCGTATCAAGTTGCTGCGGCTAAAACCTTTGCCGTGGCGTAGGCTCAAATCCTTCGTCAGGCTGGCAAGCAAGGCCGTGCCGTAGTCGGCGCGGATTCTTCCGCCCTGCTCAAATTCGACAATGTGCCGTCCGACCTGCCAATATGTCTCGATGAGCTGGTCATTGACGGCCTGCATTGCGCGGACGCGGCCCTGGTTGTAGGTGCCGGATATCTGCTCCAGCAAAGCCCGATAGGCAGACGAGGCGGTCAGTTTCTGAATTTCATTGCTCATAGCCGAAACCCCATTTTCTCCAGCGTTGCAACTGAGAGGCCCGCAAACCTTCGCTCGAATTTATTTTACCCGCCACTGCCACTCATTGATACGTTTGACAATCCCATCCTTGGCGCCGGGCCGCCGCCGCCCCGGCGCGTCCGTTGGCAGGTAGAATCCAGTGTGCCCGTGCGTGACCATGCCGCCGGGCCTGCCGATCAACGATTGCCCCACTTGCCACCCCATGAGCGCTAACGACGTCAGCCACACCAAACTCCTGCCCTGGAACCAGTACCGGGACCAGCAACCCGCCGACGCGCTCAAGACCATCTACGACCACGCCAACGGCACCGGCGCCGCCATCCGCGGCTGGTACTGGTCCAGCATCGCCGTCAAGCGCCGCATCTCGTGGTGGGTGCGCGGCGCCACCTTCCTGTTGCTGATCACCGGCTCGCTGCTGCCGGTGGCGGCCGGCTTCAGCGATGACAGCGCGCAGCGCCTGCTGTGCACCCAGAGCGGCGTGGTGGCGCTGGCCCTGGCCGGGCTGCTGCAGGGGGCCGACCGCATCTTCGGCTGGTCCAGCGGCTGGCTGCGCTACATCACCACCGTCACCGCCATCGAGAACCGCAGCCGCCGCTTCGAGCTGGAATGGGCCGGCCACCTGCTGACCCGGCACGGCGCGCTGGACGACGCCGACGTGCGCGCCCTGTTCGAACTGGCGCGCCAGTACGAGGACGACACGGTGCGCCTGCAGGCGGAGGAAACGAGCCAGTGGGCGGCCGAATTCAGCACCAGCATGACGGCGCTGGGCGAGGCCATCCGGGCCCAGCGCGACGCCGGCGACAAGGCGCTGGACGCGGTGCGGGTGTCGGTCACGGCCGCCCGCGCCAGCGGCGCCATCGAGCTGGCGCTCAGCCACAAGGATGGCCAGGTGCAGACGGTCGACATCGGCCTCGACGACGAGGCGCCGCAGCCGTTCACGGGCACCGTCTGGTCGTGCGTGAACGTGGCGCCGGGCCAGCACCGGCTGCGCCTGTCCACGCGCGGCACGCCCCCGCTGTCGCTCGACAAGGCCGTCAGCGTGCGGCCGGACGCCATCACCACCGTCGAAATGACGCTGGCCTGACAATAAAAAAACCGGGGTCAGGTCATGCTCTCGCGCATTTTGCGCGACAGCATGACCTGACCCCGGTTTGTGGCGCGGGCGGTGCTTACTTGGCCGCTTTGCGGCGCGCCACGAAGGCCACCAGGCCCAGGCCGGCCAGCAGCATGCCGTAGGTTTCCGGTTCCGGCACGGCCGAGGTCAGCGACACGCTGTCGATCGAGGTGCCCAGGCTGTCGCTGGTGCCGACGGCCAGGAAGCTGAGCTTGGTGCCGCCCTTGTTGCCCACCACGTCGAAGGACTTGAGGGTCCATTCCTTGGCGTTGTTGAACACGCCCAGGTTCTGGCTGCCCCAGAACACTTGCACGCCCTGCGACGACGACGCCACGCCGGCGCGGTCTTCGAACGCGAAGCTCAGCGTGTAGTGCTGGCCGGCCACGTCGTTCACTTCCTGCCACATCGAGCTGTTGGCGGTGGTGTCGAGTTCCACGAAGTTCTTGCCGTCGAAGGCGGTGCCGGACACGTTGTCGCGCAGCTCGATGCCGGTCTTGTTGGCGCCATGCCAGCCGATCAGGTTGTTGTAGATGCTCCAGGTGCCGGAGGCTTGCAGGTTCTGCTCGAAACTGCCGTTGGAGATCAGCTCGGTGGCGGCGTGGCTGCTGCCCGCGACGAGGACGGCGGCGGCGGCGAAGGATTTGAGGACGGCGGCAAATTTCATGTGGGATTCCCTGTCTGTTTGCTATTGTTAATTATTGTTTCCTAAAAGACAGTGCAATTATATCGATTGCAATTATTTTTGCCACTTGAATCAGCAAAACCGAAGAAATCCTCTAATTTCGCGGATGCGCCGCGCTGGCGGCAAACGGAGTAAGCTGCCGGTATTGTCCACCCCGCGCACAGGCCGCCATGGCACCATTTTCCGCCGTCCCGGACGGCGCCTACAGCGAAGGACGGCTGTACGCGCGGCCCCACCCGCCCTCGGCCACGCCCACCATCGCGCCCGGCCTGCACACGCTGGTCTTTCCGGACGGGCGCGAGACCCTGTTCTACGCGCCGGCCCATGCCGACCCGCAGGGGGCGCCGCTGCTGCTGCTGCTGCACGGCGCGGGCCGGCGCGACGGCGGGTCCGAGGCCACGGCGCTGGGCCACGCCATGCTGCGCGGCGCCTTCCTGCTGGCGCCGCGCGCGCTCGGCACGTCGTGGGATCTGCTGCGCGGCGGCTATGGCCCCGACCTGTCGTTCATCGACCTGCTGCTGAGCTGGACCATGCAGCACTACGCCATCGCGCCGCACGCGCTGGCCATCGCCGGCTTTTCCGACGGCGCCTCCTATGCGCTGTCGGTCGGGCTGGCCAACGGCGACCTGTTCGGCGACATCCTCGCCTTCTCGCCCGGCTTTTCGCGGCCGCTGCGCGTCGCGGGCCTGCCGCGCGTGTTCATCGCCCATGGCGCGGCCGACGCCGTGCTGCTGCCGCAACGGGGCCAGGCGATCGCGCGCGAGCTGTCGGCGGCCGGCTACACGGTGGAATTCCAGCAGTTCGAGGGCGCCCACCTGGTGCCGCCCGAGGTGGCCATGGGCGCGCTGGCGCGGCTGGCCGGCGCTAGGGCATCAGGGTCTTGAAGTCGTTCCCCAGCCGGCCCGCGTAGACGGTGGCGTCGTGGTACAGCACCAGCATGTCGTCGCCGGCCCGGTGCTCGAACAGGAAGCTGCGCAACAGCTGCTGGTCGGCCGCGTCGAGCGTGCCCAGGAAGTTGGTGTTAAACAGCAGCACCTCCTTGTAGTAGCGGGCGAACCAGCCCACCGCCGGCGGCCCGTAGGAATCGGAGATGATGACCAGGCGCTGGCGCTGGCCGCGCGGGTTGGTGACGCGGATCGCTTCGCGCAGCTTCTCGACCACCGGCCGCAGCGGCCCGTCGAAGCAGGTGGCGCCATAGCACAGCTCCAGTCCGGACTTTTGCCAGTCCAGCGTCTCCACGTCGCTTTCGAGTTTGAGGCCGTGGAACAGGTGCGAGATGTCCGATGGCTGGCGTTCCACCTTGCTCACGTAAGGCGTGGCCTGCTGCGGCGTGGCGCCCCAGAATTGCTGGACGGTCCATGCCGACACCAGCCGCGGCCCGGCGCCGGCCCAGTGGAAATAGGTGCTGGGGAACAGCGGTTCGCGCGCGTTGGCCTCGCGCATGGCCGCCAGCGGATAGGACAGCTGGCGCCGCACCTCGGGCGCCAGCGGCCCGGCCAGCACCTGCGACATCGGCGTGACCGAGTCGCGGCACAGGCCGTACAGCCAGCGCGGCAACTGCTCCATGTTCACCACGGGCGAGGTGGGCACCACCAGCAGCTTGGCGTCCAGCCCGCGCGCCCGGGTCTGGGCCACGAAACGGTCGATCTGCTGCGCCAGCATGGGCGCCTGGGTGGCCTGGTAGCCGCACACGGACAGGATGCCGCTGTAGGGCGGCGCCTCGGCCTGGAACGCGGCCGTGAAGATGCGGCCGTGGCGTCCGGCGATCACCTGGTGGGTGGGGAACTGGCGCCACAAGGCGTAATCGAGCTTGGTGTGCAGCGCCACCAGCCGCGCGCGCAGGCCGAAATGGTCGTTGGCCCAGGCGTCGAACGCGCCCGTGTAGCGCAGCGCGGCGGCCGGGCTGTCGGGCGCCGACGGGAAGGGCGCCAGGTGGCGGTTCTCGCCCTCGTCATGCTTCGAGGGCAGCACCAGCAGCGCCGGCGCGGCCAGCAACGCCACGAGCAGGATCTTGGCCAGGCGCGCCCTGGCGCGCGGTTCGCGTAGTGACATCATCAGAAACGGAAATAGATAAAGGGATTGTAGGTGCCGGCCGCCAGGCTGGCGCTGCACAGGACGAACGCGCCCAGCACCAGCGCCAGCCGGGCCGATTGCTGCCAGCGCGGCAGGCGCGCCGGCGCGGCGCCGGCGGCGGTAGCGGCGGTAGCGGCGGCCGGCCGGCGCCACAGCGCCAGCGCGGCGCCGATGGCCAGCGCCGTCCACTGCGGCGCGGCGATCGACAGGTGCCAGTCATGGGGCAAGGCGCCGCCGTCGCCGGGCACGAACATGACGCGCAGCAGGTGCAGCGCCGTGGGCACGTCGGCGGCGCGGAAGAACACCCAGCCCAGCATCACCACCAGCAGCGTGTAGGCCTGGGCCAGCACGCGCGGCAGGCGCCGCAGGACCGCGTCCAGGCCGGCGCGCTCCACCATCAGCAGGCCGCCATGCCAGGCGCCCCACACGATGAAGGTCCAGGCCGCGCCATGCCACAGGCCGCACAGCAGGAACACCAGCCCCAGGTTGAGGTAGGTGCGCAGCGGGCCGGCCCGGTTGCCGCCCAGCGGGATGTACAGGTAGTCGCGGAACCAGCTCGACAGGCTGATGTGCCAGCGGCGCCAGAACTCCGTCAGCGACAGCGCGCTGTAGGGCCGGTCGAAATTGGGCGGGTAGCTGAAGCCGATCATGTGGCCGATGCCGATCGCCATGTTGGAATAGCCGGCGAAGTCGTACAGGATCTGGATGCTGTAGCAGGCCACGGCGATCCACGCGCCGGCGCTGCTCAGGTGCTCGGGGCCGGCGCCGAACAGGCTGTCGGCCGGCAGCGCCACGGCGTTGGCGATCAACACCTTCTGCGCCAGGCCCGTCATGAACTGCTGCAGGCCGCGCCAGATGCGCGCCGCGTCCACCTCGCGGTGCTCGACCTCGCCGGCGATCTGCTGGTAGCGCACGATGGGGCCGGCGATCAGCTGCGGGAACATGGCCTTGTACATGGCGAAGTTCCAGAAGCTCTTTTGCGCGTCGACCTGCCCGCGGTACACGTCCACCAGGTAGGACACGCCCTGGAACACGAAGAACGAGATCCCCAGCGGCAGCGCGATGCCGGGCGGGGCCAGCGGATGGCTCAGCACCAGGTTCAGGATCTCGGTCAGGAAGTTGGCGTACTTGCAGTAGGCCAGCACCGCCAGGTTCAGGCCCACGCCCACCGCCAGCACGGCCATGGCGCGCCGGCCCGCGCGCGCGATGGCCAGGCCGAACACGTAGTTGAGCAGGGCCGAGGCCATCAGCAGCGGCACGAAGCGCGGCTCGCCCCAGGCGTAGAACAGCAGGCTGGCGGCCAGCAGCACGCCGTTTTTCCAGGGCAGCAGGTAGTACAGGCACAGGAAGGCGGGCAGAAAGTAGAACAAGAAGGAAACGGAACTGAACACCATGGCGGAGGACTCTACCTGACTAAAAGAGACGATATTCTAACGGCGGCTCAGCGCGCCGGGGCCAGCATCGGTTGTAGTTTTTGCCACGCCATGGCCGGCGCCAGCTTGCGCATGCAATCCTGGTGGCCGAGCGGGCATTCGCGCTGGCGGCACGGCGCGCAATCGAGCCGCAGCGACAGCGACGCGGCCAGGTCGGAGAACGGCGGCGCGTGGTCGGGATCGGTGGGCCCGTACAGGGCCAGCACCGGCCGGTTCAGGGCCGAGGCGATATGCAGCAGGCCCGAGTCGTTGGCCACCACGGCCGCCGCGTGCGCGATCAGGGCCACGGCTTCGGCCAGGCTGGTGGCGCCGGCCAGGTTGACGATGGCGTCGTTGCCGCCGGCCGCCGCGCGCACGGCGTCGCACACCTCGCGGTCCTTGGGGGAGCCGAGCAGCGCGATGCGCGCCTGCGGGTGGGCCGCCAGCACGGCCTGGGCCAGGCTGGCGAAATGTTCGGCCGGCCAGCGCTTGGCGCCGCCGAATTCGGCGCCCGGCGCGAACGCCAGCAGCGGCCGCGCCGGGTCCAGCCCCGCGCGCGCGCAGGCGGCCGCGATCTGTTCCGCGCTGACGCGCAGCGCCGGCCGTGGCAGGGCCGCGCGCCAGGCCGGCCCCTGCACCGTCCGCGGCGCCTCGGCCAGCGCCGCGTAGAACGCCACCATGGGACGCGGCGGCAGCTCGTCGTGGTGCATCACGTTGATCAGGCCATAGCGGCTCTCGCCCTTGTAGCCGACCCGGCGCGCGATGCCGGCCAGCCACGGCAGCAGCGCGTACTTGAGGGTGTTGGGCAGCACGTAGGCGTCCACGTAGCCGCGCCGGCGCAGCGCGCGCGCGTATTTCCACCGTTCGCGCAGCTGCAGCGCGCCGTGCCGGAACGGCGTCTCCAGCACCTCGGCCACCTCGGCCATCTGGCGCCACACGGGCGAGACGGACGGCGGCGCCAGCACGTCGATGGGGCGCTCGGGGTGGGCCGCGCGCAGCCGCTGCAGCAGCGGCTGGGCCATGACGGCGTCGCCGATCCAGTTGGGCGAAATGACGAGAGTGCGCGACGGCGCGGCTGTGCTCATGCGGCTTCCTTCAGTAAAAAAACAGGGCGTCAGGCGGCGCGCGCGGGCCGCAGGGCTTGGCCGTACACGGCCAGGGTCTGGCTGGCGCAACGCTGCCAGCTGTAGCGGGCCGCCACCGCGCGCCCGGCCGCCACCAGCGCGGCGGCGCGTTGCGGGTCCTGCACCACGTCCAGGATGGCCTGCGCCATCGCGCCCGTGTCGCGCGGCGGGAAATAATGGGCGCCGTCGCCGTAGATCTCGGGCAGGCAGCTGGCGTCGCTGGCCACCACGGGCGCCCCGTGCACCATCGCCTCCAGGCCCGGCAGGCCGAAGCCCTCGCTCAGGCTGGGGAACACGTAGGCCGCCGTGTGCTCGTACAGCCAGCGCAACTGGCCCTCGCTGACGTAGCCGGTGAACACCACGCCCTCGCCCAGGCCGCGCGCGCGCGCGTAGGCCTGCAGGGCGTCCATCAGCACGTCGGCGCCGCCGGCGATCGCCAGCTTGAGCGCCGGCAGCCGCGCGCGCGCCAGCGCGTAGGCGTCGATCAGCGCGTGCAGGTTCTTGTGCGGCTGCGGCCGGCCCACGTACATGATGAAGGGCGCGCCGGCCAGCGCGGCCACCGGCTCGGGCGCGGCGGCGATGGCGTCGGCCGCCAGGTGGGTGGTGGTGACCTTGTCCAGGCCCATGTGGGCGAACGCCTGCAGGTCGTGCTTGACGTAGTCCGACAGCGTGATCAGGCGCCGCGAACGGGCCGCCACGCGCCGCACCAGGCCCCGGTAGATGGCTTGCTTGACGCCGAACACGAGCCGGTTCTTGGCCGGGTTGACGAAGCGCGCCGTGGTCAGGTCCATGATGGAGGTGACCACGGCGCCCCGGTACAGCAACGGTTGCTGGGCCATGGGAAAGTGCACCAGGTCCGGCCGCAGCCGGGTCAGCTGGCGCGCCAGCCCCAGTTGCTCGCCGAAGCTGAATTCGCGGTACGGGCAAGCGACGGTGGTGAACCGCGGGTGGCTGGGACGCCAGTCCGCCATGTCCTTGGGCTTGAGCAGCACCACGTAGCGGTACGGCGCGTCCTCGCGCTGCAGGTAGTGCAGCAGCCGTTCCACGTAGCGCCCGGTGGTGGTGCGCAGCTCGCGCGCGTCGATCGCGATCAGCGGCAGTGCCGGCGCGTTCACGCGGCGCCCTCCGCGCACCAGGCCAGCAGTTCGCGCTCGACCTGGGCCGGCGTGATGGCGGCCATGCAGCGGCAGCTGGCCGGGTCGGCGCAGGCGGCGCAGGCCGTGTCCACGCTCAGCGAGCGGGCCCGCGCGCCCAGCGCGCCCCAGCGCGTGGCGTCGATCGGTTTCAACGGCGGGAACAGGCCCAGCGTGGGCCGGCCCAGCGCGGCGGCCATGTGCAGCGGCCCGGTGCCGCTGGCCAGCAGTCCCGTGCTCACGCCGATCAGCGCGCACAGGCCGGCCAGGTCGAAGCGCCCGCACAGGTCGCGCACGTTGGGCAGGGCCAGCAGCTCGGGCGCCTGCAGCGCCAGCTGCGCCCCCTCGGCCGCGCTGCCCGTCACCCACAGCGCGATGTCGGGCCGCGCCTGCAGCCGGCGCGCCAGTTCCGT
Organism: Rugamonas sp. GW822-FHT03B10; assembly: GCF_058801745.1. Classification (NCBI taxonomy): domain Bacteria; kingdom Pseudomonadati; phylum Pseudomonadota; class Betaproteobacteria; order Burkholderiales; family Oxalobacteraceae; genus Rugamonas; species Rugamonas sp. GW822-FHT03B10. The sequence goes on along the minus strand of NZ_JBXANP010000002.1, from coordinate 335,694 downwards.
GTAGTGCGACAGCGGCCATTCGCGCCCGTTGCCGTTGGACTTGGGGTGCAGGATGATGCAATGGGGCGCCTCGGCGCGCAGCGCGTCGCAGTCGGGCTGGCGCGGCGCCGTCAGGCCGTACAGGGGCGGCAGTTCGGCCAGCGGCGGGCGCGGGTCCAGGCCGAGCGGGCGCAGCAGCGAAAAGTTCAGCTGCGCCTCGTGCAGCGCCGAACGGGCACGGCTGAAATGGGCCAGCCGGTTGCAGCTGAACCAGTGATACCAGCGGTGGCTGGTGCCGACCCGGTTGCGCACCCCGGCCCGCTTGGCCGCGCGCGCCAGGCGGCGGTCGGGGAAGGCGAAGATCACCGTGTCGATGCCGGCGCCGGCGAAGAACTGCTGGCGGTCGCCCAGCGTATCGAGCTCGATCACCCGGTCCACGTGGCTGCAGTGGCGCACCAGCGGCGCGGCGTAGGCGCGGCACAGGAAGTCGATGCGCACGGAGGGGAAACGCTGCTTGAGGTAACCGGCCAGCGGCAGCGTCAGGGCGACGTCGCCGATATTATCAGTGCGGCAAATCAGGATATGGTCGAAGGGCGGACGCATGCAAACCTAAGTAAGAGTGAAGGCCCGTCACGGGCGCGCGGGGATGGCGCGGCCGCCGTCATCGAGGCAGAACGCGGCCAGCATGCACACCATCACACCGTAGAAAACCTTGGGCATCATCAGCCAGAACATCACGTCCGTCAAACCGAAGCCGATGAAGCACACCACCAGCGTCACGCCGGCCAGCGCGGCGGCGCGCCGTTCGGCGCCGGCGTCGGCCGCGCGCAGCACGCCGAGGAACAGGCGCAGGGGCGCGCCGTACATCAGCAGCAGGAAGCTGAAATCGAGCACGCCGCCGGTGGCCAGCATGTGGATCGCGTCGTTATGGCTGCTGCTGTAGATCAGCGCCGGCGACTGCTGCAGCCGGCCTTGCGCATGCAGCGCGTTCAGGGCCTGGTGGAACGATTCGCGCCCCACGCCCAGCCAAGGATGCTCGGAAATCATCATCCACGACGCCTTCCACAGCTCCAGCCGGATCCCGACCGAGGTGGTGGCGTCGCCATGGAGCTGGTACAGCCGCACCTCGTCGACGGCCTGCGCCACGCGGGCGGCGATGCCGGTGGCCGGCACCATCCAGGCCAGCGCGCACAGGGCCAGCGCCAGCAGCACGCCGTAGACGAGGCGGCGGCCATGGACGGCGCTGCCGTATTTAAGCAGCGGCACGATCGCCAGCAGCAGGGCCAGCCAGCCGCCGCGCGAGCCCGACAACACCGACGCCGTCAGGCCGCTCACGCAGGCCAGCACGGGCAGCCACGCCAGGCGCGTCTGGCGCAGCGACGACAGCGCGCACAGCGACAGCATGCCCATGGCCACGGCCAGGTCGCCGAAGGTGATGGCGTGGTGGGTGAAGCCCTCCACCCGGTCCGTCCCCCAGGCCAGCCACTGGGCCACGGCCACCACCCCGGCCGCCACGCTGCCCAGGCACAGGCCCAGCCAGAACCAGCGGATAGTCGGCCGGTAGCCGGCCACGAACAGGAAACAGGTCAGGCTCAACAGCAAGCGGAACGGGCCGTCCAGCGTGTGCAGGCGCTGCCCGTAGATCAGCAGCCGGGCCAGCGACAGCAGGAAATAGCCGCCGAAGGCCAGCACCACGGGGCCGAAGGCGCGGCCATGCGCGGCCCACAGCGCGGCCAGGCGCGCGCGCCCCATCCAGCCCAGGCCCAGCAGCATGAGCAGCTGGCTCAGCCCCATGCCGTCGCGCGTGCTCAGCACCAGCGCCGGCAGCATGAACACCAGCAAGCTGGCGTACATGGCGGCGGGGTCGTTCCTGACACGTTCGGCGATCGTTATACTCATTGGTGTAGCTGCAACAGCGGGCCCGCTGTTGTTGTAAAAAACAGTATTATAAGGGATCGCCGCCCCGCCGGAGCCCCCTCATCCGCTGGCGGACGCCGCCCCGGCCAGGTTGGGCCCCGCCGCCGTTTGGGGTACTATGCGTACTCCGCCGTGCCGGCGATCCGCCCCGGCGGCGTGCCCTCTCCTCTTGAATCGTATGTCCCAGCCCTTTACCATTTCCATCGTCGTCTCCACCTACAACCGGCCCGACGCCCTGGCCGCCGTGCTGCGAGCGTGCTTCGCGCAGGACGACCGCCACTACGAGATCATCGTCGCCGACGACGGCTCCACGGCCAGCACGGCGCAGTGCATCGCCGCGCTGCAACCGTACGCGCCCGTGCCGCTGCGCCACGTGTGGCAGGAGGACCTGGGCTTCCGGCTGGCGCGGGTGCGCAACCTCGGCATCCAGGACGCGCGCGGCGAGTACCTGATCTTCCTCGACGGCGACTGCGTGCCGCAGCCCGACTTCGTCAGCCAGCACCGCAAGCTGGCCCAGCGCGGCCACATGGTGTCGGGCAGCCGCATCCTGCTCAGCGAGCAGCTGACGGCGCGCGTGCTGGCCGGCCAGGTGGACGTCAACCGGCTCACGCTGGCCGACAAGCTGCGGCTGCGGGCCGGCGGCCACCTTAACAAAATCTTACAATTATTGGCGCGCTGGCCCGACGTGGGCCGCGCCCGCCGCCAGTTCAGCTGGCGCCGCATCAAGGGCTGCAACCTGGCCATGTGGCGCAGCGACCTGGACCGCATCAACGGCTTCGACGAAAGCTTCCGCGGCTGGGGCTACGAGGATTCGGACATCGTGGTGCGCCTGTTCAACGCCGGCGTGATGCGCAAGGATGGCGCGTTCGCCACCGAGGTGCTGCACCTGTGGCACCCCGAGAGCAAGCGCGACCAGGCCGGCAGCAACCGCGAGCTGGTGGTGCGCCGCATCGCCGACAAGACCATCCGCGCCGCCCAGGGCCTGCAGGCGTGAGCCCGGCCCGCATCAGCATCGTCATGGCCGCCTACAACGCGGCCCCGTTCATCGCCGACACCCTCGAACGCATCGTCGGCCAGATGACGGCCGCGCACGAACTGATCGTGGTCGACGACGGCTCGCGCGACGACACGGCCGGGCAGGTGCGCGCCATCCAGGCCCGCCACCCGGCGCTGCGCATCGTGCTGCACCAGCAAGCCAACGCCGGCATCGCGGGCGCGCGCAACGCCGGCCTCGCGCTGGCCGGCGGCCAGTACCTGGCCTTCATCGACAGCGACGACTGGCTGCGCCCCGGCGCGCTGGCCGCGCTCGACGACGTGATCGCGCGTGAGCAGCCGGACGTGATCAGCACCGCTTTCCGCTTCTGGCACCCGGACGCGCCGCACAAGGACCGCGACGTGCAGCTCAGCTACCCGGCGGACCGGCGCCTCGAAGGCCAGGACGCGATCCTGGTCCCGTTCTTCAACGACCGCCACACCTACCTGTGGAACAACGTCTGCAAGCGCGACGTGTACGCGCGCCTGCCGCAGCCGCCGTTCCCGGCCGGCCGGCTGTTCGAGGACCTGTCGGTGGTGCCGCTGCTGCTGGCGCACTGCCGCAGCATGGTGTACCTGCCGTTCGTGCTGCTCGACTACCGCCAGCATCCGGCCAGCATCACCAAGGCCGTCAGCGCCGCCTGGTGCGTGGACGTGGTGACGGCGCTGGCCAGCGCCCGCGCGCCGCTGGCGCAAGCCGGCATCGGACCGGCCGCGCGGCAAGGATTCGACGCGGCCGTGTGCGACTTCTACGTGAGCACCGTCAAATGCAGCTACCAGTTGCCCGGACGAGAAGGCAAGGCCGTGCGTGCGCGCCTGCGCGAGATCTTCCTGTCCAGCCTGTACACCCCGCTGGAGCAACTGCGGGCCCGGCTGGCCGCCCCCGGCGCCAGCCAGGCCAACCGGCGCAACGCCCGCCAGCTGGGCCAGATCCTGCGTGGCGACTGGATGTTCCACCTGCGCCAGAGCGCCAGCCGCCAGTTCAAGCTGTGGCGCCGCGCCCGCCGCACCCCGAAACCGGGGTCAGGTCATACCGCCGCGCAAGATGCGTGATGGCATGACCTGACCCCGGTTCGCGGGGGACTCAGCCCTCGCCTTGCGACAGGCTGATCCGCACCAGGTCGGCCACGTTGTCCACCCCCAGCTTGGCCATCAGGCGCGCCTTGTGCACCTCCACCGTGCGCACGCTGATGCCCAGCGCCGGGCCGATGTCGCGGTTGTGCTGCCCCATCACCACCAGCCGCATCACCTCGCGCTCGCGCGGCGTCAGTACGCGCAGCAGGTCGGCGCCGCGCGCGCGCCGCTGCCGGGCGCCGCGCTGGGCCCGCTCGCGCGCGTAGCCGTCCTCGATGGCGGCCACCAGCTTGGCGTCGTCGAACGGTTTTTCCAGGAAGTCGATGGCGTTGGCCTTGAACGCGGCGCGCGCCGAGCCCACGTCGCCATGGCCGGTGGCGATGATGACGGGGATGGCGCAGCCGCGCGCCAGCAATTCCTGCTGCAGCGCCAGCCCGTCCATGCCCGACATGCGGATGTCGATCAGCAGGCAGCCGGCCCAGTCCGGCCGCCACGCGTTCAGGAACGCTTCGCCGCTGGCGAACACGGCGGTGCGGTAGCCGCGCACGCCCAGCAGCAGGCCCAGCGCGTCGCGCACGGCCGGGTCGTCGTCGACGATGAAAACGGTCAGATCATGTGGCAACTGCTTCTCCTCCTGCCGCCATCGGCAGATCGAATCGGAATATGCCGTGCGCACCGACCTCGGCCCACAGGCTGCCGCCGTGGGCCTCGACGATGGCGCGGCTCAGGACCAGGCCCAGCCCCAGGCCGCTGGCCTTGGACGAGGCGAACGGCTCGAACAGGCGCGCCGCCAGCGCCTCCGACACGCCGGCGCCGCTGTCCTCCACGCTCAGGCGCAGCCGCCCGTCCGGCGCCGGCGCGGCCGCCACGCTGACGCGGCGCGATCCGGCCGGCTGGGCCAGCACGGCGTCGCTGGCGTTGTCGAGCAGGTTGCGCAGCACCAGCTCGACCTGCAGCCGGTCGGCGCGCAAGGTCAGGGCCGGGTCCACGTCCACCGTCAGCACGATGCCGTGCTGGCGGAACGGCAGCTGGAACTGGGCCGCGATGCCCTGCACCAGGGCGGCCGCCGACACGGTCTCGAAACGCATGGCGCCGGTGCGGAAGAAATCGCGCAGGCGCCGCACCACGTCGGCCGCCCGCCCCGCCTCGACCAGCATGCGGCCGATGGCGTCGCGCAGCAAGGCCTCGTTCTCGCCCCGCTCCAGCAAATGCTCGCACGCCTTGCCGTAGGCCGACAGGGCCGTGAGCGGCTGGTTCAGCTCATGGGCCAGCGCGGCGGCCATCTCGCCGGCGGCCGCCAGCCGCAGCGACTGGCGCAGGTCGGCCGCCACCTTGCGCAGCTCGTCGACCACGATGCCGATGAAGAAACCGACCAGCGCCAGCATCGCGTCGAGCATCTGCAATTCATACACGGCCAGGTCGCGCGCGCCATGCCACTTGACCAGCGCGATGATGCCCGTCTGCAGCACGAACACGATCAGCGCCGTGCCATACAGGCCCTGGCGCGAGGCGGCCCAGATCACCGGCAGGAACAGGAAATAGAAATGCTTGAATTCGGAACTGGCGATCGAGCCGAACACCGCGTACAGCACCAGCATGGCCAGCGCCAGGTAGGCCAGCGTCTCGCCACGGGACAGGATGCGCCACAGCCGGGCCCGCCCTTGGCCGCTGGCCAGCATCCAGATCAGCGGCATCGACACCAGGATGCCCACCGTGTCGCCGATGCCGAAGCGCATCAGCGCCAGCGGCCATTGGGCCGGCGGCACCAGCCCGGCCGCCGACAGCAGCGAGATATAGCCGATGCCGTTGAACAGCGTGCCCGCCGCCACCACCAGCACCCAGTGGAACAGGCGGCCGCGGTTGTCGAACATGTCGGCGCTGGAGAAGTCGCGCCGCAGGACCGCGCCCATCAGGCCATAGGCGGCCGTCAGCCACAGCGCGCCGGCCAGCGTGGCGAGCGGGCCGGCCGGCATGCCGCGCACCAGCAGCTCGCCCCCGAGCAGGGCCAGGAACAGCGGCAGCGCCGCGCGCCGGCCATAGCGCAGCCAGAACACCAGCCCGAGGGCCGGATCGGGATTCCAGGGCGTGATGTTCAGGCCGTACAACGGATACAGGTAGGTCGCCCAGTCGAACAGCAGGTAGAGCGCGATGAACGCCGGATAGTGCAGGTAGCGGAGCGAAAATTGACGCATGGAATGGGCTTGTAACGGCATGTAGCATTATGCATGGCAATTTATCAAAACACACTAGGGCCAGCCACTACGTGTTTCCCTTACGCGCGCGACGGAATCGACCGTCGTAGCCACGGCGGCCGCAGGCCGGCCGGCCGGGTGCGCTTAAGGGAAAACCGTAAGAGCTTTTGCCAATTTACAATATGTTACACGCGGCATACGATATCCGATTCCGTATTCCGCCCCTCCCCCTCCCATGACGACGCAGGCATCCGCCCCGGTGGCACAGTTAATCACCCTCCGCACGGGGCTGGCCGCCCGCGATGGCGCCTTGTCCTGGCTGCGCGACACGCTCAAGCTGTCGTTGCGGGCCTCGCTGAACCGGCGCACGACGGTGGGCTGGCTGGAACTGCTCAACTCCCATCCGCTGTACCGCGAGCTGGTGCAGATCTACCCGATGATGGTGTACAAGATCTACCGCCCCTACCTCAGCGACGCGCTCAACTGCGCCGGCCGTCTGCAGGTGATCGAGGACCATTACCGCTTCGTGCTGCGCCACGGGTTGGGGCCGCTCACGGTGCGCCTCGCGCGCGCGCCCGTGATCCTGGGCCAGGTGGAAGGCAAGTCGGGCCGCGCCTACCAGCTGGAGATGCACGCCGTGGCGCCGCTCGAGCGCGAGGGCGAACTGATGCTGCGCCTGCTGCAGGATGGCGAGCGCGTGTTCTCCACCTCGTTCGTGTTCTTCCAGGGCGAGCGCGGCATGGCGCTGGGCGTGGGCTGCATGCAGGGTCCGCAGGACGAGGACGGCCAGCAACGCATCAAGGAAGCGACGCGCGACCTGCACGGCCTGCGCCCGAAGAACCTGATGGTCTACCTGCTGCGCCAGCTGGGCCACGCCTACGGCTGCGGCCAGCTGCGGCTGGTGGGCAACGCCAACCGCACGGCCCGCACGGCGCTGCGCAAGGGCAAGGTGCACGCCGACTACGACGCCCTGTGGCAGGAACTGGACGCCCAACGGCGTCCGGACGGCGACTACCAGCTGGCGTGCGCGCCGCTGGCCGGGCCGGACATGAGCACCATCCCCTCGAAGAAGCGCTCCGAATACCGCAAGCGGCATGAAACGCTGGAAGCGCTGGCGGCCATCCTGCGGACCGGCCTGCAGGCGCCGCGGCTGGCGTCGGTGGCCGGCGGCCCGCTGCGCGACTTCAGCGCCGACCAGGCGGACGGCGCCGCGCTCGACGACGACGGCTACCGCTCGGCGCTGGCCTGAGCGGCGCCGCGCCCGTCGCGGGCCGGACCGAAACGTCCGCGCGCACCGATTTCCTGTAACATAGGCGATGGCGGCGGTGCCAATCGGCCCGTTCGCCGCCTTGCCCATCAAGGAGAAGCGACATGCGCGTGGACATCTATCGCAGAGCGGAACACAACGGCAATTTTTCCTACCTGGCCGTGCCCGAAGACAAGGCCATCCCCCAGGAAGCCATCAACACCGACTGGCAACCGGCCGCCCAGCGGGTGGAGGTGGACGAGGATGGCGCCGACACCCTGCCCCAATACCACATCGCCGAGCCCTTGGCGCAGATCCGCGCCAAGGGCTACGCCATCACCGGGCTGAACGGCAAAGGTTGAGCGACAAACCGGGGTCAGGTCATGCCGTCACGCAAGATGCGCGCATCTTGCGTGACGGCATGACCTGACCCCGGTTTGCTTCAGTATTCGACGGCCACCTCGCGCGCGCCCAGCACCTGCTGCAACGCCAGCTGCAAATCGTCCGACGGGGCCACGCGCCACTCGTCGCCGAACTGCAGCACGCACGCCACGCCCTGCGGCGCGATGCGGGCCGCGATCGGCAAGCCCTGCTCGTGGCGGTGCGGCGCCAGCACGTCGGCGATCTTGCGGCTGTCGAGCGTGGCCGGCAGCGACAGGCCCAGCTGGCGGCCGTACTGCACGCGCGCCGTGACGATGTCGAACACCTTCTCGGCCGAGATCCGCAGCCCGCCCGAGAAGCGGTCCTCCGACACCTTGCCCACCACGGCCAGGAACTCGTCCTCCTTGAACATCTTCTTGTTCTCTTCGAACACCTCCGAATACACGGTCACTTCCAGCACGGCGCTCTTGTCGTCCAGCGTGACGATCAGGATCTTGCCGCGCTGGGTCATTTGCGGCCGGATGCCCGTGATCACGCCGCACAGCATGCGCGGCTCGCGCGACGGCTCCAGCTCGGACAATTTGGTGCGCGCGAAGCGGCGCGCCTCGGGCGCGAACGAGTCGAACATGTGGCCCGACAGGTAGAAGCCGAGCGCCGTCTTCTCCTCGGCCAACCGCTGGCGGTCCGTGAACGGCGCGCACTTGACGTATTCGGGCGGCGCCACCAGGTCGCTGTCGTCGCCGCCGAACAGGCTGACCTGGTTGGCCGAACGGGCTTCCTGCTCGGCGCACTCCATGGCGAAGCCGACCGAGGCCAGCAGGACCGCCCGGTCCACGCCCAGGCAATCGAAGGCGCCCGCGCGGATCAGCGATTCGATGGTGCGGCGGTTGATCTGCTTCTTGTCGACCCGCTTGCAGAAATCGAACAGGCTGACGAACGGCCCGCCCGCCTCGCGCGCGGCGACGATGGCCTCGATCGCGTTCTGGCCCGCGCCCTTCACGGCGCCCAGGCCGTAGCGGATCTGCGTCACCTTCTTGCCCGTCACGGACGGCGGCGGGCCGTCCGGCGTGAAGCGGAACTGCGACAGGTTGATGTCCGGCGGCAGGATGGTCAGGCCGCAGATGTCGATCGAATCCTCGACCAGGATCTTGACCTTCTCCGTGTCCTCCATCGCCAGCGACATGTTGGCCGCCATGAACGCGGCCGGATGGTGCGCCTTCAGGTACGCCGTGTGGTACGACAGCAGCGCGTACGCGGCCGCGTGCGACTTGTTGAAACCGTAGCCGGCGAACTTCTCCATCAAGTCGAAGATCTCGTCGGCCTTCTCCTGCGACAGGCCGTCCTTGGCGGCGCCGGCGCGGAAGATGGCGCGGTGCTCGGCCATCTCCTCGGCCTTCTTCTTGCCCATCGCGCGGCGCAGCATGTCGGCGCCGCCCAGCGAGTAGCCGCCGACGATCTGCGCCATCTGCATCACCTGCTCCTGGTACACCATGATGCCGTAGGTCTCGGACAGAATCGATTCCGTGCGCGGATCGGGATAGTCGAACTTCTCGCCGTGCTTGCGCTTGCAGAAGTCGGGGATCAGGTCCATCGGGCCCGGACGGTACAGCGCCACCAGCGCGATGATGTCCTCGAAGCGGTCGGGCCGCGCATCCTTCAGCATGCCCTGCATGCCGCGCGACTCCAGCTGGAACACGGCCACGGTCTTGGCCTTGGTCAGCAGTTCATACGACGGCCGGTCGTTCAGCGGCAGCCGGGCCAGGTCGAAGTCGGCGTCGGCCGGGTCGAGCTGCTTGATGTAGCGCACCGCGCGGTCGAGGATGGTCAGCGTGGTCAAGCCCAGGAAGTCGAACTTCACCAGGCCCACGGCCTCCACGTCGTCCTTGTCGTACTGCGACACCACGCCGGTGTCGCCCGACTGCGTGTACAGCGGGCAGAAGTCGGTCAGCTTGCCCGGCGCGATCAGCACGCCGCCGGCGTGCATGCCGATGTTGCGCGTGATGCCCTCGACCTGCTGCGCGAGGTCCAGCAGCTGGCGCACCTCCTCCTCGTTCTCCTGGCGCTCCTTGAGCATCGGCTCCTCCTCGATCGCGTCGGCGATCGTCACCGGCTTGCCCGGCTTGAACGGAATCAGCTTGGACACGCCGTCGCAGAAGTTATAGCCGAAGTCCATCACCCGGCCCACGTCGCGGATGGCGCCCTTGGCGGCCATGGTGCCGAAGGTGGCGATCTGCGACACGGCGTCGCGGCCGTACAGGTCCTTCACGTGCTGGATCACCAGTTCGCGCTTCTCCTGGCAGAAGTCGATGTCGAAGTCGGGCATCGAGACCCGTTCCGGGTTCAGGAAACGTTCGAACAGCAGGTTGTACTTGAGCGGGTCGAGGTCGGTGATCTTCAGGCAGTACGCCACCAGCGAGCCGGCGCCCGAACCGCGTCCCGGGCCGATCGGCACGCCGTTGTTCTTGCCCCACTGGATAAACTCGGCCACGATCAGGAAGTAGCCGGGGAACTTCATCTTGATGATGGTCTCGTTCTCGAACTGCAGGCGGGCCTCGTAGCGCGGCCGCTCCTTCTCGCGTTTTTCAGGATCGGGGAACAGATGGATCAGGCGTTCCTCCAGGCCCTTCTTGGTTTCCAAGACCAGGAACTCGTCGATCGTCATGCCCGGCGTGGGGAAGTTCGGCAGCTGCGGCTTGCCCAGCGTGAGCGTGAGGTTGCAGCGCTTGGCGATCTCCACCGAATTCTGCAGCGCGGCCGGCAGGTCGGCGAACAATTCGCGCATCTCGGCCTGCGACAGGAAGCGCATCTGCTCGTTGAAGCGGCGCACGCGCTTGGCGTTGGCCAGCATCTCGCCCTCGGCGATACAGATGCGGGCCTCGTGCGCGATGAATTCATCGCCCGACAGGAACTGCACGGGATGGGTGGCCACCACCGGCAAGCCAAGGCGCGCGGCCAGCGCCACCGCGTGGCGCACCTGCTGCTCCTGGTTGGCCTGGCCGGCGCGCTGGATCTCGATGTAGAAATGGCCGGGGAAGATGTCGGCCCACTTGCGCGCGTTGCGCTCGGCCAGCTCCGGATTGCCGTTCTCGATGGCGATGCCGACGTCGCCGAAATGGGCGCCGGACAGCGCGATCAGGCCGTTGGCCGGATCCTCGCCGGGCAGCAGCGGATAGGATTTGGAGGTGAGCTCCATCAGCCACTCGGTGCGGATCTCGGCGCGGCCCTTGTGCTGGTTGGTGAGCCAGGCCAGCGACAGCAGCTCGCACAACTGCAGGTAGCCCATGCGGTTTTTCGCGTACAGCATCAGGCGCGAAGGCTTGTCGCGGTTGTCGTCGTTGGTGATCCACACGTCCACCCCGACCACCGGCTTGATGCCCTTGCCGCGCGCGGCCTTGTAGAACTTGACCATGCCGAACATGTTGGACAGGTCGGTGACGGCCAGCGCCGCCTGCTTGTCCTTGGCGGCGGCCGACACCAGGTCGTCGATGCGCACCAGGCCATCGACGATGGAATACTCGGAGTGCACCCGCAGGTGGACGAAGTCCGGCCCGGCGGGGGCGGCCGCCGGGGTTTCCGCCGCTACTTGTTCGTTTGCTACCATGTTCATACGCCGCTCAATGCTGGTTCAATAACCCGCTATTTTACCGTGCGGCGGCCGGGGCCGAGAATTGATTGCGGGGCGAGATGGAGGCCGCGCAGCCCCTGCCCGTTTATTGGGCAACCTTGATGAAGATCAAGCCATTCCGCGTATAATGTCGCCTGATCCGCTTTTCCTCCTCCTACGCACCATGCAAGCTCACACCACCAGCGCCGCCTCCGGCGCCGCAGCCGCTGCCGCAGCCGCCGCCGTCCACGTCAACATCGCCGCCTACAAGTTCATCACCTTCGACAACACGGAGGAGATGCGGCCCCAATACCAGGCGATCTGCAATGAACTGGGCCTGAAGGGCACCATCCTGCTCACGCCCGAAGGCATCAACATGTTCCTGTCCGGCCCGCGCGGCCAGATCGACCAGTTCCTCGCCTGGGTGCGCAGCGACGCCCGCTTCGCCGACCTGGAAGTGAAGGAAAGCCTGTCGAGCGAACAGTCGCACAAGCGCATGCTGGTGAAGATCAAGAAGGAAATCATCACCATGCGCATGCCGCTGATCAAACCGGAGGAAGGCCGCGCCCCGTTCGTGGAGGCGGCCACGCTCAAGCGCTGGCTCGACAACGGCGTGGACGACAACGGCCAGCCGGTGGTGATGGTCGACACGCGCAACGACTTCGAAGTGGACGTGGGCACCTTCAACAACACGGTCGACTACCGCATCAAGAAGTTCACGGAATTCCCGCAAGTGATCGCCGAGCACAAGGACGACTTCGCCGGCAAGACCGTGGTCACCTTCTGCACCGGCGGCATCCGCTGCGAAAAGGCCGCCATCCACATGCAGAACATCGGCTATGAGAACGTGTACCAGCTCGAAGGCGGCATTTTGAAATACTTCGAGGAAGTGGGCGGCGACCACTACACGGGCGACTGCTTCGTGTTCGACTACCGCACCGCGCTCAATCCCAAGCTGGAGCCGACCGAGACCGTGCAGTGCTTCAACTGCCGGGCCGTCGTCACGCCGCGCCAGCAGCTGTCGCCCGAATACGTGTACGAGAAGTCCTGCCCGCACTGCCACGGCAAATAAACGAAAACCGGGGTCAGGTCATACCTTGGGGCAAGATGCACGCATCTTGCCCCAAGGTATGACCTGACCCCGGTTTTTACCGCGCGCGGCTGCGATGGCGCAAGGGGCGCGCAGGAGGCCTTCGCTACACTGGGCTTTTTGCGCGGTCATCATGCCCAGATCCTTACGCATCGAAGTTGCCGGCGGCCTTTACCACGTCACCTCGCGCGGCGACCGGCACGAGGATATCTACCTCGACGATGGCGACCGCCTGCTCTGGCTCGACATCCTGTCCCACACTTGCGCGCGCTTCAACTGGACCTGCCACGCCTGGTGCCAGATGACCAACCACTACCACCTGGTGGTGGAAACGGCCAAGGCCAATCTGTCGTCGGGCATGCGTCAGCTCAACGGGGTCTACACCCAGGCCAGCAACCGCAAGCATGGCCACTGCGGCCACGTGTTCCAGGGCCGCTACAAGGCCATCCTGGTCGAGCGCGACAGCTATCTGCTGGAGCTGGCCCGCTACGTGGTGCTCAACCCGGTGCGGGCCGGCATCGTGCGCGAGGCCGGGGACTGGCCGTGGACGTCGTACCCGGCCATGATCGGCCGCGTCACGCCGCCGGCCTGGCTGCGCACCGACTGGATCCTCGGCCGGTTCGATACCAGGCACGACATCGCCATCGCCCGCTACATCGATTTCGTGCGCGCGGGAATGGCAAAACCGGGGTCAGGTCATACGATGAGGCAAGATGCGCGCATCTTGCCTCATCGTATGACCTGACCCCGGTTTTTCCGTGCCGCAGGCCTATTCGAAGTAGGCGGCGATCAGGCGCACGTCGTCGGGACTGAGGATGCCGGCGGCCGCGCGCAGCCGCGTCGAGGCCAGCAGGTAGCCGTAGCGCGCTTCCGACCGGTCGCGCTTGGCCATGTACAGCTGGCGCTGCGCCGTCAGCAGGTCGAGGTTGATGCGCACCCCGCCCTTGATGCTCTGCTCGGTCGCCGTCACCAGCAACTGGGCCGATTCCACCGCCCGGTCCAGCGCTTCGATCCGCGCGATGCTGCTGAGCACGAGGTTGTAGTTGCGCCGCAGTTCCACCAGCACCTTGTTGGTCTGCGCGTCCAGGTCGGCCTTGGCCTTCTCGCGCCCGGCCGCCGCCTGCCGCATCGAGGCGCTCACCGCCCCGCCGTTGTAGATCGGCACGTTGAGCTGGAAGCCCACGCTGCGGATCGTATTGAACTGGTTGATCGTGGTCAGCGATTCGGACCCGGTCTTGCCATAGGTGCCGATCAGGTCCAGCCGCGGCGCGTGCCCGGCGCGCTGCTTGTTGTATTCCTGGGTGGCGATCTCGACACCCTTGCTCAGCGTCAGCAGATCGGGGTTGTTCTCCAGCGCCGTCTTCTTCCAGCTGTCGTAGCCCAGCGTGTCGCGCGCGGCCACGTGGAAGCCGGGCCGCAGCGGCGCCGGTTCGACCCCCTCGCCGCCGACGATGCCGCCCAGCGTGTCGCGCGCCACCACCAGACCGTCCTGCGCTTCCAGCAACTGCGCTTCGGCCAGGTCCAGCCGCGACTGGGTTTCCAGCACGTCGGTGCGGGTGCCCTCGCCTTTCTTGAACAGCAGCTCGTTGACCTTCTTCTGCTCCACGTACACGTCGCGCTCGGCCTTCGCCAGCGCCACCTGGTCCTCCTTGAACAGCGCGTCCACGTAGGCGCTCACCAGACGCGTGATCACTTCCTGCTGGCGGCTGGCGAACTGCGCCTCCGCGTACTCGCTCTGCGCCACGCCCTGCTTATAACGGGCCCAGCCATCGAGGTTGAACAGCGACTGGCGCACCTGCACGGTGGCCGACCGCGAGATGTAGTCCTCCGGAATCTTGCGCCCCAGCTGCTCGACCGTCGTGTGGTTGCTGTTGCCGCTGTAGCTGCCCGAGATGCTGGGCAGCAGGTTGGAGCGGCCCAGCACGCGGCTTTCCTTCGCGCCTTCGGCCGCATACACGTCGGCGCGGAACGTGGGGTCGTTCTTCAGCGCCGCCTCGTACGCTTGCAGCAGGCCGATGGCGGCCGCGTTGGCGCCCGTCAACAGGCCGGCCGCCGCCAGCGCCAGCGGCAGCAGCCGCTTCATCAATGGGGTGCGGGCCACGGTCATTCCTCCGTCATCGCCGACTTGGAGCGGTCGAAGATGGGCTTGAGCAGGTAGCTCATCATGGTGCGCTCGCCCGTCTTCACGAACAGTTCCACCGGCATGCCGGCCACGATGTCGAGGTTCTTGGCGGCGATCAGCTTGGCGCCGGCCGCCGTCACGCGGGCCCGCACCTTGTAGTACGGCTGGCCCGTCTTCTCGTCGACGGCGCGGTCGGCCGCCACCGCCACCACGGTGCCGGGGATGTGCGGCGTGCGGTTGCTGTTGAAGGCCGAGAAGATCAGCTCCACCGGCAGGCCCACGTGCACGCGGTCGATCAGGTTGACGGCCAGCTGGCCTTCCACCACCAGCCCGTCCTCCGACGGCACCACCTCCATCATGCGCGCGCCCGGTCCCACCACGCCGCCCTTGGTGAACACATTGCTGCCGACCACGATGCCGTCCACCGGCGCCCTGACGTCGGTGTTGGCCAGTTCGAAGTCCTGCGCCTTGAGCTTGCTCTCCAGCGACTCCGCTTCCTTCTGCACGTCCGACAGCATGCTGCGCACCTCCTTCTGGAATTCCTGGGTGCGCTGCACGCGGCGCAGGTTCTGCTCGGCCACCTGGCGACGGGCGCGCGCGATGTTGCCCACGTCCTCGGCGATGGCGCCGTTCACCGACGCGTAGGTGCGCTCCAGGTCCAGCAAGCGGGCGCGGGGGATGTAGCCTTCCTTGGCCAGGTCGCGGCTGTTGTCGAGCTGTTCGCGCAGGAAGCCCAGTTCGGCCTTCTTGTTGTCGCGCGATTCCTCCAGCCCGTGCGCCTGCGCCGTCAAGCCTTCGATGGTCTCGTTCATGGCCGCCAGTTCACTTTGCAGCGCCAGTTGGCGCGAGCTGAACAGTTGCTGCTGCAGCGCCATCGCGGCCTGCGTGCGGGGGTCGGCCTTGAACGGCTCCAGGCTCTTGGGGAAGGCCACCGACTTGGTGCCGTTCAGTTCGGCCTGCAGCCGGGCCTCGGCCGCGCGCATCGAGATGTACTGGGCGCGCGACACTTCCAGCGTCGCGTCGGCCAGCACCGCGTTCATGCGCACCAGCACCTGGCCGGCCTTGACCACGTCGCCATCCTTGACCAGGATGTCCTGGATGGTGCCGCCCTGCAGGTATTGCACGGCCTTGCGGTTGCCTTCCTTGGCCACCACGCCCGACAACGGCACGCCCTTGTCCAGCGGCGCGAACGTGGCCCAGACGATGAAGCCGAGCACGCCGCACAGCACGATGATCCAGCCCAGCTTGGCGTAGGCGCCGGCGTCGGTGTTGACCGTCAGCGGCGTCACGTCATGCGCCAATACTTCCACTGCGGGTTCCGCAGGCTTGTTGATAATGTTCGCCATCGATTACTCCTGTTCGCTCGCGGCGGCGCTCGCGCGCTGCTCGGCCGCCATCGTTTGCTGTGCCGCTGCCTCGGCCGCCTGCTGGGCCGCTGCCTGCTGAGCCGCCTGCTGCGCCGCTTGCTGGGCCGCCGCCTGTTGGGCCGCTTGTTGCTGCGCCTGCTGGGCGGCCGCTTGCTGGGTCGCGTTCTGCTGGGCCGCTTGCTGGGCCGCGATCTGCTTCTGGTTCTGTTCGTTCAACGCGGCCAGCACCTGGTTGCTTGGGCCGAACATGGCCACCGCGCCGTCGCGCAGCATCAGCAGCTTGGTGGTGGCGGCGATGGCGCTGGTGCGGTGCGTGATCAGCACGATCGTCTTGCCGCGCTTGCGCAATTCATGCACGGCCTGCACCAGCGCCGCCTCGCCCGCGTCGTCCAGGTTGGAGTTCGGTTCGTCCAGCACCAGCAGGGCCGGATCGCCGTACATGGCGCGGGCCAGGCCCAGGCGCTGGCGCTGGCCGCCGGACAGGCCGGCGCCGCCGTCGCCCAGGATCGTGTCGTAGCCGTTCGGGAAGTGCAGGATCATGTCGTGCACGCCGGCGCGCTTGGCCGCGTCCACCACTTTCTCGGCATCCACCTCGCCAAAGCGCGCGATGTTCTCCGCGATGGTGCCGCCGAACAGTTCGATATCCTGCGGCAGGTAGCCCATGTTCGGGCCCAATTCGGCCTTGTTCCAGTGGTAGATGTCGGCGCCGTCCAGGCGCACCTTGCCCATCACGGCCGGCCACACGCCCACCATCAGGCGCGCCAGCGTGGACTTGCCCGAACCGCTGGGGCCAATCACGCCCAGCACGTCACCGGGCTGCAGCGAGAACGACACGGCACGCAGGATGGGCACGTTCACGCCCGGCGGCGACGCCGTCACGCCTTCCACCGACAACTGGCCCTGCGGCTTGGGAAGCTCCATGCCGGCGTCGCGCGCGGGGTTCTTTTCCAGCAGGCTGGACAGGCGCTCGTAGGAGCTGCGGGTGCTGCTCCAGCTCTTCCACACGCCGATCACTTGCTGCACTGGCGCCAGCGCGCGGCCCACCAGGATGGAAGCGGCGATCATCATGCCGGCCGTGATCTTGTTTTCCAGCACCAGCAAGGCGCCAAAGCCGAGGATCAGCGATTGCAGCGAGGTCTGCACGAACTTGGTCACGGAGCTGATCATGCCGGCCTTCTCGCTGGCCTGCGCCTGCAGGTGCAGGAATTTGCCGTGCAGCTTGAACCAGCGCGACATCAGGTTGGGCAGCATGCCCATCGATTCGATCACTTCCGCGTTGCGCAGGTTGTTGGTGGCCAGGTTGCTGGCCGTGATGGCCATGGTGTTGGCTTCGGCCAGCGGCTTGCGCGTGGCGCGTTCGTTGATGAAGGCCAGCGCCACCAGGATCGCCGTGCCGCCCAGCGCGAACAGGCCCAGGCTGGGCTCGAAGAAGAAGATCACGATCAGGTAAATCGGGAACCAGGGCGCGTCGAAGAAGGCGAACAGCGCGTTGCCGGTCAGGAACTGGCGCAGGTTGGTCAGATCGTTCAGCGACTGGCCCGCGTTGCCGCCGGCGCTCTTGAGGTTCTGCTCGAAGGCGGCCGTGTACACGCGGCGGTTGAGTTCCATGTCGAAGCGGGCACCCACGCGCACCAGCACGAAGCTGCGCACCAGTTCCAGCGTGGCCATCAGCGCGTAACCGCCCAGCATGATCAGCGTCAGCATCAACAGCGTGATCTCATTGCGGCTGCCCAGCACACGGTCGTAGACCTGCAGCATGTAGAACGAGGGAACCAGCATCAACAGGTTGATGATGGCGCTGAACGCGCCCACCGTGTAGAAGGTGCGCTTGAAGGTCAGCAGGACCTGTTCAATTTCATTCTTGGGGTTCAGGAGTTTTTTCATAAGCTTGAAGGATAGGGCGCCTGGGCGGCGCGCAAGCACGTCTTCTCAATTAAAGACGAGAGATTATCCCTCAAAACCGGTCGAAAATGTGATGCTCGTCACAAATTTTTACCGATCTGCTACTTTTTTAGGCAGCCCTAACGAAAAAAACCTCCAGTGCCGGGGCACTGGAGGTTTTTGGACTGCTTTCCAACACCCTCCCGCTTGCGCGGGAAGGTCAGGAGACAGTGTTGATTACGCCACGAACACCAGGGACTGGTGGTCAGCGCTGAACGAAGCGTGGCTCAGGTCCACAGCGCCGGTCAGTTTGACGATGATGTCGGTACCGTTCACGAAGCTGGTCGACGCGTCGGCACTTGCGTGCTCGATCACGTAGGTGTTGCCACCAATCTGGAACCAAGCGACGTCGCCCATATTCGTGGCGTTGATAGCCGCGTTGGCGTAGTCTTGGAACACAGCGGTGTCTGCCAGCACAACTTTCGAAGCCTGGAAGGTTTCGGTAGCTGCGGTGTCCAGGAACTTGATCGTGTCGCCAACGGCCAGATCGGTGATCGTGGCGTAGCTGTTGACGTTGGTCGTCGCGGTGCTGATGTCGAAGGTGTCGTTGCCAGCACCGCCGGTCAGCGTGTCCAGATTGCCGTGAGCGATCAGCGTGTCGTTGCCTGCGCCGCCGTTCAGCACGTCGCTGGTGCCGGTTGCGGTCAGAACGTCAGCAGCGGCGCCGCCCTTGATGGTTTCAGCCAGGGTGCCGTTGGTGCTAGCAGTCAGCACGCCGGTCATGGCGGAACCGTCCAGCGAAGCCAGCTTCACGTTCAGCGCGTCGGCCGTCAGGGTCAGGTTGGCGTTGCCGGTCACAACGATCGACTTCAGAGCGGCGCCCTGCAGGTCGATGGTGTGGGTGTCGATCGTGGTCTCGTCGGTATCGGTAACGGTCAGGTTGATCGTCTCAACGCCAGCTGCCTTCACCAGGTTAAAGCCGGTGTCGCCGTCGACCTTGGTCACAACGTTCAGCACGTCAGCGGTGCCGGTCGCGTCAGCCAGGGTTGCAACAACGGTACCAAGGCTGGTGCCGTCGAACTCAACGGTGCTGTTGGCAACCAGTTTGTCCAGCGTCAGGATGCCAGCGGTCGAACCACCGATCACGATCGAGCTGATGTCGTCCAGGTTGTGCAGGTTGA
Organism: Rugamonas sp. GW822-FHT03B10; assembly: GCF_058801745.1. Classification (NCBI taxonomy): domain Bacteria; kingdom Pseudomonadati; phylum Pseudomonadota; class Betaproteobacteria; order Burkholderiales; family Oxalobacteraceae; genus Rugamonas; species Rugamonas sp. GW822-FHT03B10. Next base: position 316,628 of record NZ_JBXANP010000002.1, on the reverse strand, counting down.
CGGTACCGTCGGCGCCGAAGGTGGTGATACCCACAACTTCGAAGCCGCTGATCTTGCCGCCGAACACAGCGTCAGCCGAAGCGCCAGCAGCATCAGCGCCGGTAGCGAACACGATGGTGTCGGTGCCGTCGCCGCCGGCCAGCGAGCCGCCGGTGCCGATGGTGGTGGTGGTGGCAGCCAGTTTCAGCACGTCGTCGCCGGCGCCCAGGGCGATTGCCTTGGTCGGAGCGGTGGTCGACAGGGTCACGGTGTCAACGCCAGCGCCGCCGGTGAAGGTTGCGTTGGTGCCGTCCAGGGTCACGGTGCTGTTGCCGGTGGTGCCCGAGGTGTCAACCGCGGTCACGGTAGCGGCCGAAGCGTCAACGGTCACGCCAGCGGCGCCGGTCACGGTCACGGTCTTCAGAGCGAAGGTCGAGCCGGACAGGTCAACTGCGTTGGTACCGGACACGTTCAGGGTAGCCACGGTGGACGAGTTCACAGCAACAACGGAGTCAGCCGTTGCGGTGGTCACGTTCAGGGTGGTGTACAGGTGGTTCGTGTCGACCACGGAAGCAGCAGCGGCTGCGGTACCAACGTTGTTCAGGTTCAGAGCCAGGGTGGTGTTGGTTGCGCCAGCGTTGGCGATGGTCACGTCAGAGTTGCTGTTGGCCAGGTTCAGGGTCGACAGCACGTCGGAGGTGACGCTCGACGATGCGCCGAAGGCGTCCAGGGTCACGGTGGTCAGCACTTTGTCGCCGCTGTCGGCAACCACTACGGCGCCGTCAACAACTTTCAGAACGCCGGTCACGCCGGTGGTGTGGTCAGCACCAGCGGTTTCGGTTGCGGCAACCAGGGCGGTGCCGTCGGTGCTCACGGTGAAGGCCGTGATGGCGGTCGCTTTGGCGGTGGCCGTGAAGGTCACCGATGCGCCGCTGGCTGCGCCGGAGGCGAAGTTAGCGCTCAGGGCGCCGGTGTAGGTACCGTTACCGACCACGCCCGAACCTTGCACGCCGCTGGCGGCGATGTTGGCGAAGGCAGCAGCGACTTCAGCTGCGGTCAGGTCTTTGGCGGCGGTGAAGGTCAGGCCGTCAACGGTCACTTCCTTGCCCGATGCCAGATCCTTGAAGGTCTGCACTTCGGTCTGGTAGGAACCAGCAGCAGCAACCACAGCATCCTTACCAGCAGCAGCGGCGGTCTGGGTCACGGTCACCGAGGTGGTGTGCTTGTCGCCGGTGACGGTCACGTCGCCTTGGGTCACGCCGTGGGTGGTCTTAGCAGCCGTGTCGGTTGCAGCGGCCGAAGCGTCCGACGTTGCAACTTGGGTCACGGTGACCGAGGTGCCGCCGGTGACGGTCACGGAAGCGGTCGAGGTTGCAGCGGTGCCCGAAGCGGCAGCGCCGGTCGAGGTCACGGCCACAGCGCCCGAAGCGTTGCCGCCGGTTGCGCCGCCAGCAGCGCCGCCAACGACGATGGAGCCGCCGGTGCTGCCGGTCGAGGTCACGGACACGTCGGTGCCGCCGTGCACTTCGATAGCCGAAGCAGCTTGCTTGGCGATGGTGGCGGAGATGATGCCAGCTGCGCCGGTGGTGTGACCCAGGGTCACGTTGCCGCCGCTCGAGGCCGACACGGTCTCGTTCAGGCCGCCGTCAGCGGTGGTGGTGCCGGTGGCGCCGGACATGGCGATGTTGGTGGTGGCGCCAGCGGTCAGCTGGGCATTGGCTGCTTGGGTCACGGCGACCTTCGTCACGCCGGTGATGTTGGCATCGGTGGTCAGGTCGAAGCCGACGTCGCCAGCGCTACGGATAGAGATGGTTTCGACGTTGCTGACGACCACGCCAGCCATCGCGGTGTTGTCCAGCGAACCAGCTGCTTTAACGTAAGCGATGTTCAGGGTGTCGTTGCCGGCGGCGCCATCGATCGAATCCAGCGCGTTCAGGGTGTCCTTGGTGACATCGGTATTACCCAGGGTGCCGTTGAACACGTCGTTGCCGCTGCCACCGATCAGGGTGTCAACAGCGGTGGTCAGGGTGTTGACGGTCACTGGGGTGTAAGCATCAACCAGCGAAACGCCGGTGGTGTGCATGTTGGCCAGGGCCGAGGTCAGCGATGCGTCGTCGGTCACGCCAGCCAGGAAGGTCTTAGCGACGCCGTTCACGTGGCCCGAAGCGTAAGCAACACGCTCTTGCTCGTTGCCGACGGTGTCCAGTTCTTTGGTGAAGGCAACAGCGGCGGCCACTTTGTTAGCGTAGACTTTGCCGTCGGCGTTCAGGGTGCCGTCGGCGTTCAGGGCGCCAGCAGCGATGTTACGCACGATCACGTCCAGTGGCGAGATGTTCTGGGTCAGTTCGTTGCCCCAGAAGTTCAGGCCGGTCTTGTCGGCGTGACGGCCGAACAGGTTGACGTAGATGGTGTCGATGATTTCGTCAGGCTGCATGCCAGCGAAGGTAGCAACGTACTCAGGGCCGGTAGCGAAATTCTTGGCGATCTCGGCAACGGTCGCGCCGCTGTCCAGTGCCTTCACGTAGAAAGCCAGGCCGTCAACGTCGGCTGGACGGTTGTAGTATGCAACGTACAGCTGTTGGACCAATTCGGTATTTGTAGCCATGTAAAACTCCTGAGTTAGAAAATAAGCACTTCGGCACGCAACGCTTGCGGAACCGCAAGACAGCGTACCGAATCATGTCAGAAGATAGTTGGGGATGGATGTGATGGGCATCACACCAAACCTCAATTAACTCCCCTTTTTGCAAATTTGCAGCATTGATATTACCGCGCGGACATTATGAGAGATGCCTGTGGATAAATCAATGCTTGCCTTAGCCTTATAACAACGCCGACCGGCCACGGCTGCGGCCGGCCGGCGTGCTCGCGGCCCTACTGCCACCGGGCCCGCCATGGCGCACCATGACTATCCCGGCAATAAAAATCCCGCTGCCGACTAAGCGGTAGCGGGAATCCTTATTCAAATCAACGGTATTAATTATTTATTATTTTTTCCATACCGTCACACCATCGACCGCACGGCGCGCATCGAGGCTGCCATCGAACAGATACGCGGCGCCGTTCATGTCGCGCATGAAGCCGGTGATGCCGATGTTGGCGCCCGGCAAGCTCGGATTCAGCACCGAGAACGTGCCGTCGCGCTTGACGATGCCGCTGTTGCCCATGTGGAAACTTTCGCCGCCCGTCAGCAGGTCGAACTGGGTGGCGAAGCTGGACTTATCAAAATTGAACGATAGCACGCCGTTCTGCAGTTGGGCGGCCGATTTCTTCTCTGTATTGATGTCACGTACATAGGCCGAACTGTCGGCCAGCGCGAAGCTCACGCTGCCCTTTTCCGGCGTGACGAAATCGTTGCCCTTGTGTTCGCGGAACAACACGAAGTAGCTGTTCATGCCCAGCCGGTCCCAGCCATCCTTGGACACGCCCGACGTGGCCGGGTCTTTCAGCACGGCCGTCCAGCGGCCCCAGCTGATGTCCTTATAGACCACCGGCACCGGCGGCGGGGCCGGCTGCACCTCGATGATGGGCGGCGTGAGCGGCGGCACCACCGTTTGCGTGTTGTTGCCGCCATTGCCGCCGGACTGGTTGCGCGGCTGGTCGTTGATCTTCTTGACCTCCACCGCCACCAGGCTGTCGCCGCCGAGCACGTTGCCGCCGGCGGCCGCGCCCTTGGCCGGCTCGTCGGGACGGGGCGGCGCCACCAGGTCGGGCGCCAGCAGGCCGTTACCCTGCATCAACTGCGGCGCCGGCTGGCCGCGCTGCACCTGCAGCAGCTGGCCTTTTTGCGCCGCCGTCAGTTCGCGGCTGGTGTTGCCTTCGCACGGACCGGCGCCGTCCGGGCGGCAGCCGCCGCCAAAGCCGCTGACGGTGATGGCGCCCGACAGCACCGTCACGCGCGACGTGTCCTGGTCGGTGAAGACGGTGAAGTCGGTGCCGCGCACGCCGATGGCGGCCACGGGGGTGTTGAAGCGGAAGTTCTGGCGCGCCTGCTTGACGGCCTCGCCGGACTGGCTGCGCGCCACGCCGCTCAGCAGTTCGAGCTTGACGCGGGTGTTGGCGGGCTGCTCGCGGTCCACATGGTAGGTGGCGATGCGGGCGCGGGTGTTGGGGCGCAGGATGAACAGGCCGTTGTCGATGGTCTTGACGTAGAGATAACCATCGGCGCCCGTCGTGAGCAGTTCGCCTTCGCTGACGGCCCCGCCCAGCGTTGCCGGATGGTCCACCACCTGGGCCGCGCCGGCGACAAATATGATTTTGCCGGCCTCCGCGGCCCCGGCCGCGTGGGCAGCTAGCAATGCGCCGGCGGCCAGAATGAGTTGACGTATCATATTCTTCTCCTATTACAAGGCCGATTATCGCGCGCCGGCCACGGATGTTTCCGTGATGCAGGTCACATTTTACTGCAAGCACCGGGCCCCTCCCCAAGCGTTACACTTTGTAGCAAATGCCGGCAGCGCGAAAAACCGGGGTCAGGTCATACCATTAGGCAAGATGCGCGCATCTTGCCTAATGGTATGACCTGACCCCGGTTTCCGGCCGGCCGCCCGATTCCCAGCCCCGTCGTTACAGCGACAGTTGTTCGAGGTTTCCCGTTATACTCTGCCTGTTCCAGTCATCAACTTGCTTTTTTTACCAGACCGCGCCGACCGGCCATCCCGACCGTCTCCATGATTCCTGCCACGGCCCCGCGCTCGCTGCGCCCTTCGCCCCGTCAGTTGCGCTGGCTGATGGCGCTGGTCGCCCTGCTGCTGACGGTGATCCCCGAATTCCAGCCCGGCCACGGCTATTTCGCCGAGGAATGGCTGCGCGACCGCTACATCCGCCTGCGCACCACCAGCGCCCCCGAGCCGCGCGTGCTGGTGGTCGACATCGACGAGGCCAGCCTGGCCGCGCTCGGTTCGTGGCCCTGGCCCAGCAGCCGCATCGCCGACCTGGTGGAGATGCTGCTCACTAATTACAACGCGCGCGGCGTGGCGCTCGACATCGTGCTGCCCAAGGCCGGCGACCCGGACGGCGACACCCGCCTGGCCCTGCTGGCCAACCACGGCCCGCTGGTGCTGGCCCAGGCCTTCGACTACAGCGCCACCCGCCCCGAGCCGCTGCGCGCCGGCGTGCTGGGCGGCGCGCTGGCGGCGGCGCCGGCGGACACCCCCGCCCAGCCCGCCACCGGCTACCTGGCCAACCACGCGCTGCTGGCGCACGCGCCCCACATCGGCAACATCGGCTTCATCCCCGACCCGGACGGCGCGCTGCGCCGGCTGCCGCTGCTGACCTCGTTCGAGGGGCGCCTCTACCCGGCGCTCGCCCTGGCCCTGCTCGACTGCTGCGCCGCCGACCCCGCCCGGGCCGCGCCCCGTGCGGCGGCCCGCGGCGCGCCGCTCCCGGCCGACGCCGCCGCCACCCGCGTCGACTACCGCCGCGACTGGAGCGCCTACACCGTCGTCAGCGCGGCCGACATCCTGGCCGGCCGCATCGCGCCCGACGGCGCCAGCGGCCGCCTGGCGCTGGTGGGCTCGTCCTCGCTGAGCCTGGCCGACCGCGTGACCACGCCGCTGGCGGCCAACCGCCCCGGCCTGGGCGTGCAGGCGGCCATGCTGTCGACCCTGCTCGACCGGCGCGACGGCAGCGCGCCGGCGCCATGGCCGGGCCGCTGGATCGCCTGCGCCTACACCCTGCTGCTGGCGGCGCTGGCCAGCTACACCATGCCGCGCCTGTCGGCCGCCCGCAACGGCCTGCTGCTGGGCGCCGGCGCCGCGCTGTGGCTGCCGCTCGGCCTGGCCGTCAGCGTCCACGACGCCGGCTTCTCGCCCAGCGCGCCGCTGGCCTCGCTGGCCTTCCTGCTGGCGTTCGCCGTGCCGTTCCAGTGGCAGCAGACCCAGCACCGCTCGCGCTACCTGCTCGACACCCTGCGCCAGTACGTGGCGCCGGCCGTGGTGAGCGAACTGATGCGCAGCGACCTGAAGGACCCGCTGGCCCCGCGCCAGCGCGACGTGACCACCCTGATCGCCGACATGGAGGGCTACACCTCGCAGGTGGAGGCGCTGCCCGTGGACGAGGCGGCCAAACTGACGCGCGACTTCCTCGAATGCCTGACCGAGCCGGTGATCGCCAACCAGGGCACGCTCGACAAATACACGGGCGACGGCCTGGTGGCGTTCTGGGGCGCGCCCCTGCCCCACCCGCGCCACGCCGACCTGGCGCTGGACGCGGCCCAGGCCATCGTGCGCCGCGTGCACGCGCTGAGCCAGGCGCGCGTGGCCCAGGGCTGGCCGCCGCTGCGGGTGCGCATCGGCATCGAGAGCGGGCTGGCCATGGCCGGCGATTTTGGCACCGCGTTCCGCAGCATTTATACTGCCGTCGGCGACAGCGTCAACACGGCGGCGCGGCTGGAGCAGGCGGCGCGCGATTATCCCCACGACGTGATCGTGGGCGCCGGCACGGTGGCGCGCGCCACCGGCCACCAGTTCCTGCCGCTGGGCGAGCGGCTGTTGCGCGGCAAGGAAAAACCGACCACGCTCTATACGATAGACACCACCATCGATACCATCAACGACACGCACCACATGGCCGCAGGCGCGGCGCCCTCCACCACCGGCGTGCGGGAGCGCCAGGCGTGAGGGCGGCCAACGGCAAGGCATCGCGCCGGCTGGCCGCGCTGGCCGGCCTGGCCTGCGCGCTCGCGCTGGCCCCGGCCGCGCACGCCGACGAGCCGGGCGAGACCGAGAGCCAGATGCTCTACCAGCAGGCGCTGCAGTCGATCGCCGAGGGGCGCAAGAACGACGCCAGCGCCACCCTGAGCGAGGTGGTGGCCAAGGAGCCGCTGCACGCGGGCGCCTGGCTGGACCTGGCCCTGATCCAGTGCGCGCTGGGCCACGCGGACGAGGCCGAGCGGCTGTTCGCGGCCATCGAGGTGCGCTTCAACCCGCCCCAGGGCATCCTTGAACTGATCAGCGAGGCGCGGGCCGGCGGCTGCAGCAACTGGCAGCCGCAAAGCCACGCCACGCTGAGCATCGGCCGCGGGCTGGACCAGAACGTCAACCAGGGCTCCTACGGCAGCAGCTATGGCGTGACCCAGGCCGGGGTGCAGGTGGACCTGCCGCAGCCGATCGATTTCCAGCCCAAGCACGACCAGTTCAGCTGGCTCTCGGCCGACTACCTGCGCGACCTCACGCCCAACGGCAGCAGCGGCTATCTGCAACTGCAGTCGCGCCGCTACGACAGCCTGGGCCAGTACAACTCGACGGCGCTGTACGCCGGCGCCGACACGCCGTGGCGCTTCGGCCACTGGACCGTGCGCGGCAGCGCCAGCATGGGCCTGATCACGCTGGGCAGCCAGTTGTACCAGCGCCAGGCGCAGCTGCAGGTCAGGGTCGGCCCGCCGCTGCCGCTGCCGGGCAGCGTGCAGTTCCACCTGACGGCCGGCGTGAGCCGCGCCAATTACCTCACGCTCAGCCATTTCGACGCCAACACGCTCGAGCTGCGCGGCCAGTTCACCTACCACCGCGACGCCGACCTGGCCGCCGTCAGCCTGGCCGGGCTGGACGACCGGGCGCTGGCGGCGCGCCCCGGCGGCGACCGGCGCGGCTGGCTGGCCACGCTGCAATGGAAGCACCAGCTGCCGCACCAGCTGACGGGCGAACTGAACTTCAGCCACCAGCGCTGGAACGGCGCCGAGGCCTATGCGCCGGGCTTCATCGACGACGTGCGGCGCCAGCGCACCACGCTGCTGCGCGCGGCCCTGACCTACCCGCTCAGCGCCAGCCAGGCGCTGCTGCTGGAGGCCAGGCAGGTCCGGAATCAGGAAAGCATCTCGATCTTTCAGTACAATGACCGCCAATTGCAACTGAGCTGGCAATGGCAGACGCCGTGACGTGGCGCCGCCACGGGCCGCCGTCATCGAATCAGGGTAGTGTATGGATTGGAAATGGATTATGTTCTTGGCACTGGCCGTGCTGCTGACCGTGGGCTGCCTGCTGCCCAACAGCTGGCTGCCGAGCGCCTTGCCGAACGATAAATTGATGCATTTCGCCGGCTTCGGCCTGCTGGCCCTGCTGGCTCTGCCGCTCGCGCACGACCGGCGCGAGGGCCTGTGGTGCCTGGCCGGCGTGCTGCTGGCCAGCCTGGCCATCGAATGCCTGCAGGTGCTGGTGCCGGAGCGGCGCTTCTGCTGGCGCGACCTGGCCGCCAACGCGGCCGGGGTGGCGTGCGCCGGCCTGATCGGCCTGGCCTGTGGCGCCGTCGGCGCGCTGGGGGCGTTCGCATGAGCGAGCCCGCCGCACTGCCGGACGCGCCGGGCACGCCGCCCAAGGAACCGCCGGGCCAGATCCAGATCTACCTGCGCAAGATCCCGCTGCTGGCCGAGCTGTCCGAGGAGGAGATGAACGCCGTCAAGGCCGAGCTGCGCATCCGCCACCACGCCAAGCGCGAGGTGGTGCTGCACAAGGGCGGCAGCGGCGACGGCCTGCTGTTCCTGCTGTCGGGCCAGCTGCAGGTGATCGACGTGACCGAGGATGGCCGCGCCGTCGGCCTGCGCATGCTGGCGCCGGGCGACTTCTTCGGCGAGATCGCGCTGATCAACGGTTCGACGCGCTCGGCCTCGGTGGTGGCCATGACGGAGGTGCTGGTGGCGTTCCTGCCCGCGCCCGTGGCGCTGCGCCTGTTCACCCATTCGCCGTCGGTGGCCAAGCAGATGCTGCGCCACCTGGCGCAGAAGATCCAGCGCGACTCGGAATTCCGCGCCCTGCTCAGCATCAACAACACGACGCGCCGCATCTACACCTTCCTGGTGCTGATGCAGAAGAAGAACCCGGACGGCACCGTGGTCGAGAACCTGCCGACCCACCAGGACATCGCCAACATGATCAACACCAGCCGCGAGACGGTGACCCGGGCCCTGCTCACGCTGGTGCAGCAGGGCATCGTCCAGAAGGAGCCGCACCGGCTCATCATCAAGGACCCGGACGCGCTGCAGAAACTGGTGCAAGGCGATGCCTGAGGCGCGACACCGCCCGCCGAACCGGGGTCAGGTCATACCGTCCGGCAACATGCGCGCATGTTGCCGGATGGTATGACCTGACCCCGGTTTTCAGTTACAACTGTGGCAAGGCCAGTACGGTATAATCTGACCCTTTCAATTTCAGGGGCCAGCAGACTGTCTGCGAGCCGCGCCGTCTGCCATGAGTTCTGCACCACCGTCGTTCCGTCCGCGAGGCGCCGCCTGATGTCCGCCATGCTACGGGCCCTCTGGGCCTACCGCGGCTTCGTGCTGGGCAGCGTCAAGCGGGAATTCCAGGCCAAGTACCGCAACACCATGCTGGGCGCGGCCTGGACCGTGCTCAACCCGCTGGCCATGATCGTGGTCTACACGCTGATCTTCTCCCAGGTCATGCGCAGCAAGCTGCCCGGCGCCAGCGGCCAGTACGCCTACAGCATCTACCTGTGCGCCGGGGTGCTGACCTGGGGCCTGTTCAGCGAACTGACCACGCGCATGCTCAACATGTTCCTGGAGCAGGCCAACCTGCTCAAGAAGGTCAGCTTCCCCCGCATCTGCCTGCCGCTGATCGCCGTGCTCAACGCGCTGCTCAACTTCGCCATCATCTTCGGCCTGTTCCTGCTGTTCCTGCTGCTGTCGGGCCAGTTCCCCGGCTGGGTCGCGCTGGCGCTGCTGCCGCTGCTGGCGCTGCAACTGGCGCTGGCCGTGGGCCTGGGACTGGTGCTGGGCATCCTCAACGTGTTCTTCCGCGACGTCGGCCAGTTCTTCACCATCTTCCTGCAATTCTGGTTCTGGCTCACGCCCATCGTCTACCCGGCCACCATCATCCCCGAGGCGCTGCGCCCGTGGCTGGCCTTGAACCCCATGAGCGCCATCACCGTGTCGTATCAACAATTGCTGGTGGCCGGCCAGATGCCGGACTGGGCCTCGCTGGCGCCGGCCGCCGTGCTGGCCGCCGGCCTGTGCCTGCTGGGCCTGAAACTGTTCCGCCGCCGCGCGGGGGAAATGGCGGACGAACTGTAATGGGCACCATCCGCGTCACCCAACTGGGCAAGGCCTACAAACAATATCCAACCCGCTGGGCCCGCCTGCGCGAGTGGCTGCTGCCCATGCGCGGGCCGCGCCACCAGCTGCGCTGGATCTTGCAGGACATTAATTTCGAGGTGAAGGCCGGCGAGGCCGTGGGCCTGATCGGCGTCAACGGCGCCGGCAAGAGCACGCTGCTCAAGCTGATCACCGGCACCACCCAGCCCACCACGGGCGGCGTGGCGCTGACAGGCCGGGTGGCGGCGCTGCTGGAGCTGGGCATGGGCTTCCACCCCGACTTCACGGGCCGCCAGAACGTCTACATGGCGGGCCAGCTGGCCGGCCTCACCGTGGCCCAGCTCGACGCGCTGATGCCGGCCATCGAGCAGTTCGCCGAGATCGGCGACTACATCGAGCAGCCGGTGCGCGTCTATTCGAGCGGCATGCAGATGCGGCTGGCGTTCAGCGTGGCCACCTGCGTGCGGCCCGACATCCTGATCGTGGACGAGGCGCTGGCCGTGGGCGACGTCTATTTCCAGCAGAAATGCTTCGACCGCATCCGCGCCTTCACGGCCAGCGGCACCACGCTGCTGTTCGTGTCGCACAGCATGGGCACGGTGATGAACATCTGCAACCGCTGCCTGTACATCCGCCAGGGCGCGCTGGCCTTCGACGGCGCCCCCAAGGCGGCCGCCGACCGCTACCAGGCCGAACTGCTGGGCCGGCTCGACCATGCGCCGCAGCAGCACGCGGTGGCCCTGTCGACGGCCGAGCGGCTGCGCGACGCGCCGGCGCTGACCGGCAGCGACGGCAGCATCACCACCGCGCTGGCCGACTGCGTGGGCGTGGCCTTCGTGCGCGACGACGGCACGCCGGAGGCCAGCATCATCGCCGACCAGCCGGTGCGGCTGCGCGTCGAATACCGCGCCCACCGCGAGCTCGACGATCCGCACGTGGGCTTCAAGATCCGCAACCGCTACGGCGTGGTGCTGTTCGAGACCAACACCTATTGCATGCGCGAACAGCCGGGGCCGGTGGCCGCCGGCGGCGTGCTGTCGGCCAGCTTCGCCTTCACCATGGCGCTGGCACCGGACGAATACACGCTCACGGTCGGATTGGGCAACGGCGGCTATGATGAAGGCAGTTTCCGCGAAGTGCTCAACTACCTGCACGAGGTCAGCACCTTCGTCGTCCTGCCCAACAGCGCGGCCATCACCTGGTCCGGCCTGGCCAACCTGGCGCCGCGACTGGACGTCGACAAACTGTAACGCCGAATTCAACCGAAACCCAGGAAAGATCATGTCCGAGACCCTGTTCCCCACCGCCGACGCCGCCGACGCGCTGGTGCGCGGCCTGTACCGTGCCCTGCTGGGCCGCGACGCGGACCCGGTCGGCCTGCGGCACTGGCGCGCCGTGCTGACCGGCGGCGGCGACGTGGCCGCGCTGGCCACGGCCCTGGCCGGCAGCGACGAATACCGCGCCCGCGCCGCCGGCCTCGCCGCGCGCGGCGCGGTCCGCGCCCGGCTGGCGGCCCACTGCGCCCCCCTGTTCGCGGACCAGCCGCTGCACATCGTCGACGTCGGCGCGCAGATGCTGGACGACGAGCGCCACGTGTACGCGCCGCTGACGGACCACGGCCTGCCCTGCCAGGTGACGGGCTTCGAGCCGCTGGACGAGAAGCGCGAACAGCGCGAACAGCATGACGGCCAGGCCACGGTGCGGCTGTACCCCGACTTCATCGGCGACGGCCAGCGCCACCCGTTCCACATCAACGCGCCGGACGCCACCTCGTCGCTGCTGCCGTTCAACCGCGCCGTGACCGACCAGCTGGTGGACCTGAGCCACCTGCGCACCGTGCGCACGGCCGACGTCGACACCCGCACGCTGGACGCCGTGCTGGCCGACGCCGCCCCGGTCGACTTCCTCAAGCTCGACATCCAGGGCTTCGAGCTGCCGGCCCTGCGCCACGCCACGGCCGTGCTGGCGCGCACCGCCGTGGTCCATTGCGAGGTGTCGTTCACGCCCATCTACGCCGGCCAGGCGCTGTTCTCGGACATCGAGCAGCTGCTGCGCGGCCAGGGCTTCGAATTGATCGACTTCCACGGCACCTGCCACTACGCCAGCGAGGGCACGGCGGCGCGCCAGTCGCGCGACCGGCTCGGCTGGGGCGACGCCATCTTCATGAAGTCGCCCGGCCTGCTCAGCGGGCGCGACCTGCTGGCCCAGGCGGCCATCGCGCTGTTCGTGTACGACAAGCCGTCGCTGGCCGAGGCGCTGGCCGTGCGCGCCGATCCGGCGCTGGCGGCCCTGTTCCGGGAAGGCCAGCCATGAGCTTCGTCTCCTACGCCCAGAACGGCGAGGACGTGCTGCTGTGGCGCGCCCTGCATGACGTGCCGGACGGCTTCTACATCGACGTCGGCGCCAACGACCCCGAGCAGCATTCCGTCACCAAGGCCTTCTACGAGCGCGGCTGGCACGGCATCAACATCGAGCCGTTGCCCTCGTTCCGGGCCGCGTTCCTGGAACAGCGCCCGCGCGACCTGACGCTGACGGTGGCGGCCGGCGCGGCCGAGGGCGAGATCACGCTGTTCGACGTGACGGACGTGAACGGCTGGGCCTCGACCGACGCCGCCGTGGCCGCCAGCCACCGGGCCGAGGGCCACCGCGTGGTCGAGCAGACCGTGCCGCTGCGCACGCTGGCGGCCATCTGCCGCGAGCACGTGCGCGGCCCCGTGCACTTCCTGAAGATCGACGTCGAAGGCTGCGAGGGCGACGTGCTGCGCGGCATGGACTGGCGCGCGTGCCGGCCGTGGATCGTGGTGGTCGAGGCGACCCTGCCCAACAGCCGCGTGAGCAACCACGCCAGCTGGGAGGCGCTGGTGACCGACCACGGCTACCGCTTCTGCTACTTCGACGGCCTGAACCGCTACTACGTGGCCGACGAGCACCCGCGACTGGCCGAGCGCCTGACGGTCCAGCCCAACGTGTTCGACGACTACATCAGCCACCACCTGGACAAGGCCTGGCAGCGGGCCGACCGGCTCGACGCCGCGCTGGCCGGGCTGACCGCGCAACTGGCGCTGCACCAGCAGCAGCACCAGGCGCGCGAGGCGGAACTGGAACAGGCGATCCTGGACGCCCAGCGCCAGACCCGGCTGGCCGCCGACGACACGGCCCAGGTGCGGGCCGAGCTGCACCAGGCCGACCAGCGCGCGCGCGCCTTCGAGGCCAGCCTGCACCAGAACGCGGCCTGGGCCGCCGGCCTCGAACAACAACTGCTGGCCATGCGCGCCAGCCGCTCGTGGCGCATCACGGCGCCGATGCGCGTGCTGCTGCGGCGCGGCGAGCAGAGCCTGCCGCGCATCGCGCGCCGGCGCGCCCGCAACGCGATCCGGCGCGCGCTGGCGTGGGTGCTGTCGCGCCCGGCCGTGCTGCGCGTGACGGTGCCGCTGCAGATACGCTACCCCAACCTGTCGCTGCGGCTCAAGCGGGTGCTGGCCGTGGTGCGGCAAGACCATGGCCAGCCCCAGCACGCGCCGGACCTGCCCTACCAGCTGCGCGAACTGCCGCAATCGGCCCGCCAGGTGCTGGCCGACCTGCGGCGCGCCCAACAACACACTGAACACTGAACATGCGTCTCGTCATTGACTTGCAATCCTGCCAGAACGGCGCCGCGCGCGAGCCGGCCGCCGTGGTGGCGCTGGCCCAGGCCGTGGTGCGCGGCGCCGCCGGCCACACCGTGCTGCTGGCCCTCGACGGCCGCCACGGCGACCAGATCGAGGCGCTGCGCCACGCCTTCGCCGACCTGCTGCCGGCCGCCCACATCGTCTGCTACGCGGCGCCCACCGGCTCAGGCGCGTGGCAACACGGCGCGGCCGAACTGATCCGCGCCAACGCGCTGGCCCAGTTGCGGCCGGACGCCCTGTTCTGCCCCGGCCTGCTGGACCGGCCGCTCGAGGACAGCCTGTGCGACCACGGCGCGCCGGGCGTGCCCTGCGCCTACTGGCTGGCCGATGCCGGCCCGCTGCAGGCGCCGGCCGCGCCCGCGCTGCGGCCGGTGGCCGCGCGCCAGCGCCGCCAGTTGCAGACGGCCAGCCTGGTGCTGACCCCGGCCGCCGCCGATGGCGCCCTGTTGCAGGCGGCGCTGGCGCCGGTGCCGGTGCTGGTGACGGGCCAGCAGCCGGACGAAGCGGCGGCCCGGCTGTGGCAGGCGCTGGCCGCGCTGCCGGCCAGCCCGGCCGCCACGGCCACGAGCGGCGACTTGGCGGACGCTGGCGTAGCAACTGCGGCAAGCGCAGCCGGCAAGGCCACGGCCGGCCCCGCGCCAGCGCGTCCCCGGCTGGCGTTCGTGTCGCCGCTGCCGCCCGAGAAATCGGGCATCGCCGACTACAGCGCCGAACTGCTGGCCGAGCTGGACCCGTACTACGAGATCGAACTGGTGGTGCAGCAAAGCGTGCCGGCCGACCCGGCGCTGGCCGCGCGCTGGCCGCTGCGCACGCCCGACGAGTTCGAGCAGCGCGCCGCCAGCTACGACCGCGTGCTCTACCATTTCGGCAATTCGAATTCCCACCAGCACATGTTCGGCCTGCTGGCGCGCCATCCCGGCGTGGTGGTGCTGCACGACTTCTTCCTCAGCGGCGTGCTCGACAACATGGAGCGCGACCGGGTCGAACCGCAGGCGTTCCTGGCCGCGCTGTACGCCTCGCACGGCCACAGCGCGCTGCTGCGACACGGCGAGCTGGGCCGCAATGAGACGATCTGGGCCTACCCGTGCAACAAGCCGGTGCTGGACCAGGCCAGCGGCCTGATCGTCCACGCCGATTTCTCGCGCCGGCTGGCCGAGCAGTGGTACGGCCCCGGCTATGCCGACCAGTGGGTCACGCTGCCGCTGCTGCGCGGCCTGCCGGCCGGCCACGCGCCGCAGGCCGCGCGCCAGGCGGCGCGCCAGGCGCTGGGCTTGGACGACGACACCTTCCTGGTCTGCAGCTTCGGCATGCTGGGCAGCACCAAGCTCAACGAGCGGCTGCTGCACGCCTTCCTGGCCTCGCCGCTGGCGCGCCAGCGCAACTGCCAGCTGGTGTTCGTGGGCGAGAACGACCCCGGCCCCTACGGCTACGAACTGCAGCGCCAGATCAACCACAGCCCGTGCGCCGAGCGCATCCGCGTGACCGGCTTCGTCACGGCCGCCGACTACGGGCGCTACCTGGCGGCGGCCGACGCCGCCGTCCAGCTGCGCACCCAGACCCGCGGCGAGACGTCGGCCTCGGTGCTCGACTGCCTGCTGTACGGCATCCCCACCATCATCAACGCCCACGGCGCGGCCGCCACGCTGCCGGAGCAGGTGCTGATCAAGCTGCCCGACCAGTTCGGCGACGACGAACTGGCCGGCGCGCTGGCCCGCCTCTACGACGAACCGGCGTTGCGCGCCGGCCTGGCCGAACGCGGCCGCGCCCACGTGCAGGCCCACCACGCGCCGGCCGCCGTGGCGCGCCAATACCACGCGGCCATCGAGCGCTTCGCGCGCGACAGCCACGCCAGCCGCTACCGCGCCTTGCTGGACGGGCTGGCCGCGCTGTCGCCCAAGCCGCAGGAGAACGAACTGATCGCCGCCGCCGGCGCCATCGCCGCCAACCTGCCGGCCACGGCGCCGCGCCAGCTGCTGATCGACATCTCGGCGCTGATCCAGGCCGACCACAAGACCGGCATCCAGCGCGTGGTGCGCAGCATCCTGCTGGCGCTGTTCAAGCAGCCGCCGGCCGGCTACCGGGTCGAGCCGGTCTACAGCGAAGGCGGCAACCATTGCTACCGCTACGCGCGCCGCTGGGCCTTCGAGCTGCTGGGCGTGCATGGCCTGCAACTGGAGGACGCGCCCATCGAGGCGCGCGCCGGCGACCATTTCCTCGGCCTCGACCTGTTCACCAACGGCACGGCGCAGAACGAGGCGCTGCTGGCCGGCCTGCACCAGCGCGGCGTGCGCATCGACTTCGTGGTGTACGACCTGCTGCCGCTGCTGCGCCCCGAATCGTTCCCGTTCGGCGCGGAAAAATACTATGCCGACTACCTGGACACGGTGTCGCACGTGGCCGATGGCGTGGTGTGCATCTCGCGCGCCGTGGCCGACGAGCTGGCCACCTGGCTGGAGAGCCGCCCCAGCCGCCGGGTGGCGCCGCTGCAACTCGGCTACTTCCACCTGGGCGCCGACATCGGCGCCAGCGCGCCCAGCAGCGGCCTGCCGCCCGAGGCCGGCCAGGTGCTGGCCGCCGTGGCCGCCGCGCCCACGCTGCTGATGGTCGGCACGCTGGAGCCGCGCAAGGGCCACGCCCAGACGCTGGACGCGTTCGATCTGCTGTGGCAGCAGGGCGTGGCCGTCAACCTCGTCATCGTCGGCAAGGCCGGCTGGCTGGTCGACACGCTGATCAAGCGGCTGGAGCAGCATCCGCAGCGCGGCCAGCGCCTGTTCTGGCTGTCGGGCGTGTCCGACGAGATGCTGCTGCAGCTGTACGGTTCGGCGGCGGCGCTGCTGGCCGCCTCCGAGGCCGAAGGCTTCGGCCTGCCGCTGATCGAGGCGGCCCAGCACGACCTGCCCATCATCGCGCGCGGCCTGCCCGTGTTCCGCGAGGTGGCCGGCGAGCACGCCTACTACTTCGACGGCCTGGACGCGCCGGCGCTGGCCGGCGCCCTGCGCGCCTGGCTGGACCTGCACGCGGCCGGCCAGGCGCCGCGGCCGCAGGGCCTGCGCTGGCTGAACTGGCAGCAGAGCGCGGACCAGCTGATGGACGTGGTGCTGCACGGCCGCTGGTACCGCCAGCTCGGCGGCGACGGCGCGCCGGCGCCCCAGCTGCTGGTGGACGTGACCACCATCGCCGCCAACGACCTGCAGACGGGCATCGAGCGCGTGGTGCGGGCCCAGTTGTCCGAACTGCTGCGCACGCCCACCACGCGCTACCAGGTGCGCCCCGTGTACCTGAGCGATGAGGGCGGCCACTGGCACTACCGCTACGCCAAGCGCTACACGCACCGCCTGCTCGGCATCGACGAAGCGGGCGTGGCCGACGACGCCGTCAAGGTCGGCCACGGCGACGTGTACTACAGTCCCGACTACGCGCCCGGCGCCGTGGTGGCGGCCGCCGCCGCCGGCCTGTACCAGCGCTGGCGCGCGGCCGGCGTGGCCGTCAATTTCCTGATCCACGACCTGCTGCCCGTGCTGCAGCCGGCCTTCTTCCCGCCCGGCGCCAGCGACGCCCATGGCCGCTGGCTGCGCTGCATCGCGGCCCAGGCCGACCGCCTGGTCTGCATCAGCGCCGCCGTGGCCGACGACACGCGCCAGTGGCTGGGCGCCAACGGCCTGGCCGTGCCGCCGCTGGCCGTGCTGCACCATGGCGCCGACATCGCCGCCTCCAAGCCCAGCACCGGCCTGCCCGACGCGGCGCCGGCCGTGCTGGCGCGGCTGGCGGCCAGCCCGGCGTTCCTGATGGTG
Source organism: Rugamonas sp. GW822-FHT03B10 (assembly GCF_058801745.1). Lineage (NCBI taxonomy): Bacteria > Pseudomonadati > Pseudomonadota > Betaproteobacteria > Burkholderiales > Oxalobacteraceae > Rugamonas > Rugamonas sp. GW822-FHT03B10. Next base: position 299,151 of record NZ_JBXANP010000002.1, on the reverse strand, counting down.
GGCACGATCGAGCCGCGCAAGGGCCACCTGCAGACGCTGGACGCGTTCGAGCAACTGTGGGCCGAGGGCGTGGACGCGCAACTGGTGATCGTCGGCCGCGAGGGCTGGCAGGGCCTGCCGCCGGCGCAGCGCCGCACCATCCCCGCCATCGTCGCGCGCCTGCAAGCCCATCCGGAGGCGGGCCGCCGCCTGCACTGGCTGCAAGGCATCAGCGACGACTACCTGGAGCAGGTGTACGCGGCCTGCGCCTGCCTGCTGGCGCCGAGCGAGGGCGAGGGCTTCGGCCTGCCGCTGATCGAGGCGGCGCGCCACGGCCTGCCCGTGCTGGCGCGCGCCCTGCCCGTGTTCCGCGAAGTGGCGGGCCGGCACGCCCAGTACTTCAGCGGCCACGATGGCGCCGCGCTGGCGCTGGCACTGCGCGCCTGGCTGGACGGCCACGCGGCCGGCCGGACCGTGGCGTCCGACGCCATGCCCTGGCAATGCTGGAGCGACAACGCGCGCGCGCTGGCCGCGCTGCTGTTCGACGCCGCCCCTGAAACCGAAGCTATCCCTGAGAGCGCAACCGCATGAATTCTCCGCACCAGCCCCTGACCCCGCCTGGCGCCACCCCGGTCCACGCTGAACCGCCGCTGGTCATCGACCTGGACGGCACCCTGATCTATTCCGACCTGCTGTGGGAGGCGCTGCTGCTGTTTCTCAAGCAGCGCTTCTGGCAGGCGTGGCGCCTGCCCGGCTGGCTGCTGCTGGGCAAGGCCGGCTTCAAGGACAAGCTGGCCGCGCACGTGGCCATCGACCCGGCCACGCTGCCCTACGACCAGCGGCTGCTGGCCCACATCCGCGAGGAGCGGGCCCGCGGACGGCGCGTCGTGCTCGCCACCGGCTCGCAGCGCGCCTACGCCGAGGCCATCGCCGCCCATCTGCAGCTGTTCGACCTGGTGCTGGCCACCGAGGCCGGCGTCAACCTGACCTCGCACAACAAGGCCGCCACGCTGGCCCGGCACTACGGCGCGCGCGGCTACGACTACGTGGGCAACGCCAGCGTCGACGTGCCCGTGTGGCATGGCAGCCGCGAAGCGTACAGCGTGAGCCGGCGCCCGTTCCGGCTGGCCGACGGCCGCCAGACCCAGCCGCTGGGCGCGCGCCGCCGCCATCCGCTGGGCGCCCTGCTCAAGGCCATGCGCCCGCGCCAGTGGCTGAAGAACATGCTGGTGTTCCTGCCGATGCTGGCCGGCCACGTGCTGCAACTGCCGACGCTGCTGCAATCGCTGCTGGCGTTCACGGCGTTCTCGCTGTGCGCCTCCAGCGCCTACCTGCTCAACGACGCGCTCGACGCCCACGACGACCGCCAGCACCCGACCAAGTGCCGGCGCCCGATCGCGGCCGGCAGCCTGCCGCTGTCGCTGGCCCTGGGCACCAGCGCCTTGCTGGCGGTGGCGGCCCTGCTGCTGTGCACGCTCGACGGCAGCTGGCTGCTGCCGGTGGTGCTGATCTACTTCGTCAGCACGCTGAGCTACTCGTTCGTGCTCAAGCGGCTGCTGATGGTCGACATCGTCACGCTGGCGCTGCTGTACACGGTGCGCATCCTCGGCGGCGGCGCGGCCACCGGCATCACGCCCTCGTTCTGGCTGCTGGCGTTCTCGTTCTTCATCTTCCTGTCGCTGGCCATGCTCAAGCGCTACAGCGAACTGTTCAACCTGAAGCGCCAGGGCAAGGAGAAGACCAGCGGGCGCGGCTACACCACGGCCGACAAGGGCCCGATCGGCACCATGGGCGTGAACGCCGGCTTCCTGTCGGTGTTGATCTTCATGCTGTACATGAACTCGGACCGCGTGCTGCCGCTGTACCCGCATCCGGCCTACCTGATGGGCATCGTGCCGCTGCTGGTGTTCTGGCTGGGCCGGCTGTGGATGCTCGGCTACCGCGGCCAGGTGCACGAGGACCCGGTGCTGTTCGTCAGCAAGGACCGCCTGAGCCTGCTCATCATCGCCCTGTGCGGCGCGCTGGCCGTGGCCGCCGCGCTGTGACCGCCCCCTGAATTGTTGAAAGAGTCCGCCATGTCCCCGACCTTGATAGGCTACCTGTGGTGCGCGCTGGCCGCGCTGGCCAGCGCCGCCGCCACCCTCCTGATTAAACTGTCCAGCCTGGCCGGCACGGACTGGAACCTGCGCCGCCTGGCCTTCCTGGGCGGCGCCTGCGCCACCTATGGCCTGGGCTTCATCTGCTATTCGGTGGCGCTGCAGCGGCTGCAGATCAGCCTGGCCTACCCGGCCATGACGGCCATCACCATGGCGCTGGTGGCGCTGACCGGCTACGCGGCCCTGAACGAAGCGATGAGCGTGTCCAAGCTGGCCGGCCTGGTGCTGATCGCGGCCGGCGCGTTCGCGCTCACGCGGTGACCGCCATGCCGCGCACCGTGCCCTCCCCGCCCCCGGCCGCCGCCCCGGCGGCGCCCGTCCACACCGCGCGCGGCGCGCGCACCGGCCTGCGCGGCCCGCTGGCCTTCGCCTTGCTGCTGGCGGCCGCGCTGCTGGCCACGCTGGCGCTGCGCGCCCCGTTGCTGACCGGCGACGCGGCCGAATACACGCTGATGACGGTGGCCGTGGCCGAGCACGGCAGCCCCGACATCCGTCCCGCCGACGTGGCGCTGGGGCGCAGGATGATGCCGCAGTTCGAGGCCGCCCTGGCCCAGCTGGCCGACGGCATGCAAGCGCGGCGCGAAGTGCCGCTCAGCGGCTTCTACCGTGGCCGCGACGGCAGCACCCAGGCCATCCACTTCTTCGGCTATTCGGCGCTGGCGGCGCTGCCGTTCAAGCTGCTGCGCGCGCTGGGCGCCGACCCGTTCAAGTGCTACCAGGCGCTCAACCTGGCCTGCGTGTTCGTGCTGGGCCTGACCCTGCGCCACGTGTTCGGCGGCAACGGCCGCGCCGCCGTCGGCCTGCTGCTGTTCCTGCTGTGCGGCGGCGTGCTGTACCTGGACTGGAGCAGCCCGGAACTGATGACGGCCTCGATGCTGCTGTCCGGCCTGCTGCTGTACACGGCCGGCAGTCCGCTCGCGGCCGGCCTGCTGGGCGGGCTGGCCACGCTGCAAAACCCCACCACCGTGTTCTTCCTCGCGTTCGCGCCGCTGCTGCAACTGGCGTCCCAGTACCGGTCCGGCGACGGCTGGCGCGCCGCGCTGGCGCCGTGCGTGGCGCCGCGCCGCATCGCCGGCCTGGCGCTGGGCGGCGCCCTGTTCGCGCTGGCGCCGCTGTACAACCTGTACCAGTTCGGCGTGCCCAGCGTGATCGCCAAGGTCGGCGCCGACCCGGCCATGGCCAGCGGCGTGCGGCTGTTCTCGTTCTATTTCGACCTCAACCAGGGCATGATCGTCGCCATCCCGGCGCTGGCCGGCTTCCTGCTGCTGTGGGGCTGGCGCCGTGGCGCGCCGGGCCGTGGCCGCCGGCTGGCCATGCTGGCGCTGGCCTGCACGCTGACGCTGGCGCTGGCCCTGCCCACGCTGGTGATCCAGAACTGGAACTCGGGCGCGGCCGGCGTCATGCGCTACGCGTTCTGGGCCGCCATGCCGCTGCTGTTCGTGCTGCTGTGGCAATTGCGCCGCCTGCCGCGCTGGCCGGTGGCGGCGCTGGCCGCGCTGCTGGTCCTGCAGGGGCTGGCCATGCGCAACGACCAGCGCTACGGCGCGCTCGAATTCAGCCCGCTGGCGCGCGCCGTGCTGCGCCACGCGCCGGCCTGGTACAACCCGGAACCGGAGCTGTTCGCCGAGCGCAGCTGGCATGGCGAGGAAGAGCTGGCGCAGGGCCGCGTCGCCGTCTACGAGGAGGGCGGCAAGGTGTTCAAGACCATGTACAGCCGCGCCAACCTGGACGCCGACCAGGCCCTGTGCGGCGCCGGCCGCGCGTTGACGGCCGCCAACCGCTTCCACGACACCGCCCGCATGTGGCGCTACATCGACGGCCAGCCGCGGTGCGGCCCGGCCGGCCCGGCGCCGCTGCGCTACGGCCTGGCGCAATTCCTCAGCCACGACGGCGTCGCGCTGGGCGCCGGCTGGAGCCAGCCCGAGTCCGGCGGCGACATCTGGAACGGCAGCTGGTCCAACGGCAAGCGCTCGGTGCTGACCGTGCCGCTGCCGGCCGGCCACCAGTACCGCACCCTGCTCATCATCGGCCACTACTTCACCGGCAACAGCCGCACCCGCGTGATCATCAACGGGCGCGACCTGGGCTGGTTCGCGCTGCGCGAGCTGCCCGAGCTGCCGCTGCCCGACGCGCCGACGCTGACGCTGGAACTGGAACATGACGCGCCCTACCAGCCGCCGCCGGGCCAGCCCGACACGCGCCAGCTGGCGTTCTTCCTGCAGGAAATCGCGCTCAAGCCGGCCCTGCGCTAAGCCGGGGACCGGCCGCGCCGGTCCCCACCACCTGCCTGCTGGCCGGTCCCGATCCTACGCCCACACATGCACATGACGACAACGCCACTGCGCCCCCTCCGCTTCGCCCTGATGCTGGCCGCCCTGCTGCTGGCCCTGCTGTTCACGCGCGGCCCCGACCACAACGGCGACGCCGTCGAATACTCGCTGCAGACGATCGCGCTGGCGCGCCACGCCTCGCCCGACATCCGGCTCGACGACATCGCCGTCGCCAAGCAGCTGGTGCCCAGCCGCATCCCCGTGTACGAACTGATCGAACACGACATGGCGACCCGGCAACCCACGCTGTACGCGGCCTTCACGCGCGGCAAGGATGGCCGGGTGTACGCGGTCCACTTCTTCGGCTACGCGCTGCTGGCGGCGCTGCCGTTCAAGCTGCTGCAAGCGGCGGGCGCGGAACCGTTCCGCGCCTACCAGGTCGTCAACCTGGCGATGGTGTTCATCCTCGGCCTGAGCCTGTACCGGCTGTTCCGCTCGGGGCCCAAGGCGCTGCTGGGCGTGGCCCTGTTCATGCTGTGCGGCGGCCTGCAGTACTGGGACTGGGGCAGCCCCGAATGCCTGAGCGCGGCGGCCCTGCTGGCGGCGCTGGTGCTGTACTGCGACGGCATGCCGCTGGCCGCCTGCCTGCTGGCCGGGCTGGCGTCGCTGCAAAACCCCACCATCGTCGTGTTCCTCGGCTTCGCCCCGCTGCTGCGCCTGTGCCTGCACTACGAAGCGGGCAGCGGCTGGCCCGGCGTGCTGGCCGGCCTGCCGCGCGGCCGCCACCTGGCCGCGCTGGCGGCCGGCGGCGCCGTGTTCGCGCTGGCGCCGCTGTTCAACCTGTGGCAATTCGGCGTGCCCAACGTGATCGCCAAGCTGTTCTCCGACCCCGGCCTGATCAACGGCACCCGGTTGCACTCGTTCTATTTCGACCTGAACCAGGGCATGCTGATCGGCATACCCGGCATCTGGGCCGCGCTGCTGCTGTTCGGCTGGCGCGGCCGGCCGCGCGCCGAACGGCGACGCGACCTGGCGCTGCTGGCCGTGTGCACCGCGTTCTCGCTGGCGCTGGCGCTGCCCGCGCTGGCCGTGCTGAACTGGAACTCGGCCGCCACCGGCGAGATGCGTTACGCGTTCTGGGCCGGCAGCGCCTTCCTGTTCCCGCTGCTGTGGCGGCTGCGCGCCTGGCCGCGCTGGCCGGTGGCGCCGCTGCTGGCCATCTTCCTCGTGCAGGGCGTGGCCACCTGGCAAGCGTTCGGCTACAACTACGTCCACCTGAGCCCGCTGAGCGCGTGGCTGATGGAACGCCATCCGGCCTGGGTCAACCCCGAGCCCGAGATCTTCGCCGAACGCAACACCCACAACGACGCCATGCTGCTGCCCGGGCAGGTGGTCGCGCTCAGCGTGGACGGTCCCAGCCAGAAGATCCTCTACAACCGCGGCAACAGCGCCATCGGCGCCCTGCTGTGCGGCGCCGGCAACACGCTGGCCGAGGAAGACAACCGCACCGCCCACAGCATGCGCGGCTGGCGCTACCTGAACGGCCCGGTGCACTGCCACAACGGCGCCGGCAACGCCGAGCGCACGCTGGCCTACGCCGACTTCAAGCAATTGCAGACCCAGTTGCTGGTGCATGGCTGGGCCACGCCCGAAGGCAACGGCAGCGACTGGGACGGCGTGTGGTCGGACGGCCCGACGTCGCGCCTGCAGGTCGCGCTCGACCGCCGGCACTCGCCGGCCACGGTGCTGATCGCCGGCTACTACTTCAAAGGCAACCAGCGCACCCGGGTCTACCTCAACGGCGTCGACCTGGGCTGGCACAACCTGCAGGACGCGCAACCGCTGCCGGTGCCGGCAGCGGTGCGCGAGCAAGGCCAGTTACAGATCCTGCTGCAGCACGAAGCCCCGGGCGAGCCCGGCCCGAACGACACCCGCCACCTGTCGCTGTTCCTGCGCAAGGTCGTGCTGCATTAAAAAAAACCGGGGTCAGGTCATACCATAAAGCAAGCTGCGAGCAGCTTGCTTTATGGTATGACCTGACCCCGGTTTTGGTGCTTGCGCGGAGCCGTCAGCGCGTCAGGACTTGGGCAAGCCGCCCAGCAAGGCGGCCACTTTCTGCTTGGACTTGGCCGGTGCGGCCGTGGCCGGCGCGGCGGCCGGCGCCACGCTGCTCTTGGCCGGCTCGTACGGCTTGAGGAACCACGGATCGACCTTGTCGCGGCGCGGACCGGCGCCGTTGTACGAGGGCGCCGGACGCGGGCTGCGCTCGGCCATACGGGCGGCCGGGGCGCGGCTGTCGGTATCGGCCGGACGGCGCGCGCGGCGCTCGCCGTGGCGCTCGTCGCCGCCGCGCGTGGTGCCGGGCGTGAAGCCGTCCAGCGTGCCGCGGCGGATGGTCTGCTTGATCAGCTTTTCGATGTCGACCAGCAGCCGCTCATCCTTGTCCGAATAGATCGAGATCGCGTCGCCCGAGGCGCCGGCGCGGCCGGTGCGGCCGATGCGGTGCACATAGTCCTCGGCGTTGTACGGCAGGTCGTAGTTGATCACGCACGGCAGGTCGGAGATGTCGAGCCCGCGCGCGGCCACGTCGGTGGCCACCAGCACGTCGATCTCGCCCTTCTTGAACGCGTCCAGCGCGGCCATGCGCTCCTGCTGGGTCTTGTCGCCGTGGATGGCGGACGCCTTCATGCCCTCCTGCTCCAGCCCGCGCGCCAGGCGCGAGGCGCCGATCTTGGTGTTGGAGAACACGATCACTTGCTTGAGGTCGCGCTGGCGCAGCAGGTGCGCCACCAGGTCGCGCTTCTGCTCTTCGGGCACCTTGTAGACCACCTGCGTCACCTTGTCGGCCGTGGCGTTGCTGCGCGCCACCTCGATCGTCAGCGGGTTGTTGAGGAAGGTGTTGGCCAGCTTCTTGATCTCGGGCGAGAACGTGGCCGAGAACATCAGGTTCTGGCGCTGCTTGGGCAGCATGTTGATGATGCGCTGCAGGTCGGGCAGGAAGCCCATGTCGAGCATGCGGTCGGCCTCGTCCATCACCAGCATCTGCACCTGGCCCAGGCTGATGTTCTTTTGCTCCACGTGGTCGAGCAGACGGCCCGGGGTGGCGATGACGATCTCGACGCCGCCCTTGAGGATCACGGTCTGGCCCTTCATGTCCATGCCGCCGAACACCACGGTCGAGCGCAGCGGCGTGTGCTTGGCGTAGGCCTTGACGTTGTCGGCCACCTGCACCGCCAGTTCGCGCGTGGGGGTGAGGATCAGCGCGCGCACCGGGTGGCGCGCCGGCGACATGCTGGCGCTGGCGTGCGCCAGCAGCATCTGGATGATGGGCAGCGCGAAACCGGCCGTCTTGCCGGTGCCGGTCTGGGCCGCGCCCATCACGTCGCGCCCTTGCAGCAGCACGGGGATGGCCTGGGCCTGGATCGGCGTCGGGTGCACATAGCCCTGGTCGGTCAGCGCGCGCAGGATCAGCGGCGACAGGCCGAAATCGGCGAAGCGGACCTGGTCCGCCGGCGCGGCTGCGGCTGCGGGTGCGGCGGCGGCTGCGGGTGCGGCGGCCACAGGGGCGGCGGCGACCGCCTCGGCGGCGGCGGGAGCGGCCGGAGCGGCCCCGGCTTCGGCGGCCACGTCGGCGGCCTGCGCGGGAACGGCGCCGGGAGTGGAAATGATCTCGTTTTCAGACATAGTAAGGTTCGGCTTCCGTCCAGCGGTCAGCCATGCTTTCTTCAATTAACAACATTTTCTGCGAACAACGATCCGCCCGGCCAAAAGCACCTGCACTCGCCATCGCGAGCAATGCGGACACGGGGGAAGCGACAGGACGGGCAGGACGCGCTACGGCGGCCGGGCCGCGCAGCCAGCGCGGCGCGTGCCCGTCATGGCGCGCGCAGACGTGGATACAATATCAGCGCCGTAAACTATACCCTAAATCGCCGCAACCGCCCACGAAAACAGTGCGCTGGCGGCAAACTATTGCTGAAACGGAAGGTATAATGGCCGTTCCGTCCAGCAATTTGAACCTCCGGCCGCCGCCGCGCCGCCGACTCCCCCGCCATGCACGTGTCGCCGCCGCCCCATCCGGAGCGCCCCACCCCATTCCCGCCGCCGCGCCGCCCGGCCGCGCGCTGGAAGGCGCCTGGCCTGCCGCCTCTGCTGACGCTGCTGACCCTGTTCACCCTGCTGACCCTGCTGACCGCCATGGCGCCGGCCCGGGCCGGGGTGCCGGCGCTGCGCTTCCAGAAGCTGGGGCCGCTGGGCAACGACGAGCCGACCATGCTGGCGCTGCTGCAGGACCGCCAGGGCTATGTGTGGGTGGGCACCCTCAGCAACGGCCTGTACCGCTACAACGGCTACCAGGCCGTCAAGTACGCGCACCGGCCCGGCGACGCGCACAGCCTGCCGCACAACCGCGTGTCGGCGCTGTACGAGGACGACCAGGGCCGGATCTGGGCCGGCACCCAGGACGGCCTGGCGCGCTACAACCCCGAGCGCAACGATTTCACCGTCTACGCGCCGGCTACCGGGCCGCACAACCACCGCATCATCAAGGCCATCATGTCGGACGGCCGCCACGGCATGTGGCTGGCCAGCTGGGGCGGGCTGCAGCATTTCGACCCGGCCACCGGCGCCTTCACCGTCTACAGCCACGACCCGGCCCGGCCCGACAGCCTGGCCAGCAACGACCTGAACGCGCTGGCGCTGGACCCGGTGGGCGGCGTGTGGGCCGCCACCTGGCCCGGCGGCCTCGACTACCTGGCGCCCGGCGCCAACGGCTTCGTGCACCGCCAGGCCGATCCCGCGCCCCGGCCCGAGGCGCGCCGCAACATCGTGCGCGCGCTGCAGTTCGACCCGTCCGGCGCGCTGTGGATAGGCACCGAGGCCGGCGTGCTGCGCTGGGATGGCCGCAGCCCGTGGGCGGCGCGCGCGGTGGTGGCGGCGCCGGCCAGCCGCGTCACCAGCTTCTACCTCGACCGCCAGCGCACGCTGTGGGCCACCACGCTGTCGGCCGGCCTGCTGCGCTGGAACGGCGCCGGCGCCCGGTTCGAGCGCTTCCACCACGCGCCCGACGACCCCTACAGCCTGCCCAGCGACAACCTGAAGGCCGTGATGCAGGACCGCGGCGGCATGTTGTGGATCGCCTCGTACACGGACGGCATCAGCCTGGCCAACCTGTCGAGCGCCGGCCTGGCCCGCTACGTGCCGCTGCCCCCGCCCGGCGAGGCGGCCAGCGCCAGCGACGCCATGCTGGCCATGGCGCGCGCGCCGGGCGGCCGGCTGTGGCTGGGCAGCGACACCGGCCTCAGCCTGTACGACCTGGCCAGCAACCGCGTGCTGCGCAACTACCGGGCCCAGCCCGGCAAGGCCGGCGCGCTGAGCCAGGACATCGTCTACAGCCTGTACCAGGACGTGGCCGGCCACGGCCCGCTGTGGCTGGGCACCTCCGACGGCCTGAACCGGCTGGACCGGCCCGACGGCCCGTTCCGCGTGGTGCACTTCGGCAATCCGGCCAGCGACTACATCAACGCCATCGCGCCCGGCGCCGGCGGCGTGCTGTGGCTGGCCACCGGCAACAGCCTGATCCGCTACGAACCGGCCAGCGACGCGCGCCGCGTGTACCGCCACGACCCGCGCGACCCCGACAGCCGCAGCGTGGACGGCACCTCGGCCGTGCTGGAGGACGCGCGCGGCCGGGTGTGGGCCGGTTCGGAATGGAACGGCGGCGGGCTGGACGTGCTCGACCCGGCCAGCGGCCGGTTCCGCCACTACACCCACCGCGACGGCGACCCGCACAGCCTGGCCGACGACAACGTGGCCAGCCTGCACCGCGACGGCCAGGGCCGGATCTGGGTCGGCACCGGGCGCGGCCTGCAGCTGGCCGAGCCGCAGCCGGACGGCGGCCTGCGCTTCCGCCACTACGGCGCCGCGCTGGGCGGTGAGAAGGTGCTGGCCATGCGCGACGACGCGCGCGGCCGGCTCTGGTGCAGCACGCTCACCGGCCTGTACCGGCTCGACCCGGCCACCGGCCAGGCCAGCCACTACACGGCCACGGACGGGCTGACGGAGGGCTTCATCATCAATTCGGCCGTGGCCGGCGACGGCGAACTGTATTTCGGCAGCGTGCACGGGCTGACCGCCGTCACGCCGGACGCCGTGCGCAGCAGCTCGGTGGCGCCGCAGGTGGCCATCAGCGACATCTCGGTGTTCAACCACTCGATCTACGACGGCAAGCTGGGCGCGGGCGTGACGGTGACGGGGCCGCTGACGGCGCCCACCGCGCTCACGCTGTCGTCGCAGGCGTCGGTGTTCTCGCTCGAATTCGCCGCCCTGCACTACGCCGACCCGGCCGCCAACCGCTACGCCTACCAGCTGGTCGGCTTCGACCGCGACTGGGTGGAGACGGACGCGGCCCACCGCAGCGCCACCTACACCAACCTCAATCCCGGCCAGTACCTGTTCCGCGTGCGCGCCGCCAACCACCGCGGCGTGTGGAATCCGCAGCCGGCCACGCTGCTGGTGACGATCGAACCGCCGCTGTGGCAGACGTGGTGGTTCCGCGCGCTGGCCGGCGCGCTGGTGGCGGCGGGCCTGCTGGGCGCGCACCGCTGGCGCATCGCGCGGCTCACGCGCCACCAGCGCCAGCTCGAACAGCTGGTGGCGGCCCGCACCACCGCGCTGGAGGAAAGCAACCGCAAGCTGGCCGCGCTCAGCACCACGGACGGCCTGACGGGCGTGCGCAACCGGCGCGGCTTCGACGCGGCGCTGGAGGCCGAATGGCGGCGCGCCGCGCGCACCGGGCAGTCGCTGGCGCTGTCGATGCTCGACGTCGACCACTTCAAGAAATACAACGACCGCTACGGCCACCTGGCCGGCGACGCCTGCCTGCAGAAGGTGGCAGCATTGATCACGGCCCATGGCCGGCGCACCAGCGACCTGGTGGCGCGCTACGGCGGCGAGGAGTTCGCGCTGCTGGCCGCCGCCACCGACGCCACCGACGCGTTCGGCGTGGCCGAGGCCATCTGCGCCGAGCTGGCGCGGCTGCGCCTGCCGCACGACGGTTCGCCGTTCGGCATGGTGACCGTCAGCGTGGGCGTGGCCGTGATGGTGCCCACGGAGGGCGGCACGCCCGACATGCTGGTGCGCCAGGCCGACCGCGCGCTGTACCAGGCCAAGGAAAAAGGCCGCAACATGGCGCTGCTGGCGCTGCCGATGGATGAACCATGAATAACCATGAGCAAGCAACGATGACTGAGCAAGCGACGATGATAGAGCCGGCAACCGCTGCGCCGGTGGAGGACCCGATGCCGGTGGCGCCCGAGCCGCCCGACCCGAACGCCTGCTGCCACAGCGGCTGCGCCCACTGCGTGGAGGACCTGTACGCGGAAGAACGGGCCGCCTACTTCGCCGCCTTGGCCGCCTGGCAGCAGCGCAACCGGACCGGCTAAGTAGAAAAACCGGGGTCAGGTCATGAAACCGGGCAAGTTGCCCGGCTTCATGACCTGACCCCGGTTTTGGTGGCCTTATGGCCGGCTGCGGAAATCGAACAGGTTCATCAGGTCGCCGATGGCGGGCCGGTTGGCCGGCACGTAGGGGTCGGCCGCGACGTGCACCGGATTGGGCAGGTTGTCGCGGCTGCGCGCCGACAGCGGCGGCAGGTTCCAGTTGCGCTCGATGAACTTGGCGATCGAGGCGTGGTCGTAGTACGTGTGGTCGACCACGCCCTTGCGCGCGTAGGGCGAGATGGCGATCAGCGGCACCCGCGTGCCGTCGCCGAAGAAGTCGATCAGCTGCACGTAGCCGGAGTCGTAATAGCCGCCGCCCTCGTCGAACGTGACCAGGATCGCGGTCTTGGCCCACAGCGCGGGATTGGCGCGCACCCGCTCCAGCACGTCGGCCACCAGCTGGTCGAAGCTCGGCTGCATGGCGTAGCCGGGGTGGCCCGAGATGCTGTCGTAGGGGGCGATCACGGCCACCTGCGGGAACGTCGCCTCGTCCTTCACGTCCACGTAGAACTGCATCAGGTCGACCAGCTTGTCCTTGTCCGGCCCCGTCATGGTGGAGCGGAAGAAGGTCGGCGTGTCGCACATGCCGCAGTATTCCTTGTCCACTTTGACGCCGTCGTTGCGCCCGCCGCTGTACCACTTCCACGCCACGCCGCCGGCCGTCATGGCGTCGCCGATGTGGGGCATGCTCTGCGGCGGCAGGATGAACTTGTCGTCGCCCAGCGCCAGCGGCTGGCCCAGCGGCGCGTAGGCGGGCTCGGTGTTGTTGACCATGTACCAGGCGCCGGGCGCGCAGTTGCCGTCGTTGAAGGGGCGGTAGGGCAGCGTGCCCAGCAGCTTGCGGATGCCGGCCACGCCCGGCTGCGCCTGGTCGGCGCAGTTGACGTAGGTGCCGCCCCGGTAGCCGTCCTCCACGTACCAGTTGTTGGTGCCGGGCTGGGCGTCCGGGTTCTCGATCTGTTTGGCCGGCGGCATGGCGGGCTGGCCGCTGTTCGGGTCCGTGTACACGCCGACGTCGGCCGTGGCCAGCGCGAAGTAGTTGGCCGTGGTGCCGCCCATCACCGGCTGGTGGTAGTTGTCGGCGATCGCGTACTGCTCGGCCAGCCGCTTGAACAGCGGCGCGTCGCCGGCCGCCATGTTGTAGAAGCCCATGGCGATGGCGCCCTGGTGGGTCTTGCCCGGCGCCAGCGGGAACGGGTTGCTGGGGCCGGGGCCGGTCTGGTCGGCCACCCACACGAACAGGTCGTGCTTGCCGCCGTTGACCTGCTGCCACATCTGGAAGAAGCGGTGCGTGGGGTCGCCCGTGTGCGCGCCGTAGCTGACGTGGCGCGTGATCTGGAACGGGCCGTTGGGCAGGTCGGCCGGGAAGCGCGCGTCGGGCACGTCCTGGCGCTGGCCGAAGGCGCCGGCCGCCCATGGCTGCGGCAGCTGGCCGTACACGCCGTTGAACTCGGGCGTGGGCGTGTAGGCGCCGGTGGACAGGCCCAGCTTTTGCGCCGCGTCGCGGAAGCGCGGGCCGGGCGTGCCGTCGCGGTTGACGATCTTCTTCGACAGCAGGTTGGCCACGCTCTGGCCACGGGGGGGCTCGTACACGCCGTACAGGTTGTCGAAGGTGCGGTTCTCGCCCACCAGCACGATCACGTGTTCGATCGGCGTGGTGGCGCCGGCGGCCCGACTGGCGGGCGCGGCGGCCAGCATCGCCAGGGCGGCCACGGTGATGGCGGGGACGGTGGGGATGGACGAACGGGATGGGGACATCGGACTCTCTCTCGCAAAGGAAAAACAGCGCGGCGGGGCCGGCCACGGCGTCGCCGCCGCGCCCGTCCCGCCGCGCTCTGCCATGCGCGCGCTGCTGCCGCGCTTACAGCTTGCCGCTCAGGGTCAGGTAGGCCTTGCGCGGCGCCGCCGACTGCAGCGTGGCGAAGCTGCCGGTCGGGTCGGAGGCGGTGAAGCCGTTGGTGCCGATCGAGCTGAAGTACTGCTTGTCGAACAGGTTGGTCACGTTGAACTGCAGCGACAGTTCCTTCAGCATGCCCACCGATTTCAGCTTGTAGCCGGCCGACAGGTTGGCCACCCAGAACGACGGCACGGCGCCATCGTTGAGGTAGGTGTAGTAGCGCTTGCCCGTGTACTTGGCGCCCAGGCGTGCGAACCAGACCCGGTTGTCGTAGCCCACTTCGGTGTCGAACATGGTGCGCGGGGTGTCCACCACCTGCTTGCCGCTGACGGCCACCAGCTTGCCGTTATCGAGGTAGTTCGATTTGTACTTGGAGTCGTTGTAGGTGAAGGTGTTGAACCACGTGTAGTCCGGCAGGAACTTCCACTCGGCCACCGCTTCCAGGCCCTTGGTTTCGACCTTGCCCACGTTGACGACGGTGCTCGGGCAGCCGGCGATGCCGACGCAGGTGGCCACGTTGAGCTGGCGGTCGTCGAAGTCGGCGTGGTACACGGCCAGCGAGCCTTGCAGGTCGCGCCGCTTGAAGCGGTAGCCGAGGTCGACGTTGACGGAGGTCTCAGGCTTGAGGTTGGACGCGCTCTGGTCGAACGCGTCCTGGGTCTGCGAGAACGGGCCGTTCACGCCCGGCTGGTAGGCGCGCATGTTCTGCGAGGCCGAGGCGAACACCTCGTCGTCGCGGCTCACGCTGTAGTTCAGGCCCAGCTGCGGCAGGAAGGACTTGGACGCCACCACCTCGCCGGCGGCGCGGCCGGGCATCAGGTTGGTCGCATTGATGCTCACTTTCGGGCTCTTGAAGCCGGCGTTGATCTTCAGCTTGCCGTCCAGCGCGCGGTAGGTGTCCTGCAGGTAGAACTGGGTGGTGGTGGTGGTGAAGTCCTGCTCGAAGCCGGTCTTGAACGGGTTGCTCAGGAAGTGGCTGGTGTCCTCTGGACCGTTGACGGCGTAGAAGTTGCGGGTCAGGCGGTGCAGGCTGCGCTCGCCCCAGAAGCCGGCGGCGATCGTGTGCGCACCCCACTCCACGTTGAGGTCGTTGACCAGGCCGTCGCGGCCGATCGAGTATTCGGTGGTGCGGATCGCGATCGGCACGGTCGGCGACGAGGCCTGGTACGGCGTGTACCAGTGGCCCTGGCCTTCATTGCTGTGGTGGTAGTAGCTGGTCTTGAACCAGGCCGACGGCGAAATCTTCAGGTCCGCCGACAGGCCGCCCAGCGAGTCCTTGCGCAGGCCGCGGCCGAGGTAGTAGGCGTCGTCCATGTTGTTGTCCGGGCCGGTGAAGATGCCCTTGGCCGCGTTCACGGCGCGCTGCCAGTCGGGCGCGTAGTTGTCCCAGTTGTAGCCGAGGCGCTGCGCCATTTCCAGCGACAGATCCTGGTAGTCCGTTTCCTTGCGGTCGGAGGTGTTGTAGAAGGCCGTCAGCGTGTTCTCGCCGAACTGGTGTTCCACGCGCGTGTTGATCTGGTCCTGGTCCTGGGCGCCGGCGCCCTTCCATTTGTCGGCGCGCTGGCGCGTGCCGCTGATGAAGAACTTGGTGCTGTCGTTGATCAGGCCGCTATCGAAACGCACGAAGGTGCGCGAGGTGCGGTCGGCGCCCACGGTCTGGCTGACGGTCACGCCGCGCTCGTCGGTGGGGGCCAGCGTGATGAACTGCACGGTGCCGCCCAGGTTGCTGGTCGAGGCCGTGCCCAGCGCGCCGGCGCCCTGCGAGATGGCCACGCGGCCGACGTTCTCGGACGAGATGGCGCGGCTGATGTGCAGGCCGTTGTTGTTACCGTAGCTCATGTCGCCGAGCGGGATGTCGTCCAGCGTGAAGCCCAGCTGGCTCTGGTTGAAGCCGCGCACGCTGAAGCGGGTCGACCACTCGTAGGCGCCGAACGGGTCGGACGACTGGAAGTTCACGCCGGGCAGCTTCTCCAGCGCCTTCAGCGGGCTGGTGCCCGGCAGGGCCTTGGCCAGTTCCGCGTGGTTCAGGTTCTGCACCTGGCGCGACTGGCCCTGGCCCAGGACTTCCACCACCTGCACCGGCGCGCCGGCGGCGGCCGCGACGGCGGCCTCGGCCTGTCCGGCGACGGCCGCGTCAGCCGCATCGGGCGCGGCGTGGGCATAGCAGGCCAGCGATTGCAGGACCAGCAGGCAGATCGGTTTTAAACGGAGATGCTGTTGCATGATAGGACTTTCGTACGTTGATGGGAGAAGTTACGACATTCCGCGCCCCGGCGAACTTGCCGAATAACAAAACTTGCAGGATTGTAGGAAGGGCATGTGACGGCTGCGTGACGGTCGCATGACAGTTTGATGACCGGGTGGTGATTTTGCCGTTTGGACAAATTCGCGCAACGCCGGCGCATGCGGGGCGGAGCGGGTTCGCGCGGCCGTGCGGCCGTGCGGCGCCGGTTTAGAGGAAAGCCTCCAATGCGGGCCGCGCGCGCATGGCCGGAGCCGCCCCCGCCGGGCCGAACTGGGGTAAGCTAGACGCTCCCCGACGTCACGATGGAATGCATATGTGGATCAAACGTAGTGTGGCCGCGCTGCTGGCGGCCGTGGTGGCGCTGCCGCTGCTGGCCAGCGCCCGGCCGTTCCCGGCCGACATCAAGCGCGGCCGGATGACGCCCGGTTATTACCCCGACCTCAGCATCGACGGCAAGCCACGCAAGCTGTCGCCGGCGGCCCGCATCTTCAACCAGGACAACATGATCGAAATGCCGGCCAGCCTGCGCGGCAGCGGCATGCTGGTGTACTACACCGAGGACGCCAACGGCGACATCAAGGAGGTGTGGATCCTGACGGACGAGGAGGCGGCGCAGGACATGCCGGCGCCGGCCAGATAAGTCCGCGCCGCCGTTCCCCTCACGAGTGCGACAGCGCCCGGCGCCCCGCCACCGGCGCCACGGCGCGCACGCCGGCGCGCGCGGGCGCCGGCGCGCCGCCGGACCCGGCCCGGCCATCGTCATCGAGCCGGAACACGCTCATCGAGGCGATCAGGCTTTCCGCCTGTTCCTGCAGGCTGGCCGAGGCGGCCGCCGTCTGCTCCACCAGCGCCGCGTTCTGCTGGGTCATGTCGTCCATCTGGGTGACGGCCTGGTTGACCTGCTCGATGCCGCTGCCCTGCTCGGCCGATGCGGTGGCGATCTCGCCCATGATGGCCGTGATGCGCTCGACGCTGCCCACGATCTCGCCCATGGCCTGGCCGGCGCGGTCGGCCAGCTTGTTGCCGGCGTCCACCTTCTCCACGCTCTGCCCGATCAGGTCCTTGATCTCCTTGGCGGCCGCGCCCGAGCGCTGGGCCAGGTTGCGCACCTCGGACGCCACCACGGCGAAGCCGCGCCCCTGCTCGCCGGCGCGGGCCGCCTCGACCGCCGCGTTCAGGGCCAGGATGTTGGTCTGGAACGCGATGCCGTCGATGGTGGCGATGATGTCGACGATGCGGTGCGAGCTGGCGTCGATCTCGCCCATGGTCCGCACCACCTGCGACACCACCTCGCCGCCGCGCGTGGCCACGGCCGAGGCGTTGACCACCAGCGCGTTGGCCTGGCGCGCGTTCTCGGCGTTCTGGCGCACGGTGCCGGTCAGTTCCTCCATCGACGAGGCGGTCTGCTCCAGGCTCGACGCCTGCGCCTCGAGCCGGGCCGACACGTCGGCGTTGCCGCTGGCGATGTCGCGCGTGGCCGCGCCGATGTTGTCGATGCTGGCCCGCACGTCGCTGACGATGGTGCGCAGGCTGTCGTTCATGTGCTTGAGGGCGCGCAGCATCTGCCCCACCTCGTTGGGCGCGCCCACGTCGAAGTCCGACACCAGGTCGCCGCGCGCCACGCTTTGCGCCACCGTCACGGCGTTCTGCAGCGGCACCGTGACGGAGCGCGAGATCAGCCAGGCCACGCCGCCGGCCAGCGCCAGCAAGCCCAGCATGCTGGCCAGCATCAGCCAGCGCGTGACATGGAAGTCGGCGATCTTGGTCTTGAGCATGGCCGTGATCCGGGCCGCCGCCAGTTCATTGACCTTGAACTGCGAATCGATGGTGCGGGTGGCCAGGTCCACGAACTGTTCCGGCGAATAGCTGAGGGTGTCGGCCTGCACCACCTGCTCGCCGGCCAGCCGGGTGAAGGCGGCCGCGGCGGCGGTGGCTTCGCGCATGGCCGGGTCCAGCGCCGTCTCCAGCGCGGGATTGGCGGCGGCCGCCTTGTTGTACGCCGTCAGGGCCTGGGCCTGGCGGTCGTTGACGCGGCCGATGTAGCCGGCCAGCCGCGCCCGCTCCTCGGGCGTGGCCTCGTGCCGCGCCAGCAGGGCGGCGCCCAGCGCGCGCGTCTTGCCCAGCTCCTCCGTCAGGTAGGGCAGCTGGTAGTAGGTGGACTGGATCAGCTGGTAGCTGTCCTTGTCGGGGTCCAGGCTCAGGCCGTAGTAATCGCCGACCAGGTCGCCCACCCTGAGCAGCTTGGGCACCAGCGCCGTGTGGGCGGCGAAGCTCTGCGCCACCGTCAGCGTGCGGCCGGACACGCCCGCGCGCAGGCGCTCCCAGTCGGCGCGCGCCTCGTCCCAGGCCGCCGCCACGCCCTTGTCGTTGATCTGTTTGACGAAGGCGTCGACCCTGGCGTACGACTGGTCGGCCTCGTCCTGCTTGGCCTGGCGCTTGCCCTCCACCCCGGCCACCTGGCCCAGCAACAGGGCCGACAGGCCGCGGTGCTGCTGGGTCAGCTGGATGGTCTTGAGCACGTCGGCCACGCGGGGCACGCCCTCCTGCTCGGCGAGGTAGGCGTCCAGTCCCCTGGCCGCTTCGCGCATGTACAGATAACTGGGGATGGCCGCCAGCACCACCGCGATCACGCTCAGGATCAGGAACTTGTGCGGCAGGCGCAGCCGGTCCACCCATGCAAACGCATTCATGTCCACCTCCAGATATCGGGCCAGGATCAACTTGCAGAAGGGATGTTTCTATTTCCCATCATAATCGTCTGGCGGCCAACCTGCAGGAGATTTTACGTGGCGCGGACCTTAGACGGGCGCACCGCTGGCCGCACCGCTGGCCGCCTCGGGCCGGGGCGCGGCGAACAGCAACAACTGCTCGGGCGCGGCCGGGCGGGCGATGTGGAAACCCTGCAGGTAATGGCAACCCATGCGCGCCAGGATGCGGGCCTGGCCATCGGTCTCCACGCCCTCGGCCACCAGTTGCAGGCCCAGGCTGTGGCCCATGGCGATGATGGCGTGCACCAGGCTGTTGCTGCGGGCGCTGTGCTCGATGTCCATGACGAAGGCGCGGTCGATCTTGAGCGTGTTGAGCTGGAACTGGGTCAGGTAGCTGAGCGAGGAATAGCCGGTGCCGAAATCGTCGAGCGACACGCTCACGTCGAGCGCGCGCAGCCGTTCGAGCACGCTGCGCACGTTGGGGCCGTCGTCGATCAGCACGCGCTCGGTCAGCTCCAATTCCAGCAGCGTACCGGGCAGGCCGTGGCGCGCCAGCGTGGCCTCCACCAGGGCCACGAAGCCGGGGTCGGCCAGCTGCCAGGCCGACACGTTGATGCTGATGCGCACGCCGGCCAGCGGGCCGCCGCGCCACTGGGCCGCCTGGCGGCACGCCTCCTCCAGCACCCAGCTGCCCAGTTCGACGATCATGCCGCTGTCCTCGGCCACCGGGATGAAGCGGTCCGGCGTCACCGTGCCCAGCGTGGCGCTGCGCCAGCGCAGCAACGCTTCCACCTTGCCCACGCGGCCGCTGCCGGCCTCGGCGATCACCTGGTATTCGAGCCGGAACTCGTTGGCCGCGATGGCGTGGCGCAGCGCGCCGTCGATCACCAGCGCGTCGCGCGCGGCCGCGTTCATGGCGTCGCTGAAGAAGCGCAGCTCGCCCCGGCCCCCCTTCTTGGCCTCGTACATGGCGATGTCGGCGTGGCGCAGCAGGGTGTCGCCATCGCCGCCGTGGCGCGGATAGCAGGCCAGGCCGATGCTGGCCGACACGGCCACCGTGTGGTGCGCCACGTCGAACGCCGGCCCCATGGCGGCCAGGATGGCCTGGGCGCAGGCCCGGGCCCGGGCCTCGGCGTCGGCGGCCGGCAGGTCGGGCAGCGCGGCGATGAACTCGTCGCCGCCGAAGCGGGCCAGCATGTCGCGCGGCCCCAGCAGCGGCTGCAGGCGCTGGGCCACCTTGCGCAGCAATTCGTCGCCGACGCTGTGGCCGTACGAGTCGTTGATGCGCTTGAACTTGTCGAGGTCGATGAACAGCAGCGCGCAGGCGCGCCCGCCGGCCTGGGCGTGCGCGATGTCGGTGCGCAGCCGCTCGGCCAGCGCGTAGCGGTTGCCCAGGCCCGTGACCGGGTCGACCCGGGCCGCCTGGTCCAGCAGCGCATCCTTCTTCTTGCGTTCGGAGATGTCGAGCAGTTGCACCAGGCAGTACAGGCGGCCCCGCTCGATGTAGGGCGAGGCCATCATCTCCACCGGCAGCCGGGCGCCGTTGTGCAGCGTCAGCTCCACCTCCTGGGTGATCGGATAGCGGGCGCCGGGCGCCTCGAACATGGCGAAATAGTCGTCGGCCATCTGGCGCGTGAGGCCAGGCAGCAGGTCGGTCACGTTGCGCCCGATCAGGTCGGCGGCGCTGCCATAGCCGAGCAGGCTGGCGCAGCGCTCGTTGGCCACGTGCACATAGCCGCGCTTGTCGCGGATCAGGAAGCCGTTGCTGAGGCTGTCGATGGTGCTGGCGTAGCGCTGCCGGTTCTCGTGCAGCACGGCGTAGATCAGGCCCAGCATGGACAGCGACTTGAGCACGGAACTGGCGACGAACCAGTACAGATAGGCCTGCGGCACCATGCTCAGGCTGCCGGCCAGGTTGAACACGCCGCGCACGACCATGGTGAGGCCCAGCAGGCGATAGCGGTACAGATGGCGGCCCCATCCGAGGCGCACGCCGGTCCACACCATGACCAGGCACAGCAGCGCGCCGCCGGACGGGAACACGACGGCCGGGTCGGCGCTCCACCACAGGTGCAGGGCGCCGGCCAGCAGCACAAAGCCCAGCAGCGGCCAGGCGCCGTCGGCGCGCCGCAGTCCGCCCAGGAAGAACTGGGTGCCGGCCCAGTAGCCGGCCGCGCCGCCCGTGATCAGCAGCGCGCCCAGCGGCCGGCGCAGCGGCTCGAGCGCGGGCACCCCCGAGAACCACAGCGCGAAGGCGGCCATGATGGACAACTGGCCCATGGCCCAGTACAGCGCATGTCGCTCCTTGCGCTGCATCAGCCACAGGAAGATCAGGATGGCGCTCAGGATGGCGTCGGCCATCACGGAGATGTAGGCGTACTGACTGGGGTCCGGACTCATTTGTCTCCACCGCTGGGGGCCGGTCGCCACGCGCGACGCCGGAGCCGGGGCCATGACTGTCCACGACAGCCGGCGCCCGCTTCCATTATTGTAGTCTGAATAACGCGCGCCGCCCACCCGAGTGTTGCCCGCTGGCACAGAATTGGGCGGCAGGACAAGAACGGCGCGCCGCGACCTGCGCCTGCCCATGGATTGCGCGCAATTTTCCGAAACCGCGCGCCCGCTGGGTTTATACTGGCTGGTACCGCCCCCCCCCCCCCGAGAGCACCCATGACCCCGCTTGCCGTCCTGCTGGTGGAAGATTGCGACAGCGATGCCGAGCTGGTCGAGCGCTACCTGCGCAAGGCCGGCTACGACGTCACGCTGGAGCGGGTGGAGACGGCGGCCGGCCTGCGCGCGGCGCTCGCCGCGCGGCGCTGGGACGTGGTGCTGGCGGACCACAACCTGCCGGACCCGAACGCCAGCATCGCGCTGGCCCACCTGCACGCGGCCGGGCTGGACTTGCCGTTCATCGTCGTCGCCAACACCATCGGCGAGGAGACGGCCGTGGCCCTGATGCGGGCCGGCGCCCACGACTACGTGATGAAGGGCGACCTGGCCCGGCTGGGGCCGGCCATCGCGCGCGAGCTGAAGGAGGCCCAGCGCCGCTGCCAGCACCGGGCCGCCGCCCAAGCCCTGCGGGCGGCCGAGGAACGTTGGAACTTCGCGCTCGAGGGCGCCGGCTACGGCGTGTGGGACTGGGACATCCCCAACGGCCAGGTGCTGTTCTCGCCGTGCTGGCGCACCATCCACGGCTACGCCGAACACGAGGTGGTGCCGACGGCCACCTGGCGCGACAGCCTCGTGCATCCGGACGACCTGCCGCGGCTGCAGGCGGCGCTGCGCGACCATTTCAACGGAGTCAGCCGCCGCTACAAGGAGGAATACCGGACCCTGGGCCGCGACGGCGGCTGGAAATGGGTGCTCGACAACGGCACCATCGTCAGCCGCGACGGCGCCGGCCAGCCGCTGCGCATGATCTGCACCCATATCGACCTGACCGAGCGCAAGCGCATCGAGCAGGCGCTGCGCGAACTGAACGAGCAGCTCGAATCGCGGGTCGAGGCGCGCACGGGCGAACTGCGGCAGGCCATGGAGCAGATCGTGGAATCGGAAAAGCTGGCCTCGCTCGGAGTGCTGGTGGCCGGCGTGTCGCATGAGCTGAACACGCCGATCGGCAACATGGTGCTGGCCGCGACGGCGCTGACCGACAAGCTGGGCGAGCTGTGCGCCGCGGCCGAACACAACGGTCTGACCCGCTCGGGCCTGCTGCAAGGCTTGCACGAATGCCTGAACGCGAGCGACATCATCGCCCGCAACGGCCACCGCTCGAACGAGCTGATCGAAAGCTTCAAACGGGTGTCCGTGGACCAGACCAGCCAGCGCCGCCGCAGCTTCGACCTGCGCACCACGGTGCAGGACAGCCTGACGGCGCTGGGCGCGCGGCTGCGCCGGGCCAGGGTCGCCGTCGACCTGCGGATCGCGGACGGCATCATGATGGACAGCTATCCGGGCCACCTGGAACAGATCGTCAACAACATCGTGATGAACTCCATCACCCACGGCTTCGACGGCAGGCCCGGCGGCCGCATCGTGATCGAGGCCGGCAGCGCCGGCGGCATGGTCGAACTGCACTACAGCGACGACGGCCACGGCATACCGGCCGAGCTCCAGCACCGCGTGTTCGAGCCGTTCTACACGACCAAACTGGGCAAGGGCGGCTCCGGGCTCGGGCTATCGATCGTCAACAATCTGGTGCAGGCGATCTTCAAAGGCCAGCTGCGGCTCGACAGCGCGCCCGGCCAGGGCGTGCGCCTGCATTTCACGCTGCCCGCCGTGACGCCCCACGCGAACGCCTGCGCCGAGCCGGACGCGGCGCAGGACGGCACGGCGCTGGTCTCCTGATCCGCCTGACCTGCCCGCGCAGGTGGCGGCATGAACGGGACCGGCCACGCTGAAAACCCGGGTCGATTATGTCGTGCGGCCGGACCGGACTTTTCAATCCACACCGGACGGGAAACTCGGCTTATTAAAAAACCGGCCGCTGCGGATTATCGTCTCCAGCGGCGGCGCATTGGAACCGCCGTCCAACCGGCACGTTGATTTCATCACGCCCTATTTAGTCCATATATTCAACGCGCCCGATGGGCGCAACGTGGAAATAATCCGACTCGATAATATGAAGCGGGGCCCGGACGCCGTTGCCGCCAGCCGCGCACGTTTCGACCGCTGGCTGGCCCGGTTCCGCCTCCGACGCGGGCGCCAGCAGGGGAAATCCCTGCACTTCATGCCAACTTCTGGCACATAAGCGCCAGAATCCGGCATGTTCCGGCGGCAGGCACGGCGCTTCGCCACCGCCGGCGCCGTCGTCGATTCCAATCCGGGAAAATAAGCGGGGGCCTGCCGCCACAGGCGCGCCATTTAATCGGCGACGATAAACAACGCGGTTAGTGGATATCCTCCAGAATGGCACGATGGGTCGCCAATGGCATTGGCTATAATTGAATTTCCTATATCTCCGACCGATCGGGAATTCAATATGAAACATGCCTTCGCCTGCGTGGCAGCAGCGTCCGTTTTATCCGCCTGTGGTGGCGGCGGCAGTTCGGCCGGTGGCGTCGTCAATCCACCGACCACGGCGCCATTTTCCAAATATGTGGGCGACTGGAAGGATGTGTGTCAATTCCACCACCGTGAAACCATCACCGTGGCCACGCTCACGGCCAGCGCCACGACGGCCACCCTGTCGGACCGGATCGATTATTTCGACAATGAGGATTGCAGCGGCGCGCTGGTGGCCACCGGCGTTTATTCCAAGCCCATCGCCACGCTGCAATATGTGACGACGGAAAACAACGCCACCGTCCACCTGCAGTCGGGCCAGAGCTTGATGGGCACCGTCGACCGCGGCACGGCCACGGCGTCGGACGCCACCGTCAGCGTCACCGGCAGCGGCGTGAGCTCGACCGTGGTGAACGGCAAGACGGTGTGGCACATCGTCTACAGCGGCGGCAGCACCGATATCCAGATCAACAATGTGCTCGGCGCCAACCCCGGCGGCCTGTTCCTGGCCGGCGGCCAGCTCTACATCGTCACGGCCGAGGGCGGCTCGACCAACACCTTCGGCGCCAGCGCCCCGCTGTCGCGCTGACAGCCGCACCTGTCAGAACAGGTTGTTGCGGATGCCGAGATAGCACACGGCCAACGCCAGCACCGGCCCCAGGTAGAACAACGCCAGCCACAGCGCGCGCCACGCCAGCAATCCGACCACGTGCGCATGTTCGAACACCGTCAATCCGGCGCCGCTGCGGTCGGCACCGGCGCGGTAGCGCGCCAACAGCGCGTCGCCGGCCGTGTGGTGCTCGACATCGTTGAGCACCTGTTTATAGCTGGCGCACAGGTCGTTGTAGTCGTCGAGCATCGCTTGCGGCGTGCGCTGCAACGCCACCTGCATGATCCTGCTCTCTATATCCATCAACTTCAGATAACCGCTCTTAAACTGCTGCGCGCGGTCGCGGAAATTGCGGGTATTGAGGTGCAGCGACAAGGCCATCAGCATCACGGCCAGCACCACGGAAAAGATGTTCTGGAAGTCATCCGAGACGACCTTGTATTTCAACAAGGCGATCGCGAAGCACAGGCTGTAGATGGAATAGACCACCAGCAACCGTTGCGCATGCCCCTGGTTGGACAGCAACCGCGATTCGGCGCGCAACCACGCCTCGCGGGAAAACCAGATCCTGTCGCCCAAGGTCTTGGCGCTATCGACGATATTGCTCACTGTTGCCTCTACTGAAAGATGTCGGAACGGGCGCCGCGCCGCGCCCACGCACAGGCGCGAACGGCATGCCAGCTCATCAAATTAATTGCCACACGGCAATTTACTATCTTTCTGTGAAGGACACAATCGGCGGGCCCGCAGTTCGCGCAAAAATGTAACAGCCGGCCGCGCCGCTGTGGGGTGCGCGACAACATTGGCCGACGGCGATGTTGTCTAACAGCTCATCCTGCCAGGTAATCGCGGATGGCGGCGATCGCCAGCCGCACCTTGGCCGGTTGCGCGTCGCGCTGCACGGTCAACGCGTACACGCCCATGGGCGCCATCGTCCATTCCGGCAACACCAGCAGCGCCTGTCCGCTGGCCAGCAACGGCAAGGCGTCCGGCTCCGGCATGCTCATGATGCCCAAGCCCTGCACCATCATCTCGCGCAGCGCGATGGAACTGTTGCCCGCCACGGCGCCCTGCACCCGCACCCGCCGCGTCTCGCCCGCGCGCGACAGTTCGATGAACTCGGTCTGGTTCATCACATTCAGGTTCATCACCGGATAACGCGCCAGCTCCTCGGGCGTCTGCGGCAAGCCGTGCGCCTGCGCAAAGCCGCTCGACGCCACCAGCACGTGGCGCCACTCGGCAAGACGGCGCGCCACCAGGTTGGAATCGCTCAGGGTGCCGATGCGGATCGCCAGGTCGATACGCTCGGCGATCAGGTCGATGCGCCTGTCCTCGGCGAACAGCCGCAGCGCGAGCCGGGGCTGGGCGCGCAGCAGCGGCGCCAGCGCCGCCGCCAGATGGCCGCTGAAGCCGACCGGAAAGGCGATCCGCAACTCGCCGCGCGGCTCGTCGCGCAGGTCGGATAGGCGCTGCTCGGCCGTATGGGCCGCCAGCAACATGGTCGCGCAATCCTCATAGTAGGCCTGCCCCGCTTCCGTGGTGCTCAGGCGGCGGGTGGAACGGTGCAGCAAGGCCAGGCCGATCTCGGCCTCCAGCTGGCGGATCTGCTGGCTCACGGCCGAGGTGGTCATCGCCAGCTCGCGCGCGGCCGCGCTCATGGACCCGGCCTCCACCACGCGGGCGAAGACGGCCATGCGCTTCAAACGGTCGATTGTTAAGAATGGCTTCATAGTGATTGTGGATTTTGCCGTCTTATCGCCTCATCGTAAAGGCCTCATACTGAATCCACTTTCAACCAAGCAGGAGATTCAAATGAAGATTGCACTGATCGGCGCGAGTGGTTTTATTGGTTCCGGCTTGCTGGCCGAGGCGCTGGCGCGCGGCCATCAGGTCACGGCCCTGGTTGGCCGTCCCGAGCGCCTGGCGCAAGCCGCCGGCCTGACGGCGCAAGCCACCGACGTGATGGACCCGGCCCGCCTGGCCACCCAGCTGGCCGGCCACGACGCCGTGATCAGCGCGTTCAGCGGCCATGCGCAGGAAGGCGTGCGCGCCTACTACAACCGTGGCGTGGACGCCATCCTCGCCGCCACCCGCCAGGCCGGCGTGCCGCGCCTGCTGATGGTGGGCGGCGCCGGCAGCCTCGAAGTGGCGCCCGGCGTGCAGGTGGTGGACAGCCCGGACTTCCCCGCCCAGTGGAAGGAATCGGCGCTGGGCGCGCGCGACACGCTGGACAAGCTGCGCCAGGAAAGCGCGCTCGACTGGACTCTGCTGAGCCCGGCCGCCGTGATCGCCCCCGGCCCGCGCACCGGCCAGTTCCGCCTGGGCGGCGACCAGCTGCTGACCGACGAGAACGGCGACAGCAAGATTTCCGTGGCCGACTATGCGGTGGCGATGATCGATGAACTCGAGCATCCGGCCCACTCGCGCCGGCGGTTCACTGTGGCCTACTGATACGATACCATCCCGGAATGCGGCTCGCCCCGAAGCGCTCAGTTGTGGGCTGAAGACGCCGTATCCCCGGAGATGGCCTTGCTGAAGGTCAGCGGACGTTCAGCCAGTACCCGATACGGCCAGAACGCCTCTTCCTCGTCGATCAATCGCATAATCTGTGCAGGCGGGAATCCGGTCAGCCGGCGCAACTGCCGGCCCATGTGCGATTGATCCGCAAAACCGGCCTCATCCGCCATGCCGGCCCAGTCGACCTTGCCTTTCTTGCGCGCCGCCAGCGCGTTGAAATACAAGCGCTCAATCTGAATCAAGGGCTGAAGTTCACGCTGTGTTTGCCCGGTCCAAGCCCTGATGCGTCGTTCCATCTGGCGTATGCTGCGGCCCAGACCGGAAGTGGCTGCACGCAGCGTGACGGTACGAAACCAGTCTTCCATCAGATTGCTGGCCGGCATACCCGCCGGGCGAACCGACTGCCACCAGGCATCGAGCCGCTCCTGAATCAACCTGAAGCGGTCGGCATCGCTGGTTGCACGAAACACGTCCTCGCAGAGCGTCAGCAATCTGGCATCAAGCACCTCCTCAGCCGGCACCGTCCGATCAAGATAGGCGCCCATGTCGCGCCCCGTCAGTGCGGTCACCGCTTCCGGATACAGCACCAGCATCATCACGTGCACCGGTCCCGGATTCCAGCTCACCGGCGGCACCTGGAAGGGGCCGCTGAAGATCAGTTTCGGCAGCATCTCCCCGGGCGCGTCCTGCGACGGCGGCTCGACCATATTGCCGCATCCCTCGAAGAACCAGGTCAGTGTGCACATCGGGGTTGCCGGGAAATAGTTGTAGCGCTGGTCATCGGTCAGCGTGAGGTGACGCGTATCGCGCACGACGGCACCTACCAGACAACCGGACAGCGACATGCACGGCAGCAAAAACGTCGTGGAGCGCCGCGCTTCCGGATGCGCAGCGGGCGAGTGAGGGTCAGGCACTGTTCGATATTCGTTCACGACGGTTGAATGGACTTGCCGCTTGGGAATCAAGCCGGGCAGAAACATGTCGCAATTGTTCTATAGGCAAAACTGTTTGTCCATGAAGATATGGGTGCTGATGACAACTTTTAGGGAATAGCTTGATACGGGTTGCTTATCTCTAAAAGTAACTTTGAAAGGAGCATCGTGCATTCCGTTATTCTCAAGCAGGTTGATAAGACCTACAGCCTGGGTACGGTGTCCGTACCGGCGCTGGCAGGCATCAATCTCGACATCCGTCCCAACTGCTTTACCGTCATCTCCGGCGCATCCGGCAGCGGCAAGACGACCTTGCTCAATCTGATCGGTTGCATCGACCGCCCCGATGCCGGCGAGATTATCCTGGCCGGGCATTCCATCCATGCCATGTCGGACAATGAACTGTCCGACTTCCGCGTGCGCCATCTCGGCTTCATCTTCCAGAACTTCAATCTGTTGCCGGTTTTGACCGCGTACGAAAATGTCGAATGCCCGCTGATACTTGCCAGAACGCCGGCACGCGAGCGCAAGCAGCGCGTGATGGCCTTGCTGGACGCGGTGGGCCTGGCGAACAAGGCCGGCAACCGGCCCGGGCAGCTTTCCGGCGGCCAGCGCCAGCGCGTGGCGATTGCCCGCGCGCTGGCCGCGTCACCGCAACTGGTGCTGGCAGACGAGCCGACGGCCAACCTCGACAGCGAGACCGGCGCGGCCGTCATTGCCCTGATGCGCAAGATGCAGCGCGAGCACAAGGTCTCATTCATCTTTTCTTCCCACGATCCCAAAGTGTTGGCCGAGGCCGACGATGCCGTATTCATTCGCGACGGCCGCATCACGGGTGTCGAGCGGCGCATGACGGTTTCGGATTCGGCCTCAGAAAGGATGGCTTGATGTTTGCACTGGCACTACGCAATTTGCTGCGCAACCGGCGTCGCTCGTTGACGACGTTGTCGGCGATGGTGGTCGGACTGGTCGCCATGCTGATATTCGGTGGCTACGCGCGCAATGCGATTCTCGCGACCCAGACCGGCTATGTGCAATACCACGGGCATTTGCAGATTCAGCACAAAGGTTATTTCCTGTACGGCAGTGGCAATCCCGTGGCCTACGGCATTGCCGATTACCAGCGCATCATCGACGCAGTGAAGAATGATCCGATCCTGCGACCGATGCTGGTGGTAGTCACGCCCAGCCTGCGGCTCAATGGCATCGCCGGCAATTTCGCCAATGGCGTGTCGAAAGGGATCGTCGCGGCCGGCGTGGTCGTGGACGACCAGAACAAGATGCGCAAGTGGGACGATTACGGCAGCGCGAGTTATGCGCCGCCTATTGCGCTGGGCAACACCCCGTCCGATTCGGCCGTCATCGGCTCCGGCGTCGCACGGCTGCTGCAAATGTGCGCGCCGTTGAAGCTTAACGATTGCCCGTCGGCGGACGAGATTGGCGCTTCCGGCAGCGTGAGCGCCAGCGCGGCTGATGCGCCTGATACACCTGATGCGCCATCTAGCATCGCGGCCTTGTCGGCGCTCGAACAAGCGAACGCGCCGCGTGCCGCCAGCAACCATATCGAACTGTTGGCCGCGAGCGTACGCGGCGCACCCAATGTCACCGGACTGAACGTCGTGCGGGCAGAAAACTGGGGCGTTAAAGAAATCGACGACTCGCTCATCGTCATGCACCTGCAGCAGGCACAGCGTCTGGTGTTCGGCGGCGCCGCCCCGCAAGTGACGGCGATCCAGATCCAGCTCGCCCACACTGCGCAGATTCCGGCCGCACGAGCGCGCATCGAACAATTGCTGGCCACGCAATTCAAGGGCATGCCGCTCGAAATTCTCGACTACGAAACGCTGACGCCGATCTACAAACAGGTCATCCAGTTCTTCGACTCGATGTTCGGTTTCATTTCGATCCTGATCTACGTCATCGTGCTGTTCACGGTCGGCAACACGATGAGCATGGCAGTGGTCGAGCGCACCACCGAGATTGGCACCCTGCGGGCGATAGGCCAGCGCTGCAGCGGCATACGCAGCCTGTTCGTCTGTGAAGGCGTATTGCTGGGACTGATCGGCGCGGCGTCGGGCATCGCCATCGCCTTGCCGATTGCGTATGTGATCAACCACAGCGGCATGACCTGGGCGCCGCCCGGCTATTCGTACCAGTACCCGGTCATGGTGCGGGTGTGGGGCGACAACAAGCTGATGTTCGGCACGGCGGTCAGTCTGGCGATCGTGGCCGTCGTCTCTGCCTGGTGGCCGGCCAACCGTGCGGCGAAGCTCAACATCGTTGACGCGCTGCGCCACGTTTAATAACGCGACGCCTTCATCGTCAGCGCCCCCCCCTTATTTCTCATGGAATCACTCGATATGAAAATGCGCCAATTGCTCAGAGCTGTCTTGCTTGCGGTATTGGGATTGAGCGCCAGCATCTTACTCGCCAAACCCACTGCGCAGGACATCCTCGCGGCCAGCGATGCCGTCCGCAACCCCGATCATCCATTCGGCTTGACGACGACACTGACCGAGTACCGCAACGGCAAGCAGACGGACGCCTCGACGCTCGCCGTCTATTCGAAGGCGGAAAAGGACAGCGGCCAGTTCCGCAGCCTGATCCGCTTCATCGCCCCCGCGCGCGATGCCAACAAGCTGATGCTCAAGGCGGGTAACGACCTGTGGTTCTACGATCCGGCCAACAAGGCCAGCATCCGGCTATCACCGCAGCAACGCCTGCTTGGTCAGGCCGCGAATGGCGACGTGGTCACCTTCAACCTCGCCAAGGATTATCACGCCACGCTGGCGGGCGAGGAGGAAGTGCAGGATGGCGACCGGCAAAAGCAAAACTGCTACAAGCTGACGCTCGACGCCATTCATCCCGACGTCACTTACCATCACATCGAAGTGTGGATAGCCACCGCCAACAATCGCCCGGTCAAATCCCGCTTCTACAGCGAAAGCAATCGGCTGTTGAAGACCGCCTATTACCGCCAGTACGAAAGGCACCTGGGTGCCGAGCGGCCGACCGAAACCGTGATCATCGACGGCCTGGATCCGCAATGGGTGACGGTGCTGCGTTTCAGCAACTGGATAGAGCGCGAGGTGCCGGAAGTCTGGCTGCAGCGCGACTATCTGCCGCGCTTCAAGCCGGAATAGTCATGCGGCCGGCAAACACGTTAACGTTGGCGCTGCTGGCACTGCTGGCGCCGCTGGCCGGCGCAGTCTGGGCGGACGGATTGGATGACGCGGCACTCGCGTTGCCCGGCAGCGCTCCGCAGACAGCCGGCAACGCGCGGGCGTGGCAATTATTCGTTGAAGGGGCGGCGGCACGCTCGCACATGCGTGAACCTTCGCTGGCCGAAAACGACCGCGCCACCGAGCGCCTGTCGGTCGACTTGCAGGTCGATGCGACGCTCGCGCCCGGCGTGCGCGTCATGCTGGCAGACCGGCTCGACATCGGCTGGCAGCATCGCCTTGCGCAGCGCGAATCGTTCAACACACTGAAAGAAGCCTACCTCAGCTGGCAACAGCGCGACGACGTCATCGTCGATCTTGGCTACGTCAATCAGTACTCCGGCGTCGCCATCGGCTACAACCCGACCGACTTCTTCCGCGAAGGCTCGTTGCACTCACCAGTGTCGGTCGATCCGACCATGATCAGGAAAAATCGCCAGGGCAGCGCGATGCTCCGCGGCCAGATGCTGTGGGAAGGCGCCTCGTTGACAGCGCTGTATTCCCCGGCCTTGAACGATGCCCCCGCTTCCCCGGCTTTCCCGCCCGACCGGGGAGCGACCAATCAGCGCGACCGCAGTCTGCTGATTTTCAGCAAGCGGATCAGCGAAGATCTGCAACCACAATGGTTGTTGTACACGAGCCAGGGCGCGTCGCCCCGGTTCGGCATAAATCTGACCAAGCTGGTGAATGATGCGACGGTCGCCTATGTCGAATGGTCGGGCGGACGCAGTCCATCGCTGCTGGCGCAAGCCTTGGGGCAAGACGGAGACGAGGCATTCCGGAACCGGGTTGCGACCGGACTCACCTACACCACCAGCAATAAACTCTCGCTGACGTTGGAATACCAGTACAGCGGTGCCGGCCTTGAAAACGCGCGGTGGAATGCGTTGCCGAAGGTATCGTTGCCCGCCTACCTCCGATATCGCCAGTTCGTGCAATCAACGCAGGAAATGCCGACACGCCACCAGACGTTCATGTATGCGGGCTGGCAGGACATGTTCCTTCGCCATCTCGATCTGACGGCGATGGTCCGCCGCAACAGTGACGATCACAGCCGCCTCACATGGGTTGAGCTCCGCTACCGCTGGACGCGCGATGAGATCGCCTTGCAGTGGCAGGGTAATAGCGGCCAACTGTTCAGCGATTACGGCGCTTCCCCATTACGGAAGGCTTGGGAAATTTCGTTTCGCCATTTCTATTGAGCGAAGCGCGCACCGAGGTTTCACAATTTTTGTTTGTTCCACCAGTTCTGAAAGTACTTCATGAAATCACGCATTCTTTTTCTGTTTTCTTGCTGCCTGCCTCTGTTGGTTGCTTGCGCCGATGTTCGTCTTCAAACCGCAAGCGAGGCCATCAATGAAGTGAACAATTCATTTCAATATAAAGCCGAGCGTCAGTGCGATGTATACGATGGCAAACAAAAACTCGACTGCCAACGCCAAATAGGGAATGAATATGAAGCACAACGGCGGAGGAATTCGGAAACAATCCGATGAAGCCAATTCAAAGTAGCCCAAGCTGTCTGTCGAACGCACGGATTTCCGACAATACTTACAGCTGCGTGGGCTAGGCTCAAAGACTGGCAACAGTCGACGCCGTTCTCAACAACATCATCGGCCGCCTCTCGCGGCCTTGCAGATTCCGCTGGATGGACAATAATATGTTCAGTTTATTGAACATTTTAGGAGCGAGATCATGCAACTTCGTGAAGTAGGCATGCATGTTCATGACAAGAGGAAGGAGCTCGGGATCAGCCAAGTCCAACTTGCGAAATTGGCGGGCCTGTCGCGCACTACCGTGAATCAGCTCGAGAACGGCGTTCTGGAAGATCTGGGGTATACGAAACTAAATCAGCTACTGAGCATCCTCGGCCTGACCTTCGACGCCAAGGTAAGGACGAAAAAGTCGCCAGCACTCAAGATGGCCGCACAGACGGCCAGCACGAGCTACAAAAAAACCCTCACATCCGACGAGCTAAAGAATATTTTGAAGTCGGGTGTGGTTCCTGACGACTTCAAGCCGCATCTGATGACGCTGCTCGACGAAACGCCCCTGCAACTGGTCGTCAGTGCAATTCACGAGGCATCAACAGAGACCAACACGCCGGCTAAGACAGTCATGAAGCATGTCTCCGCAATGGCAAAGGCTCTTCACACCCATAGAACTGTCTGGTAATGGCAGACGAAAAGACCTGGGAAGGTCTCTTCCAGAACGCCTTGCGCCTGGTGGATGAGATCCGTACTCATGGAACGAAACATCTCTACTGGACCTTCGGTGGAGGAACGGCGCTGATGCGCAAGTATCTGCATCGCCTCAGTAAAGATATCGACATTTTTGTGCCCGATCCACAGGCATTAAACTATGTAAATCCGCGCCTGAGCCAAGTAGCGGAGGAGCTGGCAGTTCACTACGACGAGGCAAACGATTTCATTAAACTGTTCTTGACCGGCGGTGAGATCGACTTTGTGGCATCTCCGAATTTGACCGAGAACCCATGCATCGACGAAGAAATATTCGGCCGCATAGTGCACGTCGAGACTGCAGTTGAGATCATTGCCAAGAAGTTCTTTCATCGCGGCAATCGCTTACTCGCTCGCGATATTTTCGATTTCGCGTTAGTAGCGGAAAAGGAGTCAGAAGAACTGCTACGAGCCAGCAAATTCCTCATCCGCCATATCACGCCAATCAAGGCAACGCTCGCCGGCGACCTCACGGGGCTTCGCCTACAATTCGACGCGATCGAAAAACTCTCATACAACCCAACTTTTGACCAGGTGCGAAACATCGTCATCGAAACGCTGGACTCTGCCGCGCAACAGGTCAAAAAAGTGAGAATGTCGAAGCCCTAGGATATGCTTTCCGAAATCATATTTTCCGGCGAAACAAACGGAGAGATAATCAGGGCTTGCATCACAAATGACGCAAGGCCCTGATTTGTAATGCTGATATTGGTAGGCCTCCCCGGAGTCGAACCGGGCACCAACGGATTATGAGTCCGCTGCTCTAACCAGGCATGAGCTAGAGGCCCAAAGTGCTGCTGTTGCGCTGGGGCCCGATGCCGCACCTCACGAACGCGTTCGTTGTCAAAACGAACCCGAGAGGATAAGCGGCATCCGGGATGCTAGTCAAGTCTTAGTTACCTTCGAGGAAGCTCTTCAGCTTGTCCGAACGCGATGGGTGGCGCAGCTTGCGCAGGGCTTTCGCTTCGATCTGGCGGATGCGCTCGCGCGTCACGTCGAACTGCTTGCCGACCTCTTCCAGCGTGTGGTCAGTTGACATTTCGATGCCGAAGCGCATGCGCAGCACTTTCGCCTCGCGCGGCGTCAGCGAGTCGAGCACGTCCTTCACCACGCCGCGCATCGAGGCGTGCAGCGCGGCGTCGGACGGCGCCAGCGTGTTGTTGTCCTCGATGAAGTCGCCCAGATGGGAATCGTCGTCGTCGCCGATCGGCGTTTCCATCGAGATCGGCTCCTTGGCGATCTTCATGATCTTGCGGATCTTGTCCTCGGGCATCTCCATCTTGATGGCCAGCGTTGCCGGGTCCGGCTCGGCGCCCGTTTCCTGCAGGATCTGGCGCGAGATGCGGTTCATCTTGTTGATGGTTTCGATCATGTGCACCGGGATGCGGATGGTGCGCGCCTGGTCGGCGATCGAGCGCGTGATGGCCTGGCGGATCCACCACGTGGCGTAGGTCGAGAACTTGTAGCCGCGACGGTATTCGAACTTGTCCACCGCCTTCATCAGGCCGATGTTGCCTTCCTGGATCAGGTCGAGGAATTGCAGGCCGCGGTTGGTGTATTTCTTGGCGATGGAGATGACGAGGCGCAAGTTCGCCTCCGTCATTTCGCGCTTGGCCTTGCGCGCCTTCATCTCGCCGGCCGCCATCTGGCGGTTGATGTTGCGCAGGTCCGGCAGCGGCAGCACGACGCGCGCCTGCAGGTCGATCAGCCGTTGCTGCAACTCCTTGATGGTCGGGATGTTGCGGCCCAGGATGGCGCTGTAGGCGTGGCCGGCGGCCACTTCGCCATCGACCCAGTCCAAGTTCGTTTCATTGCCGGGGAAGACCTTGATGAAGTGGGCGCGCGGCATGCCGCATTTGTTGACGGCCACGTCGAGGATCTGCTTTTCGATGTGGCGCACCTCGTCCACCTGGCCGCGCAGCGTGTCGCACAGCTTTTCGACCACCTTGGCCGTGAAGCGGATGCCCAGCAGTTCCAGCGAGATCGCTTCCTGCGCCTTGACGTAGGCCTTGGAGTTGTAGCCATCCTTCTCGAACGCCTTGCGCATCTTGTCGAACTGCAGCGAAATGACGTCGAACTTCTCCAGCGCCGTGGTCTTCATCGCCTCCAGCTGTTCGGCCGAGAAACCGGCGGCGCCCGACGTGCTGGGCTCTTCCTCCTCTTCCTCTTCCTCTTCTTCCTCTTCTTCCTCTTCCTCGTCGTCCTCGCTGGCGGCGGCCGGGGCCGGCGCGGGGGCGGGGGCGTCCTCGTTCTCGTCGACCAGGCCGTCGACGATCTCGTCGATCTTGATCTCGTCGGCGCGGATGCGGTCGGAGGCGGCGATGATCTCGGCGATCGTCACGGGGCAGGCGGAGATGGCCTGGATCATGTCCTTCAGGCCATCCTCGATGCGCTTGGCGATCTCGATCTCGCCTTCACGGGTCAGCAGTTCCACGGAACCCATCTCGCGCATGTACATGCGCACCGGGTCGGTGGTGCGGCCGAAGTCGGAGTCGACCGTGGACAGCGCGGCCTCGGCCGCCGCTTCCGCCTCGTCGTCGCTGGTGACGGTGGCCACGTTGTCCGACAACAGCAGCGTCTCGGCATCGGGCGCGTGCTCGTAGACGGCGATGCCCATGTCGTTGAAGGTGCCGATGATGCCTTCGATCGCTTCCGGATCGACGATGTTCTCGGGCAGATGGTCGTTGATCTCGGCGTAGGTGAGGAAACCGCGTTCCTTGCCGAACTTGATCAGGGTCTTGAGTTTCTGGCGCCGGCGTTCCAGTTCTTCTTCGCTCGCTTCCGTGTCCGACGAGAACGCGTCCTTGAGCAAGGCCTTTTCCTTGGCCTTGCGGTCCTTGGCCTTGGCCTTGTCCACCGCCTTCAGCTCGGCCCGCTCGACGGCGTTCAGGGCCGCCACTTCATCGTTCTCGGGCTGGAATTCCTTGGGCTTGCGACCGCGCCGGCCGGGCACTTTCACCGTGGGCAAGACGTAGCCGGACGTGTCGATGGCGGCCAGCGTGGCCGCATCCGTCGTCTGGCTCACCGCCGGCGGGTTGCTGGCGACGCGCGCTTCCGGCTTGTCCGTCGCTTTCGCAGACTTGGCGGTCACTTTGCTGGGCTTTGCAGCCGCTTTGGATTCAGGTTTCTTGGTTGGCACAGGCGCTTTCGATTACACAACGACTTGCTTATTTAGGATAAAGTTCTTGCGGCCCTTGTGGAGCCTCTGTCTTCGAACTTGCCGACCACACAAGTCCGACAATACTGCGACTTACTTACACCTTGTTGGGCACGATCCGCGTCCACAACAGATTCCCTGCCGACGACCGGGACGGCCGTTTTCGGCAGAAATTCTACTGCATTTGACATGCGTGTGGGGGCTGGAGCCATGACTGGTTCACGGGCGAACGGAACATTCGCCATCGGCCGCACGTTGATGCGCCGGTTCAACCAAAGCCGGCCCTGGCCGCCGACGCTGCCTTACCGCGCCGATCAAGAGCCTAACTTGCTAAAAAACAAACACACTCTGAACTGAAAAACGATGCCAAAATAGACAACACTTAGCGTTTTATTATAGCACGCACATTTTCAATTTCCAGAGGGCAGGCGCCCGCCCCACCCGCTGTCACATCATGGCCGGCCCCGGCAAGCGCCTAGCGGTGCGACAACTCCGCTTCTGCCTCGCGCAACAACTGATCTTGCTTCGAGGTAATCTCGCGGTAGCGCACGCCGAGCTCGTCGGACGACAGGCCGGCCGCCAGCAAATCATGCAACTCCTGCTTCAAGGCGTCGTTCTTGACCTGGCGGATGGCGCCACGCAGGAACAACCGCACCGCGTCGAAATCGGACTCGGGCTCCTTGACGATCTCGGCGATGATCGCGTCGTACTCGTCGCCCTGCGACTTCAGATGTTGCGCAAAAGCAGCAAAACCACCGTTCGGGCCCATCGCCTGCGCCTGCGCCACGAGCTGGGCCAGCCGTTCGGCCGGTTCCGCGCCGAAATAGTTGAACGCGGCCAGCGCGTCGGCGTCGATGTCGAGCGCCAGCGGCGGGTGCGCCACCAGCAGGCGCACGATCTGCAATTCCAGGCCCACCGGCACCGGCCGGCCGCTGCGCGGCGGCGCCTGGCGCGCCACGGCCACCGGCTTGGCCAGCTCGAACAAGGCCTCGATCTCGGACGGCGTGCTTTGCGTCAACTGGGCCAGCGCGCGCACGATCTGCAAGCGCAAGGCCGACGGCGCCATCGCCTGCAGCAGCGGCTTGGCGTCGAACTGGGCGCGGGCCCGGCCTTCCGGTCCGTTCAAATCATGCTCGCCGACCACTTCCTTGATCAGGAACTGCGACAGCGGCATCGCCTCGTGGATCTCCTGCTCGAACGCCTCGGCGCCGTGCGCGCGCACATAGCTGTCCGGATCATGCTCGGTGGGCAGGAACAGGAACTTGATGGTCTTGTTGTCCGACACGTGGGGTAGGCACGCCTCCAGCGCGCGGCGGGCGGCCCGGCGGCCGGCCTTGTCGCCGTCGAAACTGAAGATCACATTGTCCGTTTGCCGCAACAGTTTCTGCACGTGGTTGGTGGTGCAAGCCGTGCCCAGCGTGGCCACCGCCTGCGGGAAGCCCATCTGGGCCAGCGCCACCACGTCCATATACCCTTCCGTCACCAGCACGTAGCCGGCGTCGCGGATGGCCTGGCGCGCCTCGAACAAGCCATACAACTCGAAGCCCTTCGAAAATAATGGCGTTTCCGGCGAATTCAAGTATTTCGGTTCACCATGGTCGAGCACGCGGCCGCCGAAGGCGATCACCTGGCCCTTGGTGTTCTTGATGGGGAACATGATGCGCTCGCGGAAGCGGTCGTAGCGCTTGCGGTTGCCGCCGTCCTCGTCCACCTTGTCGATCACCAGGCCCGATTCGGCCAGCACCACGGCCTCGTAGTCGGGGAACACGGCGCGCAGGTTGTCCCAGCCGGCCGGCGCGTAGCCGAGGCCGAAGCGGGCCGCGATCTCGCCCGTCAGCCCGCGGTTCTTCAGGTAGGCGATGGCGTTGGTGGCGCCGCGCAACTGGGCGCGGTAGAAGTCGCAGGCGCGCGTCATGGCGTCCGTCAGGGCCATGCTGTGGGCCTGCATCTGGGCCCGCTGGGCCGGCGGGATCTTGTCGTCCTGCTCGGGCACCACCATGCCCACGTTCTGCGCCAGTTCCTTGACGGCGTCCACGAAGCCCATGCCCGAATATTCGATCAGGAAGCCGATCGAGGTGCCGTGGGCGCCGCAGCCGAAGCAGTGGTAGAACTGCTTGGTGGGGCTGACCGTGAAGCTGGGCGACTTTTCACTGTGGAACGGGCACAGGCCCATGAAGTTGGCGCCGCCTTTTTTCAGCTGCACATAGCGTCCCACGATGTCGACGATGTCGACCCGGTTCAGCAAATCGGAAATGAAAGATTGCGGTATCACGTGCTGGCGCGGCCTTGTTTGGGATCAGACTATACCGCCGCGCCCGGCCCGGCCTTGCGGCGGCTCAAGGTGCGGCGGCGAACTTCTCAACTATTACGCGGGGCTCAAGGCCTTCTTCACCAACGCCGAAACCACCGTCATGTCGGCGCGGCCAGCCAGCTTGGGCTTGACGATGCCCATCACCTTGCCCATGTCCTGCGGACCGGCGGCGCCCGAGGCGGCCACGGCGGCGGCCACTTCGGCCGCGATCTCCTCGTCCGACAGGCCGGCCGGCATGTAGGCCGACAGCACGGCCAGTTCCACCTTCTCGATGTCGGCCAGGTCGGCGCGACCGCCGGCTTCGAACTGGGTGATCGAATCCTTGCGCTGCTTGATCATCTTTTCCACGATGGCGATGGTCTGGGCGTCGTCCAGCTCGATGCGCTCGTCCACTTCCTTGCGCTTGATCTCGGCGATCAGCAGGCGGATGGTGTTGAGCTTGCCGGTTTCCTTGGCGCGCATGGCGGCCTTCATATCTTCGGTGATTTGTGCTTTCAAGCTCATGGCGGACTTCCTATCAAAATAAACAGTTTATAAATGAGAAAACCCGCTGCGGCGAACCGGAGCGGGTAAGCGACTCATCTGGACTAACGGCATCCAAACGCTGCACAACATGGCCCGAGGCGACATAAGCCGCACTGCCGGGGCCAGCTGCCAGAACAGTCTTAGAACAGTTTCTTAGGCAGTTGTTGGCTGCGGATGCGCTTGTAGTGACGCTTCACGGCAGCAGCCAGCTTGCGCTTGCGCTCAGCCGTTGGCTTTTCGTAGAACTCGCGTGCGCGCAGTTCGGTCAGCAGACCGGTTTTTTCGATGGTGCGTTTGAAGCGACGCATTGCGACTTCGAACGGCTCGTTTTCTTTAAGGCGAATAGTGGTCATGTAAAAATTCAAACCGTTGAGGTTATAGGAAGAAAGAGACTATAGCAGCTTTTATCCAAAAATGGAAGATGCATGGCCGCCAAAGCGGCCAGCCATGCGGCTTTCAGTCAACAAAACTTAGGCCGGAGTGCAATCTTTCCCGCACCTCAAGGCCAACTGCCGCTACTTCAAGGTCGATCAGTATATCAGACTGCCTGCCCGGCCGCCACACCGGAAGCCCAAGCCCATTGGAAATTGTAGCCACCCAGCCAACCCGTCACGTCCACCGTCTCGCCCACGAAGTACAGGCCCGGCACCTTGGTGGCCATCATGGTCTGCTGCGACAGTTCGCGCGTGTCCACGCCGCCGCGCGTCACCTCGGCCTTGCGGTAGCCTTCCGAGCCGTCCGGCACCAACGTCCACTGGTTGATGGCCTGGCCCAGCCGGCGCAACTGGGCGTCCGGCAGGTCGGCCAGGCGCGCGTCCAGCGCGAAGCCGTGGGCCAGCAGCAAGCCCTCGGCCAGACGGGTGGGCAGCCATTGGGACAGCACGTTGCCCAGCTGTTTCTTGATCGTGCCCTTGCCCTCGATCAGGGCCTGGGCCAGATCCATCTCCGGCAGCAGGTTGATGACGATGGGCGTGCCCGGCTGCCAGTAGCTGGAAATCTGCAGGATGGCCGGGCCGGACAGGCCGCGGTGGGTGAACAGCAAATCCTCGCGGAAGCGCCCGCCCGTCTGGTTGCGGCCCTTGAAGCTGCCCGTCTCCACGTCCACTTCCAGCGCGATGCCGGCCAGCGGCACGAACGGCTTCCAGGCCGCCTCGTCGAACGTGAGCGGCACCAGCGCGGGGCGCGGCTCGACCAGCTTCAGGTCGAACTGGCGCGCGATGCGGTGGCCGAAGTCGGTCGCGCCGATCTTGGGGATGG
Source organism: Rugamonas sp. GW822-FHT03B10 (assembly GCF_058801745.1). Taxonomy (NCBI): domain Bacteria; kingdom Pseudomonadati; phylum Pseudomonadota; class Betaproteobacteria; order Burkholderiales; family Oxalobacteraceae; genus Rugamonas; species Rugamonas sp. GW822-FHT03B10. The sequence continues at coordinate 258,626 of NZ_JBXANP010000002.1, read as the reverse complement.
ACAGGCCGCCCGTGGCCACCACCACGCTGGCCGCCTCGATGTCGCCGCTGTCCGTTTGCAGCAGGAAGCGGCCATCCGGCTGGCGCTCGACGCCGGCCACCTTGCACGGCATGCGCCACTCGACGCCGCCGGCCGCGCATTCGTCCTTGAGCATCTGGATGATCTGCTCGGCCGAGTCGTCGCAGAACAGCTGGCCCTTGTGCTTCTCGTGGTAGCCGATGCGGTGCTTCTTCACCAGCGCCAGGAAGTCCTGGGCCGTGTAGCGCGACAGCGCGCTTTTGCAGAAGTGAGGATTGTCGGACAGGAAGTGCTGCGGGCCGGCGTGCAGGTTGGTGAAGTTGCAGCGGCCGCCGCCGGAGATGCGGATCTTTTCGGCCAGCCGGGTCGCATGGTCGAGCAGCACCACGCGCCGGCCGCGCTGGGCCGCCACGGCCGCGCACATCATGCCGGCCGCGCCCGCGCCGATTACCGCCACATCAAACTGTTTCGCCATGTTCTTCCCGGTCCCGCGTCATCACAAAGGCGTGATTGTACTGTGTGCGGACGGCGCGGCGTGGATCAGGCCAGTGGTTCGCTCGCGTGCTGGCGCGAGCGCAGCGTGCGCGACACCAGCAGAATCTGCGCCACCTGCTCGGCGATCGACGGCGGCACCGGCACCTCGCCGCGCAGCACGGAGGCGATCCAGGCGGCCGTGGTGGCGGCGTCCTTCTCCTCGGGCAGCGCGGGCAGTTCCTGCACCAGCGTCTGTTTGGGCACCAGCATGGTGCGCAGGCCGCCGTGGAACCAGTCGATCTGCTGGGCCTTGTTGGCGTTGGCCACCGTCTCGCCTTCCGTGCCGCGCATCAGGAAGGCGTCGCCGCGCTCGTGCAGGGCGGCCGTGGTGAAGTACTCGCCCAGCATCTCCAGGTATTCCGGGTGCGTGTACGACACCAGCCGCAGCGCCGGCTCGGCGAACGGCTGCATGATCTTGACCAGCGTGTGGGTCGAGTTGCGCACGCCCAGCACGGCGCGCAGCGCCAGCATGCGCGCCAGCTTGGGCGCCAGCGCGTCGATGGTGATGAAGGCGGCGCGGCCCTGCGCCATGGCCTCCTCGGCCTCGGCGGGGTCCTGCGCCGCGGTCACGCCCAGCGCCTCGAACACCTCGGCCGTGGCCACGCGGCCGGCGTCGCGCGCCACGCCGTGCACCAGCACCGGCACGCCCTCGCGCGCCAGCAGCATGGCCAGCAGCGCCGTCAGGTTGGCCATCTTGCGGGCGCCGTTGTAGCTGGGGATGAGCACGGGCGCGTACGGGCCGGTCGGCGCGGCCAGCGGCGCGAACGAGGCCTCGGCCGCGTCCAGGAAGCCGGCGATCTCCTCCACCGACTCGCCCTTGATGCGCATGGCCAGCAGGATGGCGCCCAGCTCAAGGTCGGACACGCGGCCGTCGAGCATGGCCTGGTACAGGTCGTGGGCGTCCTCGCGCGTCATGCTGCGGGCGCCGTTTTTGCCGCGGCCTATCTCCTTGATGAAGCGGGCGGCTGGAAAGGGGGTGTCGGGTGTCGTCATGGCCGATAGCTTACACGGAATTGACGCGGCGCAGCGACGCCGGCCCGTTCGCGCCATTTCAGCTACACTATGGCTCCCCCGGAAAAACCACAGCAGAGAACCACCATGATCTCCCCAGATATCGAAAACATCAACATCACCTCGTTCGGCCCCATGCCGTCGCCGGAAGCCCTGCACGCCAAGCTGCCGCTGACCGACCTGGCCTCGGACACGGTGATGAAGGGCCGCGAGGCGCTGCGCAACATCATCGACCGCAAGGACAAGCGCCTGTTCGTGGTGGTCGGCCCGTGCTCGATCCACGACCCGGTGGCCGGCCTCGATTACGCGCGCCGCCTGAAGGCGCTGCAGGAGGAGGTGGCCGACACCATGCTGCTGGTGATGCGCGTGTATTTCGAAAAGCCGCGCACCACCACCGGCTGGAAGGGTTACATCAACGATCCGGACATGGATGATTCGTTCCGCGTGGACGTGGGCATGGAGAAGGCCCGCCGCTTCCTGCTCGACGTGTGCGAAATGGGCCTGCCCACGGCCACCGAGGCGCTCGACCCGATCTCGCCCCAGTACCTGGGCGACCTGATCGCGTGGACCGCCATCGGCGCGCGCACCACGGAATCGCAGACCCACCGCGAGATGTCGTCGGGCCTGTCCACGCCGGTGGGCTTCAAGAACGGCACCGACGGCGACATCGGCATCGCCATCAACGCCATCCTGTCGTCGGCCCATCCGCACTCCTTCCTGGGCATCAACAGCCAGGGCAACGTGGCCATCGTGCGCACGCGCGGCAACGCCTACGGCCACGTGGTGCTGCGCGGCGGCGACGGCCGTCCCAACTACGACTCGGTGTCGATCGCCATCGCCGAGCAGGCCCTGGCCAAGGCCAAGCTGCCGGCCAACCTGGTGGTGGACTGCTCGCACGCCAACAGCTACAAGAAGCCGGAACTGCAACCGCTGGTGATGGCCGACGTGATCCACCAGATCGTCCAGGGCAACAAGTCGCTGGTGGGCGTGATGATCGAATCGAACATCGTGGCCGGCAACCAGAAGATCCCGGCCGACCTGAGCGAGCTGAAATACGGCTGCTCGGTGACGGACGCCTGCATCGACTGGGACACCACGGCCAGGATGCTGCGCGACGCGGCGGCCCAGCTGCGCCACCGCCCGTAAGAAGTCCGGCGCAGGCACGCCAGTCCTGCGCGCAACGGCACGCCGACGTCCGGGCGTCCGGGCACCCCGCCCTCGGCCCCGGCCCCGCCCCGGCGCCAGCCCGGCGCCCGCCGCCGCGCAGCCCGGCGCGGGCGCTTTCCTTTACAATGGCGGATTACCTGTTCACATCCGCACTCTTCATGATCGTTCTCGGCGTCGAATCCTCCTGTGACGAAACCGGCCTTGCGCTGTACGACACGCAACGCGGCCTGCTGTCGCACGCCCTCCATTCCCAGGTGGCCATGCACGAGGAATACGGCGGCGTGGTGCCGGAACTGGCCTCGCGCGACCATATCCGGCGCGCCATCCCGCTGCTGCAGAAGGCGCTGGACGGCGCCGGCGTCGCCATGGCCGACATCGACGCCATCGCCTACACCCAGGGCCCCGGCCTGGCCGGCGCGCTGCTGGTCGGCTCCTCCATCGCCTGCAGCCTGGGCCTGGCGCTGGACAAGCCGGTGCTGGGCGTGCACCACCTGGAAGGCCATCTGCTGTCGCCGCTGCTGGCCTCGCAGCCACCGGAATTCCCGTTCGTGGCGCTGCTGGTGTCGGGCGGCCACACGCAGCTGATGCGGGTCGACGGCGTAGGCCAGTACACGCTGCTGGGCGAAACGCTGGACGACGCGGCCGGCGAAGCGTTCGACAAGTCGGCCAAGCTGCTGGGCCTCGGCTATCCGGGCGGCCCCGCCATTTCGCGCCTGGCCGAATTCGGCGACCCGCTGGCCTACACGCTGCCGCGCCCGATGATGCACACCAAGGACTTCAACTTCAGCTTCTCGGGCCTGAAGACGGCCGTGCTGACGGTGGTGAAGAACCACCAGCAGCAGGTGCTCGCCAACATCTGCGAGCAGGACAAGGCCAACATCGCGCGCGGCTTCGTGGACGCCATCGTCGACGTGCTCACGGCCAAATGCGTGAAGGCGCTCAAGCACACGGGCCTGAAGCGGCTGGTGATCGCCGGCGGCGTCGGCGCCAACGCGCAACTGCGCGCCTCGCTCAACGAGGCGGCCGCGAAGAAGCGCTTCAAGGTCTACTATCCCGAGCTGGAATTTTGCACCGACAACGGCGCCATGATCGCCTTCGCCGGCGCCATGCGCCTGCAGATCAATCCGCAGGCGGCCCAGCGCGACTACTCGTTCAACGTGCGGCCACGCTGGCCGCTGGAAGAACTGCGCGTCATCTGAGCCCGTTCCGTTTCACGCGCCGCTAGCGCGCCGCCGATGGCACGCCGCGCTGGCCGACCGTCAACGCGGCCGGCGCCGGCGCGGCCAGCAGATCGGCGCGCGGATCATCCCAGCCGGGCACACCGCGCGGACAGGCGCTGCCGCGCAATGCGCCGAAACGCAGCGTGGTGAAATTGCCGCGCGGGGTCGCGGCGAAGCGGTAATCGGACGCCTCGCCCGCCGCCATCGCCAGGGCCGGCGCGCGCGCGAACCGCAGCCAGGCGTTGACGTGGCAATCGTCGCGCTGCAAGCGGCGCAGCGCTTGCAGGCTGGCCGTCACCTCGCTGATCTCGACGATGGCCGGCGCCAGCGCCACCCGCGCGCCATCGTCCACCAGCCGGCGCGGACAGGCCAGCGGCGCCAGCCAACCGGGCGCCAGGCTGGTCACGCCGCGCCGCATGCGGTAGCTGCCGGCCGCCTCATCGCTTTCCACCGACACGAAGTTCCAGCATAAGGGCTGCGACGGATAAGCTGTCATCGCCACGTCCAGCACGCGCGCGGCCGGGTCGGTCCGTTGCAGCGCGGCGCGGATGCGCTGGCCACCCACGTGCGAGGCCACGCCCTGCCCCGCCACATACACGCCGCACAGGCCCAGCGCCAGCAGCAGCGCGGCGCGGCCACGCGCGCCGGCCCGCCGCTGCGCGGCCCCCAGCAACGCGCCCGTGCCCAGCAGGGCCGCGCATGACGCCGCGCCCAGATAGCCCTGGGCCGTGAAGAACAACAGCGCGCACACCGGCACGGCCAGCGCCGCCACGCGCGCGCGCCGCGTGGCCAGCATCATGGCCAGCGGCGCGCCGATTGCTATCCAGTACAGCGGCTCGACGATGAATACCATGTCGCCATAGAACCAGCGGCCGTCGAACGGATAGAACGGATGCAGGCCATAGGAATTGGTGTAGTCGAGCAGCAGGTGCAGACCGAGGCCGGCGGCGATGCTGGCCGCCAGTCCCCGTCGCGCGGGCGCGCTGGAACGCAGCAGGGCGCGCGCGGCCGGCCAGCACAGCCACACCAAGGCCGCCAGCGCCAGCGCTTGCGGCAACGCGTACAGCAGCGTGTGTGTGGCCACGGTGGTTGAGCAGATAGCCCAGCGGATCGGGCAGCTGCCCGGACAGGAACAGGTCGAGGTCCGGGAAATTGCTGGCCAGCGCGCACGCGGTCAGCAGTAGGCGGCGCCGTGTGCGGGCCAGCGCGGCATCGGTCTCGGGCGGCAGGCTGCGCTCCAGCAGTTCGCCCACGCCCAGGCCGACGACGGTGTGTGTGATGTTATCCATGCACGGCATCTTACCGGATGCCGGATGGGGGCGCCGGGGGCCGCCGCCAAGCAGGGCGGCGCCTCAAATGCCGCCGGCCGCGCAGGCCGCGCAGGCAGCTCAGTAGGCGATCTGGTTGCGGCCCGACTGCTTGGCCCGCAGCAGGGCGGCGCCGGCCTGGCGCAGCAGGCTGTCGCCGTCCGCGATCTCCATGTGGTCGAACGCGCCCACGCCCACGCTGGCCGTCATCGGCAGCAGGCGCGTGGCGACCAGGTGCTGCTGCGCCTCGATCTTGATGCGCAGGTTCTCGGCCAGCTTGCAGGCGCCGTCGAACGGCGTGTTGGGCAGCACGATGCAGATTTCCTCGCCGCCGTAGCGGGCCGCGATGTCGATCACGCGCACGCTCTCGCGCAGCATGCGGCCCACGCTGGCCAGCATCTGGTCGCCCACGGCGGGGCCGTAGTTGTCGTTGACCTGGCGGAAGTGGTCGAGGTCTATCATCAACGCCGACAGCGGCGCGCGGAAGCGCTTGGCGCGCGCCGCCTCGAACTTGAGGCGCTGCAGCAGTGAGCGGCGGTTGTGCAGGCCGGTCAGCTCGTCCGTGACGGTCAGCTGCTCCAGCTCGCGCATCGATTGCGTGAGCGCCTTGTCCTTGGCGCGCAACTCGATCAGGGCCATGGCCTGGCGCGCCAGCCGCGCCAGCACCTGGCGCTGCTCCTCGCCCAGGCGGCCCGGCACCGAGTCCATCACGCACAGCGTGCCGATGGCGAAACCATCGGACGACGTCAGCGCCACGCTGCTGTACATGCGCATGAACGGCGCGTTGACGGTGAGCGGCATGTGGGCCGTGCGGTAGTCCGCTTGCAGGTCGGGGATTTCGGTGGCGCTGTCGCCGAGGATGGCCAGCGAGCAGTAGCAATCGGTGCGCGGCAGCGCGGCCAGCTCCATGCCCGTGTGGGCCTTGATCCAGACGCGCTCGGCGTCAACCAGGGAAATGAAGGAATACGGTACGTTGCATAGCCTGGCAGCGAGCTCGGTGAGGAAGTTGAATTCCTCGCTGGCGGGGGTGTCAAGGATGTTGTAACGATGCAAGGCGGCCAGGCGGAACTGGTCGGTCAGTGGTCTCGCCGTGGGCAAGACGTGGATTTTTTCTGCGGCCAGCATAAGACCCCCAAAGCAACACTATCGACGCCGACGCCGGGATAGCCGGCATGGCTGACCCGGGCCTTTTGTTACTTTGACAGTTTATCCCAAAACCGGGGCCACGAGCGGGTTCGTGACCCACGGTCAACAGCAAATTTTAAGCCTCCGTCATGATCTGCCGCAGCGCGCGCTCGAACACCTCGACCGGCTGGCCGCCCGAGATCAGGTGGCGCTGGTTGATGATGATGGCCGGCACGGAATTGATGCCGTGGCGCGCGAAGAATTGCTCGCGCTCACGCACCTCGTCCGCGTATTGATTGCTTTCGAGAATCTCCGACGCCGTGGCCGGGTCCAGTCCCGCCTCGCCGGCCAGCTGCACCAGCACGTCGTGCGCGCTGGGATCGAGGCCGCGGCTGAAATAGCCTTCCAGCAAGGCCAGCTTCAGTTCCTTCTGGCGCCCCTGCAGCTCGGCCCAGTGCAGCAGGCGGTGGGCGTCGAAGGTGTTGTAGATGCGGCTGCGCTGGTCGAGCGCGAAGTCGAAGCCCACCTCGGCCCCGCGCGCGCGGATGGCGGCCCGGGTCTGGGCTTGCTGCTCGACGCTGGCGCCGTATTTCTCCATCAGGTGCTCGGTGATGTCCTGGCCCTCGGGGCCCATGTTGGGATTCAGTTCGAACGGCTGGAAGTGCAGCGTGACGTCGGCCTCGTCGCCGATGCGGGCGATGGCCGCGTCCAGCGCCTTGAGCCCGATCGCGCACCAGGGACAGGAGACGTCGGAGACGAAATCGATGGTCAGTGGGGTAGTCATGTGGGGCCTTTGCAATGGTGACGCGCCGCGCGAGGTGCCGGCGCCCGCGCCCCAGATGGCGGCGGCGCGGCGAAATTCAAGCGGGCCGGACGGGTTGGCCCCGTGGCCGGCCCGGGCCCGCGCTTACTTGTGCTTGGCCTTGGCGGCGGCGGCGCTCTTGCTGCCGATGCGGCTTTCCTTGCCGGCCAGCAGGTTCGAGATGTTCTGGCTGTGGCGGTAGGCCAGCAGCACGCTCATGGCCACGACGGCGAACAGCTGCGGCTCCACGCCGAACAGCAGGCCGTAGTAGAACGGCGCGAACAGGGCCGCGATCAGCGCGGCCAGCGAGGAATAGCGGAACGCGAACGCCACCACCAGCCAGGTGACCAGCGTGGCCAGACCCAGCCATGGGTTCAGGCCCAGCAGCACGCCCAGCGCCGTGGCCACGCCCTTGCCGCCCACGAAGCGGAAGAACACGGGCCACAGGTGGCCCAGGAACACGGCGATCGCCACCAGCGCGATCGTCATGTCGCCCACCTGCAACTGGTCGGCGTAGCGGATGGCCAGCCACACGGCCAGCCAGCCCTTGGCGCCGTCGCCGATCAGGGTCATGATGGCGGCCTTCTTGTTGCCACTTCGCAACACATTGGTGGCGCCGGGGTTCTTGGAGCCGTAGGTGCGCGGGTCGGCGATGCCGAACAGGCTGCTCATCACGACGGCGAACGAGATCGAGCCCACCAGATAGGCGGCCACGGTCATCCATACAGTATTCATTGTGTCCCTTTGCAGATAATTCCCGGCGCGCTGGGCCGGGGGACGGTGAATATACACCAAGCCCGCCCCCGACCGGGAAAATTGTGCGGTTTTGCCAACGCCTTATGAACCAGGAAGTCGTTTCAAAACGACCATGGCTAGGCGTGGCAACGAAGACAGTGCGCGTGCACGGCGAGGTGCCACAACGACGCCATGGGCGTTTTGAAACGACTTCTCAGTCGGCCAGCGCGCAGTGCACCGGGCGCGCGTTCAGCACGTCCAGCAGCACCCGCGGCGCGATGCCGACCAGGTAGCCGCGCCGGCCGCCATTGATATAAATCGTTTCCAGGTCGAGGATCGATTGCTCGACGTAGACCGGCATGGCCTTGCGGGTGCCGAACGGCGAGGTGCCGCCCACCTGGTAGCCGCTGTGGCGCTGGGCCACCTCCGGCTTGCACGGCTCGACCGACTTGCAGCCGATGGCGCGCGCCAGGTTCTTGGTCGACACCTTGCAGTCGCCGTGCATCAGCACGATCAGCGGCTTGGCCGCCTCGTCCTGCATCACCAGCGTCTTGACCACGTGGTGCTCATCCACGCCCAGTTCGCGCGCCGACACGGTGGTGCCGCCATGCTCCTCGTAGTCGTACGGGTGTTCGCTGAAGGCCACCTTCTGCTTGCGCAGCAACTGGGTGGCCGGGGTTTCGGAAATGTGTTCTTTCTTTGCCATGCCGTGATACGCTAAACGTTCGCTAAGGAGTGTCGCATTATGCAGCAAGAAATTCGCTTTGCCACTTTCAATGTTTGCAACCTGGCCCCGCCGGGCGAGAAATTGTACGACAACCTGGCGCCGCTGACGGCGGCGCAGTACGAAGCGAAAATCGATTGGACCGCGCGCCAGCTCGACCTGCTGGACGCGGACGTGGTCGGGCTGCAGGAGGTGTTCAGCCTCGACACGCTGCGCGCGGTGCTGGCGCGCAGCCGGCGCTACGGCGGCGCCAGCGTGGCCGGGGTGGCGCCCGATCCGCTGGCCGAGCGCCTCACGCCGCAGGTGGCGCTGATCTCGCGCCTGCCGCTGGCCGCGCCGGCCACCAGCCATCCCACCTTCCCCGCCGGCGTGGCCATGCCGGCCGGCGGCCGCGACGCCGACCGCTACGCGCGCGCGCCCGTGCACGCGCAGCTGCTGCTGCCCTGCGGCGACGTGCTCGACGTGCTGGTGGTGCACCTGAAATCGAAGCGGCCCGACTACCGCAACGGCGGCAACGGCGGCAACGGCGGCAACGGCGGCCATGGCGGCAACGACGGCAACGGCAACGGCAATGGCGACGGCGGCGGCGATCCCGTGCAGTACGCCCAGGCCAACCTGCGTTCCCTGATCCGGCGCGGCACCGAGGCGGTGGCGCTGCGCGCGCTGGCCGGCGAGCTGGCGCTGGGCACGCACCGGCCGTGCGTGGTGCTGGGCGACTTCAACGACACGCTGGACGCCGTCACCACCAACATCGTGCTGGGCGCGGGCGGGCCGGGCGAGGAGCTCCGGGGCCGCCTGTTCGACTGCAACCAGATCCAGCTGCGCCAGGACCAGGCCCGCCACCTCGGCTACACCAACGTCCACGAGGGCCGCTACATGACCATCGACCACGTGCTGGTGTCGGAGCAGTTCCACCCGGCCTCGCCGCGCGCCATCGGCGCCGTGCTGGACGTGAGCTACCTGAACGACCACCTGCTGCTGCAGCGCCCGGAGGCGTCGGACCACGGCCAGGTGCTGGTGCGGCTGCGCCTTTACGGCGAGGACGGCGCCACCCGCGCGTAGCTGCCCTGGTACTGGTCGCAGCCCTGCTCGCGCAGGAAGCGCAGTTGCGTCTCCGTCTCCACGCCTTCGGCCAGCACCTTCATCTTCAGGCTGTGGGCCAGCGCGATGATGGCGCTGACCACGGCCGCCTCGGCCGGCTCGTGCTCGAAATCGTTGACGAATGAACGGTCGATCTTGAGCTTGTCGACCGGATAGTCCTTCAGGTGGCCGAGGCGCGAATAGCCGGTGCCGAAATCGTCGATCACCAGGCTCAGGCCCAGCGTGCGCAATTCCTGCAGCATGGCCATGGCGCCGCCATCCTTCATCAGCGCCGCCTCCGTGATCTCCAGCGCCAGCAGCGACGCCGGCAGCTCCGACGCCAGCAGCGCCTCGCGCACCGTGGCCGCCAGCCCGCGCTGCATGAACTGGCTGGGCGACAGGTTGACGGCCACCACCAGCGGCCGGCCCGCGTCGCGCCAGCCGCGCGCGCGGCGGCAGGCCTCCTGCAGCACCCAGGTGCCGATCGCCACCATCAGGCCGCAGTCCTCGGCCACGCCGATGAAGCTGGCCGGCGCCAGCAGCCCCAGTTCCGGATGGCGCCAGCGCACCAGCGCCTCCATGCCCTGCACCTCCCCCGTGGCCAGGTCCAGTTCGGGCTGGAACACCAGCTCGAACTGGCGTTCGGCCACGGCGCGCCGCAGGTCGTTCTCGAAGCGCACGCGCTCCGTGATCTGGACGTTCATCTCGGCGTTGAAGAACTGGTAGCGGTTGCGGCCATGCTCCTTGGCGTGGTACATGGCCAGGTCGGCGTGGCGCACCAGGGTGTCGATGTCGGCGCCGTCGTCGGGGTAGACGCTGATGCCGATCGAAGTGGTCACGTCCAGCCGGTGCTGCTCGAGCACATACTGCTGCGTGATCGCCTGCAGCACGGTGGCCGCCACGTGGGCCGCCTGGTCCACGGCGCCGATGTCGGTCAGCACGATCAGGAACTCGTCGCCGCCCTGGCGGCTCACCGTGTCCACCGCCCGCACGCAGCGCAGCAGCCGCGCGGCCACCTCGCGCAGCAGCAGATCGCCCACGTGGTGGCCGAGCGCGTCGTTGATGTGCTTGAAGCGGTCCAGGTCCAGGAACAGGACGGCCAGCATGCTGTGGTGGCGGCGCGCCGCCGTCAGGGCCAGGTTCAGGCGGTCCAGCAGCAGCGCGCGGTTCGGCAGGCCGGTCAGGAAATCGTGCTCGGCCAGATGGCGGGTGTGGGCCTCGGCCTGCTTGCGCTCGGTGATGTCCGACAGCATGCCCATGTAATTGCAGACCTGCTGGCGCGCGTCGCGGATGGCCGTCAGCGCCAGCCAGGCCGCGTAACGGCGGCCGTCGGCGCGCACCGCCCACACTTCGCCCTGCCAGTGGCCCGCCTCCTCCACGGCGGCCAGGATGCGCTGGAACTGCGACTCGTCCTCGATGCCGCAGCGGTGCGCGCCCAGCGGCTGGCCCAGCATCTGCGCGCCGTCGTAGCCGGTCACGTCGCCGTAGGCGCGGTTGACGGCCGCGATCACGTGCCGGCCGTCCGTGAGCACGATGGCGTCGCGGCTGTTCTCGAACACCTGGGCCGCCAGGCACAGCGACTGCTCGGCCTCCTTGCGGGCCGAGATGTCGCGGATCGCCGTGTAGAGCGTGTGCTGGCGGCCCAGCGTGACGGAGGTCATCAGCACCTCGGCCCAGAACGGCCGGCCCGCGCCGTTCAGGTAGCGCCAGTCGAAGCGCAGATTGCCCAGCGCGCGGGCCTGGCGCGCGCGCAGCCGGGCGGCGGCGGCCGACGCTTCGCCGTCGGCCTGGCAGGGCGGCGACAACTGGGCCAGCGTGCGCCGCAACAGGGCGTCCTTGTGGGGGTAGCCGAACAGCGCCAGCGCGGCCGGGTTGGCGTCGACGATGCGGCCGCGCCGCAGCAGCACGATGGCGTCGCTGGAGCGCGCCATCACGTGGTGGAAATGGGCGCCGACCGACAGTTGCGCGCTCTCCTCGGCCTTGCGCGCCGTGATGTCCACGTCGAGGCAGAACACCTGGTCCGGCGCCCCGGCCCGGCCGACCGGGAACATGGTGGAATAGATCCACACGGTGCGCCCGTCGGCCAGCCGCATGCACCAGTCGCGCGCGGCGCCGGGCTGGCCGGTGCGCCACACGCGGGCGATGGCCGCCGCGTAGTCGCCGGCCCGCGCGGCCGGGCGCAGCAGCGCCTCCAGCGGCCGGCCCAGCGCGTCGGCCGTGGCCACGCCGTACAGGCGCGCGCTGGTGTGGTTCCAGAACCGCACGATGCCGGCCCGGTCCACGCTGCGCACGGCCACCATGGGCGTCGCTTCGATCACGGCCACGATGCGCGCGATGACGTCCAGCGCTTCACGGCCGGTGCCTTCGTAGCGCTCGCCACCGGCGCTGTCTGCTGGGATACTCACGTTGACCTCACGAAATAAGAGTCCTTGGGGACCTCGAAAACCGTCGTTGCGCCCCCGGACCTACGAGTTCCCGCCACGGGCCACGTGGTCCGAGGCTCAGTATGGGTTCCCGCCTGCGCGGGAACGACGTACTTGCGGTGGTTCGAAGTCCCCCCCTTATCCGCGCTTATGCCATTCTTCCTTGCCCCCGCTCCGCGCGCTTGACTTCGCTCAAGAAAGCCACGTCCACCGTCCCGCGCCATAACATCGGTTGCCATAAACCAACAAATCGCGGCGCGCGGGCGGTGGCGGCCGCGGCGCTGGCATCCGTTTTTTTGCAGCTCACGCCCGTTTTCCTGCGCTTTGTCGCATTCCGGTGGCGGCCGGCGGCCCCTCTTTTTAAAGTGGCAACATGCGTTCAACGGCAGACGGAGGCAAGGGGGACAGGACTGTCCCCCTTCCAACTAGGTGTCGGCGCAGTCCTTCCCCGCCGCCCCATTCCAGAAAAAGACGACGACATGAAAATCGAGACCCTGCCTTCCCAGCCCACCTTGCGCCGCCACCGCTGGCGCGTTCCCGTGATCGCCGTGGCCGTGCTGGGTCTGGCCGGCGGCGGCTGGGCCCTGCTGCGGCCCCAGCCCACGGCCGCCCACGCCAGCGAGCAACAGGGCAAGCCGAAGGCGGACGCGCCCCCGGCGCTGGAGCTGGCCGCCACCGACGTGGCGACCATCGCGGCCCGCTCGCTGGCGCTGCGCCTGCCGCTGTCGGGCTCGCTGGCGCCGCTCAGCCAGGCCACCGTCAAGTCCAAGGTGTCGGGCCAGGTGGAGCTGACCACGGTGCAGGAAGGCATGGCCGTCACGGCCGGCCAGGTGCTGGCGCGCATCGACCTGGCCGACCTGCGGGCCCGCCTGGCGCAGCAGCAGGCGGCGCTGGACGAGGCCCAGGCCAGGCTGTCGCTGGCCAGCAAGAACGAGGCCAGCAGCCTGGCCCTGCTCAAGCAGAAATTCATCGCCCAGACCGCCTATGACGCGACCCAGAACAGCGTGGAACTGGCGCGCGCCAACGTCAAGGCGGCCGCCGCCGCCGTCGAGGTGGCCCGCATCGCCATGAACGACGGCGTGATCCGCGCCCCCATCAGCGGCATCGTCAGCAAGCGCCACGTGCAGGCCGGCGAGAAGCTGGCGCCCGACATGCCGGTCTACACCATCGTCAACCTGGCCGAGCTGACGCTGGAGGCGCAGGTGCCGGCGTCGGAGATCCCGCGCATCGCGGTCGGGCAGCAGGTGCGCTTCAACGTGGACGGCTTCCAGCAGCGCGAATTCACGGGCAAGGTGGCCCGCATCAACCCCACCACGGAGGCCGGTTCGCGCTACATGCTGGTGTACGTGGCCGTGCCCAACGCCGACGGCGCGCTGCGCGGCGGCATGTTCGCCAAGGGCAGCCTGGTCACGGCCCGCTCGGCCGTGGCGCCGCTGGTGCCGCTGGCGGCCGTGCGCACGGAACAGGGCCGGCAAGTGGTGTACACCATCGTCCAGGACAAGGTGGCCGTGCAGCCGGTGGCGCTGGGCATGCGCAACGACGACGAGGGCTATGCCGAGGTGACGGACGGCCTGGCGCCCGGCGCCAGCGTGATCGTCGCCAAGCTCGACGGCCTCAAGGCCGGCAGCCCCGTCAAGCCGCCGGCGCGCGCGGCCGCGGCGCACGCGTCGCAACTGGCGCAGAAGGACTGAGCCATGTGGATCACCAAAGTCAGCATCCAGAACCCCGTGTTCGCCACCATGGTGATGGTGGCGCTGGTCGTGCTCGGCCTGTTCTCGTACCGGGGACTGGGCCTGGAGGCCATGCCCAACGTGCAGATCCCGGTGGCCATCGTCGAGGTGCAGTATCCGGGCGCCTCGCCCGAGGCGGTCGAGAACGACATCACGCGGCCGCTGGAGGACATCATCAACACCGTCAGCGGCGTCAAGACCCTGCGCTCCAACTCGTGGGAAGGCCGGGCCGGCATCTATATCGACTTCAACCTGTCGACCAACATGGACAAGGCCATGCAGGACATCCGCGACAAGGTGGCGCTGGTGCGGCCGCGCTTCCCCAAGGAGGCCAAGGATCCGTTCATCGCCCGCGTGGAGGGCGAGAACGAGCAGCCGATCGTGCAACTGAGCCTGACCGCCGGCGCCCACTCGCTGCGTGAATTGTCGACCCTGGCCGACCAGGTGATCACCAAGCGCTTCCAGGCCGTGCCCGGCGTGGGCCAGGTGCGGTTGACGGGCACCCGCGTGCGCCAGGTGCTGGTCAGCCTGCGCCCGGCCGACATGACGGCGCAGGCCGTGGGCGTGGACGAGGTGATCGCCGCCATCCAGGCCACCAACACCAACCTGCCGGCCGGCAGCATCAGCTACGGCGCCAGCGAACAACTGGTGCGGGTCGAGGGCAAGATGAAACAGGCGCGCGAGTTCAGCAAGATCATCGTGGCGCGCCGCGCCAACGGCCCCGTGTTCCTCGACCAGGTGGCCAGCGTGGTCGACGGCGAGCAGGAGGAGCTGTCGATCTCGCGCCTGAACGGCCAGCGCGCCATCTCGATCGAGATCACCAAGCAGCAGGACGCCAACGTGGTGGCGGTGGGCACCGGCATCCAGCAGGTGGCGGCCGACCTGAAGAAGACGCTGCCGGCCGACATCGAACTGAAGGTGCTGAACGACGATTCCGTGCACGTGCAAAGCCAGCTGACCAACGTCAAGGAGACCATCATGGAAGGCGCCGTGCTGACCATGGTGATCGTGTTCCTGTTCCTGCACTCGTGGCGCAGCACCATCATCACCGGCCTCACGCTGCCGATCTCCGTGATGGCCAGCTTCATCGCCATGAAGGCGTTCGGCTTCACGCTCAACTTCCTGACGCTGATGGCGCTGTCGCTGTGCATCGGCCTGCTGATCGACGACGCCATCGTGGTGCGCGAGAACATCGTGCGCCACCTGGGCATGGGCAAGGACCACCGCCGCGCGGCCGGCGACGGCACCAACGAGATCGGCCTGGCCGTGATGGCCACCACCTTCGCCATCGTGGCCGTGTTCGTGCCGGTGGCCTTCATGCAGGGCATCATCGGCCGCTTCTTCCTGCAGTTCGGGGTGACGGTGGCGGTGGCCGTGCTGGTGTCGCTGTTCGTCAGCTTCACGCTCGACCCCATGCTGTCGTCCGTGTGGCGCGATCCGGTGCAGGACCGCTTCAAGTACGCGCCGTGGCTGGGCCGCTTCATGGCCTGGCTGGAGGGCGGCGTGCAGCGCCTGCACGGCGTGTACGGCAAGGTGCTGGCCGTGGCGCTGCGCTGGCGCAAGACCACGCTGGCCGTGGCCCTGGCCCTGTTCGTGGCCAGCCTGGCGCTGGTGCCGATGATCGGCGGCGAGATGTTCCCGGACACCGACGACGGCCGCATCTTCATGCGCTTCAAGACCCCGGTCGGCTCCAGCCTCGACTACACGGACAGCAAGGTGGCCCAGGCCGAGGCGGCGCTGAAGGGCTTCCCCGAGATCGTCGACGTGCTGTCGCGCGTGGGCACCCAGGACGGGCGCAACACGGCCGACGTGATCATGAAGCTGAGCGACCTGAAGACGCACAAGCGCCGCTCGCAGAAGGAACTGGAAAAGCTGGTGCGGGCGCGCCTGTCGAGCATCGCCGGCATCACGCTGTCGGTGGGCCAGAAACCGATCTTCATCGCCATCCTCGGCACCGACGAGGGCAAGCTGGACGCCGTGGCCCAGCGCCTGATGGACAAGATGCGGCACATCAAGGGCGTGGCCGACCTCGAATACAGCCAGGAGGGCGCCAACCCGTCCACCACCATCAAGATCAACAACGAGCTGGCCAGCGACCTGGGGCTGTCGGTGCAGCAGATCGGCGCCGCGCTGCGCCCGTTCGTGGCCGGCGACACGGTCAGCCACTGGCTGGCCGACGATGGCCAGAACTACGACGTGAACGTGCAGCTGCCCAAGTCGGGCCGGCAGAAGATCGCCGACCTGGCCGACCTGTCGCTGGCGTCGAGCAAGCTGGGGCCGGACGGCAAGCCCATCATGATCCCGCTGCGCCAGGTGGTGGCATTCGTGCCCTCGTCCAGCCCGCAGGTGCTCAAGCGCCAGGCGCTGCAGCGGCGGGTGGCCATCTACGCGGCCGTGGAGGGCCGGCCCGGCGGCGACGTGGACGCCGACATCAAGCGCGCCATGCAGCAGATCGACCTGCCGGCCGGGGTGCGCTTCGACGTGGCCGGCAGCGCCCAGGACATGGAGGAAACCATGTCGGGCGCCGCCATGGCACTCGGCATCGCCGTGATCTTCATCTACCTGGTGCTGGCGTCGCAGTTCGGCAGCTTCCTGCAGCCGGTGGCCATCATGGTGTCGCTGCCGCTGTCCTTGATCGGGGTGCTGGTGGCGCTGCTGGTGACGGGCACCACGCTCAACATCTTCTCGGTGATCGGCTTCATCATGCTGATGGGCCTGGTGACCAAGAACGCCATCCTGCTGGTGGACTTCACCAACCACGGCCAGCGCGCGGGCCTGAGCCAGTTCGACGCCATCATGGAGGCGGGCCAGGTGCGGTTGCGTCCGATCCTGATGACGACGCTGGCGATGGTGTTCGGCATGCTGCCGATGGCGATCGGCATGGGCGACGGCGGCGAGTTACAGGCGCCGATGGGCCGCGCCGTGATCGGCGGCGTGCTCACCTCCACCCTGCTGACGCTGGTGGTGGTGCCGGTGGCCTATACGTATCTGGATAATCTGGGCAAGCGGGCGGCCCGCTATTTCAAGGGCACGCCCGAGCATGGCGTGGCGGCCGTGCCGGCGGTGGCGCGGCAGGAGGCGGATGTGGCGTGACGGTGGCGCTGGCCGCAGGGTCGGCCCCGTCAAGGATCTGGCCCTAAAGCCGTCGTGCCCGCGAAAGCGGGTACCCATGGGACGCTTGATCTATGTAAACGCTGGCGTTCTATGGGGGGAATTCAGGCAATGCCTGGATTCCCGCCTGCGCGGGAACGACGTTCTGGCGGCGCGTGTGGGCTTATTCGGCGGCGGCGCCGTCGGCCGGCGTGTCATCCGTGTCCTCGCCGGCATCGGCGTCGGCGCCCTCCTCCCCGGCCGCGCCCGGATTGTTCTTCAGCTCCGCCTTGCGCCTGGCCTTTTCCTCGGCTTTCTTTTTCTTCTCTAACTCGCGTTGCCGCTTTTCATATTGGAAATTTGTCTTTGCCATTTGCATCCTCTGGTTTCACGATAATGTAATCACTCAGGCACATTATGACGCAGTTATGGCCCGCGCAACTTTTTCATCCACGCGGATGATGTTGCGCATGTAAATGCTTGAGCCGCTCGCGCGCCACGTGGGTGTAGATCTGGGTGGTGGAAATGTCTGAATGGCCGAGCAACAACTGCACCACGCGCAGGTCGGCGCCATGGTTGAGCAGATGGGTGGCGAACGCGTGGCGCAGCGTGTGCGGCGACAGGTGGGTGGCGATGCCGGCCCGCTGCGCGTGCTTCTTGATCAGCACCCAGAACATCTGGCGCGTCATGGGGCCGCCGCGGGCCGTGACGAACAGCGCGTCGTCCACCTGGCCGTCGAGGATCACGCCGCGCGCGTCGCGCAGGTAGCGCTCTATCCACTGCCGGGCCTGGGCGCCGAACGGCACCAGCCGCGTCTTGGCGCCCTTGCCCGTGACACGCAGCACGCCGTCGTTCAGGCTCAGTTCCAGCAGCTTGAGCGCCACCAGCTCGGACACCCGCAGCCCGCTCGCGTACATCAGCTCCAGCATCGTGCGTTCGCGCAGGCCCAGCGGGGTGGACACGTCGGGCGCGGCCAGCAGCGCCTCCACCTGCGCTTCGCTCAGCGTGTGCACGAAGCGGGTCGGCTGCTTGGCCGACGGCAGCCGGGCGCACGGGTCGGCCGTGATCTGCTTGTTGCGCAGCGCGTGCTGGTAGAAGCGCTTGAGCACCGACAGGCGCCGGTTCGAGGAGCTGGGCTTGGTCTCGTCGTGGCGGGCCGAGAAATAGGCGCTGATGTCGTGCCCGTCCACGGCGTGCAGGTCCGCCAGTTGCGGGCGCTGCGCCTGCAGCCAGCGCGCGAACAGGCGCAGGTCGCGCCGGTAGGCCTCCAGCGTGTTCTTGGACAGGCCATCCTCCAGCCACAGGCTGTCGCAGAAGCCGTCGATCAGAGCAGCGTTGTCTGGCGCCATGCGTACTCGCTCGCTCCCTCGTGCGCCAGCAGCCAGCGCTTGATGTCCAGGTGGTAGCTGTTCGGGTCCTCGCTGTTGGAGAAGCCGCCCAGGCCGTTGGCGGCCGTCACCCGGTGGCACGGGATCACCAGCGGGAACCAGTTGGCGCCGCAGGCCTGGCCCACGGCGCGCGGCGCCGAGCCGATGTGGCGCGCCACTTCGCCGTAGGTGCGCACGCTGCCGCGCGGGATCGAGG
The DNA here is from genome assembly GCF_058801745.1 of Rugamonas sp. GW822-FHT03B10. Lineage (NCBI taxonomy): Bacteria > Pseudomonadati > Pseudomonadota > Betaproteobacteria > Burkholderiales > Oxalobacteraceae > Rugamonas > Rugamonas sp. GW822-FHT03B10. Next base: position 240,076 of record NZ_JBXANP010000002.1, on the reverse strand, counting down.
CGATGGTGTCCCACACCTTGTGCTGGAACGCGCTGCCCACGCGCGCCAGCGGCAGGTCGAACACGAAGTCGGGGTCCTGGCAGTAGCGCAGCACCTGCCAGGCGGCCAGTTCGGCCACCTTGTCCTGCGGCGCCTTCTCGTCGAAATGGGGCGCCAGGTAGAACAGCTCCGTCACCAGCGAACCGGCCGTGCGGATGCCGAACTTGCCAAACGGCAAGTCGAGGATGGCGGCGAAGAGTTCGCTACCCTGTTGTTTTTTCATCACTGAAGTTGTCCTTGTGGCTGTGCCCGCGTCGCGCCGGCACGACACCGGCATCCGCCATTGTAAAACCGCGGGACAAAAAAAAGCGCACCCGAAGGTGCGCTCGAATCCTGCTTCACGTTCCCGGCCGTTTGGTTCCCGCCGTAGCGCGCTTGTGGCGGCTTGCAGCGGTGATACCAACAGCATTCTGTAAAACGTGTGTCTCCTCAAATATGGCCGGCTCTTGTTCGCCGTTGTTATACCCACTCCCCACAACTAATCCTGCATGTCCTTTGCCACCCGGACGATTATCGTCATCAGTTATATGTCCGACAGCGACGCCATCATAACGTATCTGAATGGCTTTTTCCCATTTTTTTTGTCGCAGGAAAAAGACAGCAGGAGCTAATAATTTAGGAATAAATCAAATCGGGCAACCACAACGTGATCTGCGGCACATAGGTGATGAGGGCCAGGAAACCGAGCATGGTCAGCAGCCATGGCAGCACGGCCACCGTCAGCTCCGAAATGCCCATCTTGGTGATGCCGGACGCCACGTACAGGTTCAGGCCCACGGGCGGATGGCACATGCCGACCTCCATGTTGACCACGATCAGGATGCCGAAGTGCACGGGATCGATGCCCAGCTTCATGGCCACCGGGAACAGGATGGGCGCCATGATCAGCACGATCGACGACGGCTCCATGATGTTGCCGGCCAATAGCAGCAGCACGTTGACCACCAGCAGGAAGCTGACCATGCCCAGGCCCTGGTCCGTGATCCACGCCGCCATCGCCTGCGGGATGTTCTCGCTCGTCATCAGGAACGAGAACAGCACGGCGTTGGTGATGATGTAGAGCAGCATGGCCGACATCGAGGCCGAATCGAGCAGCACCTTGCCCACCTGGACCAGCTTGAGGTCCTTGTAGACGAACACGGCGATGACGAACGCGTACACGGCGGCCACGGCGGCCGCCTCGGTCGGCGTGAACTTGCCGCTGTAGATGCCACCCATCACGATCACGATCAGCAGCAGGCCCCAGGCGCTCTTGCGGAACGCCTGCCAACGCTGGCCCCACGTGGCGCGCGGCAGGCGCGGGTAGTTGTGCTTGCGGGCCAGGAACCACGTCGTCAGGCCCAGCAGCGTGGCCAGCAGGATGCCCGGCACCACGCCGGCCGTGAACAGCTTGCCCACCGAGGTGTTGGTGGTGACCGAATACATCACCATCACGATCGACGGCGGGATCAGGATGCCCAGCGCGCCCGAGGTGGTGATGACGCCGGCGCCGAATTTCTTCGGATAGCCCTGCTTGATCATGGCCGGCAGGATGATGGAGCCGATCGCCACCACCGTGGCCGGGCTGGAGCCGGAGACGGCGGCGAACAGCGCGCACGCCATCACGCCGGCCAGCGCCAGGCCGCCGTGGAAGTGGCCGACCATCGAGCTGGCGAAGTTGATCATGCGCCGCGCCACCCCGCCGTGGGTCAGGAAGTTGCCGGCCAGGATGAAGAACGGGATCGCCATGACCTCGAAGTTGTCGATGCCCGAGAACAGCTTCTGGGCCACGATCTCGGCCGGCACGCTGGTCATGGTGAACAGGAAGGTGAGCACCGTCAGGCCGAGCGAGATGGAGATCGGCATGCCGGTCAGCATCAGCACGATCAGCAGCACGAAGATGATGGCGGCGTTCATGGCTTGCCCCCTTCCGGCGCCACCAGGTCGTCCAGCCCCTCCACGTGGGCCACGTCATGCTTGGGCAACTGGCCGGTGCGCACGAAGTGCAGCGCCACCTGCAGGAAGCGGAAGCACATCAGGCCCGAGGCCAGCGGCACGCCCAGGTAGACGATCCACATCGGCATCTCCATGTCCGGCGAGGTCTGGGTGGTGAGCGACATCTTGTACACGTAGTTGGCGCCCAGCGCGCAGATCACGCCGGTGAACAGGGCGCCGGCCAGCAGGCCGATCACCACGAAGCGGCGGTACCAGGCCGGGTTCATGCGGTTGATGGCCACGTCCACCCCCACGTGGATGCCGGTGCGCACACCGTAGGCGGCGCCGAACTTGGCCATCCACACGAACATGTAGATGCATAGTTCCTGCGCCCAGCTGGTGTTGATCTGGAGCAGTTGGTCCTGCAGCCACGGGATGGGCAGGCCGGACAGGTAGCGGTGGATCACGGCCAGGAAGATGATGACGGTCGCGGCGGCCATCAGCGACGCGATCAGCCATTCTTCGAGCCTGTCGAGATATTTCATGGCGGTCTTTCCAAAGGAAGTGATGGCGGGACGGCGCAGCGCCGCCCCGCGGACCGGGCCCCCGGTATGTGCCCGGCGGGGCCAGGCGATGGCGCGTCAGGACAGGCTTACTTGGCCGCTTCCTTGTTGATGGCCGAGATCAGGTCCTTGCCGATCCGCCCCTCCATCTGCTTCTGCACCGGCAGCAGCGCGCGGCGCCACTCGGCCTGCTCCTGCACGCTGAGCGTGTAGATGGTGGTCTTGCCGGTCTTCTTGATGGCGTCCAGCGCCATGTCGTTGTCGCGCTGGGCGATCGCCTTCTCGAACGTGGTGGCCTCGCGCATCGACTTCTCCAGCGCGGCGCGGATGTCGGCCGGCAGGCCGTCCCAGAACTTCTTGTTGACGATCACCGCGTAGCCCAGATAGCCGTGGTTGGACACGGTCACGTGCTTCTGCACCTCATGCATCTTCTGGGTGTACATATTGGACGGCGGATTCTCGGTGCCGTCCACCACGCCCGTCTGCAGGGCCTGGTACACCTCGGAGAACGCCAGCACCTGCGGATTGGCGCCCAGCGCGCGCATCTGCGCGTCGAGCACCTTGGACGACTGGATGCGCATCTTCAGGCCCCGGAAGTCGGCCGGCGTGTGCAGCGGCTTGTTGGCCGACATGACCTTGAAGCCGTTGTCCCAGTACGCCAGGCCCGTGATGCCCTTCGGTTCCAGCTTCTTCAGCAGGCCCTTGCCGATCTCGCCCTCGGTCACGTTGTACAGGGCCGTCTTGCTGGGGAAGATGTAGGGCAGGTCGAACGCCTCGAACTCCTTCACGCCCAGCGGGCCGAACTTGGCCAGCGACGGCGCCAGCATCTGCACCGCGCCCAGCTGCAGCGCCTCCAGCTCCTCCTTGTCCTTGTACAGCTGGCTGTTCGGATAGACCTCGACCTTGACGCGGCCGTTGGTGGCCTTCTCGGCCAACTGCTTGAAGCGCTCGGCCGCCTGGCCCTTGGGCGTGTCGGTGGCCACCACGTGGCTGAACTTGATGACGATGGGGGCTTCGGCGTAGGCGTTCACGCACAGGGCCGCGCACAGGGCGGCCAGGGTGGCTTTCAGTTGCATGCTGTCTCCAGGGTTATGGGTATCCGAAAATACTTTATTATCGTGTCTGCTGTCGATTCTCAACAGTAGTATCCGGACTCGCAACTGTGGAAAACCACAATGGCGGCGTCCGCCCAACTGGATAACCTTGCCGGCAATGAGCACCGTCCCCATCCCCGCGCGTCGTCCGCAGTTCAGCAACACGCTGCGCTGGCTGCTGCCGGTGGTGCTGGTGCTGCTGTTCCTCACCATCCTGATCTGGCTGCCGTGGCAGGCGCGCGAGATGGAGAGCAACGAGCGCCAGGAACAACTGATCGCCGACACGCTGTGGGTCGAGCAGACCATCCGCTTCCAGCTGGGGCGCGACGAGGAGAGCCTGCGCGCGCTGGGCGCCGACATCGGCAACGGCCACCTGACCCCGACCCAGCTGCGCGAACGCATGGCGCAACTGCTCAGCAACGGCCACGAACTGCTGCGGGTGCAATGGCTCGACCCGCAGGGCCGGTGGCTGGCCGGCAGCGACGACGGCGCGCCGCTGTCGGAAGCCTCGCGCACCACGGCCGACATCGCGCGCCGCACCCACAACGCGCTGTACGCGCAGCCGGAGGTCGCGGCTCCCGCCCCGCGCGCGCCGCCGGCCGCCGTGCTGATGGACTACCACGTGCCGCTGTACCGGGGCGGCGTCTACCTGGGCAGCCTGGTGGCGACCTACCAGGCCAGCGCGCTGCTGGAGGAAATGGTGCCGTGGTGGTTCGCGCAGGAGAACCAGATCACCCTGATCGACCGCGACGACCGCGTGCTGGCGCAGCGCGCCGCCGCCGGCCCCGGCCACGGCGTGTACACCCACAAGCGGGCGCTGGACCTGCCGGGCGTGAACATCACGCTGGTGACGGACAGCGTCAAGAGCGCGCCGCGCCTGCTGCCCAACCTGCTGGTGGGCTCGGTCATCGTGCTGTCGCTGGGATTGCTGTGGAGCCTGCTGGCCCTGTGGGGCCACATCACGCGCCGGCTGGCGGCCGAGGGCGCGCTGCGCCAGCAGATGTCGTTCCGCACGGCGATGGAGAATTCGCTCGTCACGGGCCTGCGCGCGCGCGACCTGGAGGGCCGCGTCACCTACGTCAACCCCGCGTTCTGCCAGATGGTGGGCTACCCGGCCGAGGAGCTGATCGGCAAGCTGCCGCCCATGCCCTACTGGGCGCCGGAGGCGATGGCCGAGTACCAGCAGCGCTTCGCCAGCGTGCTGGCCGGCACCGTCACGCCCCAGTTCGAGACCATCTTCCAGCGCTCGGACGGCACCCGGGTGCCGGTGCTGATCTTCGAGGCGCCGCTGGTGGACAAGGACGGGCGCCAGACCGGATGGATGGGCTCCATCCTCGACATCTCCGACCGCAAGCGCATCGAGGAACTGAACCGCCAGCAGCACGAGAAGCTGCAGACCAGCGCGCGCCTGGCCACCATGGGCGAGATCGCCTCCATGCTGGCCCACGAACTGAACCAGCCGCTGGCCGCCATCTCCAGCTACACGACGGGCGCGCTCAACGTGCTGGAGCGGGCCGCGGCCAGCGGCGCGCCGGTCGACGGCGCCATGCTCAAGCCGGCGCTGGAGCAGGCGTCGGCCCAGGCCCAGCGGGCCGGCCAGATCATCCGCAGCGTGCACGCCTTCGTCAAGAAGCGCGAACCGCAGCGCGAGCAGGTGGCGCTGCCGGCCCTGCTCGACGGCATACGGGCGCTGATCGAGCTGCAGGCGCGCCGCTTCTACGTGGCCATCCACACCGACATCCCGGACGACCTGCCGCCGCTGCGCATCGACCGCATGATGATCGAACAGGTGCTGCTGAACCTGACCCGCAACGCCATCGAGGCCATGGCCCACATCCCGCCCCAGCGCCGCGTGCTGACCCTGCGCGCCGCCTGCGACGCGGCGGCCGGCCAGGTCAGCGTGGCCGTGATCGACCAGGGCCACGGCATCCCGCAGGACGTGGCCGAGCGCCTGTTCTCGCCGTTCTTCTCGACCAAGGCCGAAGGCATGGGCATGGGCCTGAACATCTGCCGCACGGCGATTGAATTCCACGGCGGCGCGCTCACCCACCGCGCCAACCCGGATGGCGGTACCATCTTCACATTCACCTTGCCGGCCGTGCCGGTGGCCACGCTCACGGGAGGAACCTGAACCATGCTGCACATAGTCGACGATGAAGAGGTGGTGCGCGACGCGCTGTCCTGGCTGGCCGGCTCGCGCGCGATCGCGGCGCGCGCCTACGACAGCGCGCAGGCGTTCCTGGCCGAGGTGGCGCGCGGCCAGTTCGACCCGGACGGCGACTGCGTGCTGCTCGACGTGCGCATGCCGGACGTGAACGGCGTGGCCGTGTTCGACCAGCTGGCCGCCAGGGGCCTGACGCAGCGCCTGCCCGTGATCTTCCTGACCGGCCACGGCGACGTGCCGATGGCGGTGGACACGCTCAAGCGCGGCGCCTTCGACTTCTTCGAGAAGCCGTTCAACGACAACGAGCTGATGGACCGGGTGCAGGAAGGGCTGGCCGGCTCGCGCATGGCCGGCGCGCGCGCGGCGGTGCAGGCGCGCCTGGCCACGCTGTCGGCGCGCGAGCGCGAGGTGCTGGACCTGATCCTGGCCGGCAAGATGAACAAGGTGGTGGCCGACCAGCTGGGCATCAGCATGCGCACGGTCGAGGTGCACCGCGCGCACATCTTCGACAAGATGCAGGTGAAAACGGCGGTTGAGCTGGCGGGGCTGCTGAAATAACGGCGGCCAGGGCCGCTGTCCTAGTCGTGCGCGGCCTCGTGCCGCGCCAGCGCCCACGCCACGTGCTCGCGCACCAGTTCCGACGGATGGTCGCGGCGCGACCGCAGCGCGGCCACGATGCGCGCGTCGCCGCGCGCGCCGGCCGCCGCCGCGTTGCCCAGGCCGACGGCGAGGTTGCGCAGCCAGCGCTCGTGGCCGATGCGCCGTATCGGGCTGCCGCTCAATCGCGCGTCGAACTCCTCCTCCGTCCACGCGAACAGGTCCACCATGTCCGCCGCGCCCAGGCCGTTGCGCTCGTCGAAGTCCGGCAGCACGGCGCGCTGGGCGAACTTGTTCCACGGGCAGACGGTCTGGCAATCGTCGCAGCCGTACACGCGGTTGCCGATCAGCGGCCGCATGTCCTCGGGGATCGCGCTTTTCAGTTCGATGGTCAGGTAGGAGATGCAGCGCCGCGCATCGAGCTTGCCGGGGCCGACGATGGCCTGGGTCGGGCACACGTCCAGGCACGCCGTGCACTGGCCGCAGTGGGCGCCGGTGGGCCGGTCCACCGGCAGCGGCAGGTCGACCAGGATCTCGCCCATGAAGAAGGTGGAGCCGGCCTCGCGGCTGATGAGCAGCGTGTGCTTGCCGCGCCAGCCCAGCCCCGCCTTCTCGGCCAGCGGCAATTCCATCACGGGCGCCGAGTCCGTGAACACGCGGTAGCCGAATTCGCCCGTGCCGGCGCGGATGCGGTCGGCCAGCTGCTGCAGGCGGGCCCGCAGCACCTTGTGGTAGTCGCGGCCCCGCGCATACAGCGAGATCACGGCCGCGCCGGGATCGGCCAGGCGCGCCGTCTCGCGCTCGCGCCAGTCGTCCGGGGTGGAAGCCGGCAGGTAGTCCATGCGGGCCGTGACCACGCGCACCGTGCCCGGCACCAGCTCGGCCGGACGCGCGCGCTTCATGCCGTGGCTGGCCATGTAGTCCATTTCGCCGTGCATGCCCGCGTCCAGCCACGCCCGCAGGCCCGCCTCGGACGCGGTCAGGTCGATGTCGGTGATGCGCACCTCGGCGAACCCCAGTTCGCGGCCCCATTGCTTGATGCGGGCGGCAAGTTCGGCTAAATTGGCTTCGGACAGGGACATGGCGGCAGGCTGGCGGTTACAATGCAGGCAGGCGGGCCTCGCGGCCCATCCCGGATACGGACTCGAACGCGAAGACGTTGATCTCAGACGCTATGCGTTCATCTCACACGCTATTTTAATTGATGCAGCACTTTCAAGCCCATCTCCACGACGAAGCCGGCACCTGCGCGCTGGGCGCCTCGCTGGCGCGCGCGCTCGCGCCCGGCCTGACCATCCACCTGCACGGCGACCTGGGCGCCGGCAAGACCGCCCTCACCCGCGCCCTGCTGCACGCGTCCGGCTACGAAGGCACGGTCAAGAGCCCCACCTACACGCTGTCCGAACCGTACCGCGTGCGGCTGGACGGGCGCGACGTGAACGTGATCCACTTCGACCTGTACCGCATGGGCAGCCCCGAGGAATTCCTCGACGCGGGCTTCCGTGAGGATTTCGACGGTGACAACATCTGCATCGTCGAATGGCCGGAAAAGGCGGACACCGTGCTGCCGCCGCCGGACCTGAATCTGTACCTGCGCGTCGCCGGCGACGGCCGTGATGTAGAATTGCAGGCAACCACCGCCTTGGGTAACTCATGCCTCGAACGCCTCCATTTCGCGCCCAACCTGTGAGCGGCGCCGCGCCCCGGGCCATGCGGCGCACCATCCTGAAAGCCGGCGGCACGCTGCTGCTGTCGGTGCTCGCGCCGCTGCCGGCGCGCGCCGCGCAGATCCTGGCCGTGCGCGTGTGGCCGGCCGACGACTACACGCGCGTGACGCTGGAGAACGATTCCAGCCTGAAGGCCACCCATTTCATCGTCAAGGACCCGGAGCGGCTGGTGGTCGATATCGAGGGCCTGGAACTCAGTCCCACGCTCAAGAGCCTGGTGGCCAAGATCCAGTCCAACGATCCCTACATCAAGCAGGTGCGCGTGGGCCAGAACCGGCCCAACGTGGTGCGGCTGGTGTTCGACCTGAAGGAGGAGGTGACGCCGCAGGTGTTCACGCTGGCGCCGGTGGGCAATTACAAGCACCGCCTGATCTTCGACCTGTATCCGGTCAAGGCGGTCGACCCGATCGCCGCCATGATCGAAAAAGGCAACTGGTCGGACGACGCGCCCAAGGCGCCGCCAACGGCGGCCGGCGGCGAGGCGCCGCGCGACAACGGCAGCGCCGGCACGCCGCCGTCGCCGGCCGCGAACGGCGCGGCCACCGGCCCGGACCTGGCGCAAACGCCTAGGACGGACGGCAAGCCCGATGGTAAGCCCGATGGCCGCGCCGACGCGAAGGCCGCCATCAAACCGGAGGACCGTTTCGAGGCCCGCAGCGAAGCCAGGGCCGGCCCCGGCCAGAAGATGGTGCGCATGCTGACCATCGCGCTCGATCCCGGCCACGGCGGCGAGGACCCCGGCGCCTCCGGCAGCAACGGCAGCCACGAGAAGGACATCGTGCTGGCCATCGCCAAGCGGCTCAAGGCGCGCATCGAGGAGCATCCGAACATGCGCGTGATGCTGACGCGCGACGCCGACTACTTCGTGCCGCTCGGCACGCGGGTGGAAAAGGCGCGCAAGGTGCAGGCCGACCTGTTCGTCTCGATCCACGCCGACGCGTTCGTGGAGCCGACGGCGCGCGGCTCGTCCGTGTTCGTGCTGTCGGAAAAAGGCGCCAGCTCCAGCGCCGCGCGCTGGCTGGCCAACAAGGAGAACCTGGCCGACACCATCGGCGGCGTCAACGTCAAGAGCCACGACCGGCAACTGGCCAGCGTGCTGTTCGACCTGTCCACCACGGCCCAGATCAACGACAGCCTGAAACTGGGCAAGGCCGTGCTGGGCGAGATCGGCGGCATCAACCGCCTGCACCGGGGCGCCGTCGAGCAGGCCGGCTTCGCCGTGCTGAAGGCGCCCGACATCCCGTCCATCCTGGTCGAAACGGCCTTCATCTCGAACCCCGAGGAGGAGGCCAAGCTGCTCGACAACGCCTACCAGGACCAGCTGGCCGACGCCATCGTCAAGGGCATACGGCGCTACTTCGCCAAGAATCCGCCGCTGTCGAAGAACCGCCTGACCTGATTTCACACCCGAGGATCATCCCGATGACAGTAGTGACGATGGTGAAGTACGGCCACTTGCCGGCCGTGCGCCTGACCGCGCCGGACGGCGCGCAAGCGACGGTGGCGCTGTTCGGCGCCCACCTGCTGTCCTGGCGGACGGCCGATGGCAGGGAGCACCTGTTCTGCAGCGCCCGGTCGGCGCTCGACGGCAGCAAGGCCATACGCGGCGGCGTGCCCGTCATCTTCCCCCAGTTTAACGCGCGCGGCGACGGCCAGCGCCACGGCTTCGCCCGCACCAGCCTTTGGCGCCTGGACGGCAGCGGCGCCGACGATGGCCACGCCTGGGCCGAATTCGCGCTGACGCAATCGGACCTGGCCACGCCCGTGGCGCAGGCCTGGCCCCATGCGTTCGAACTGCGCCTGCGCTTCACCCTGGGCGGGCCGGCGCTGGACCTGGAATGCTCGGTGCGCAACACGGGCGCGCACGCGTTCCCGTTCGGCGTGGCCTTGCACACCTATTTCGACGTGGGCCGGCTGGACGCCGCCGCCATCGAAGGCTTGCAGCACTGCCGCTACACGGATCACCATATGGCCACGCTGGAACAGCAGGAGGCGGTGCTGCGCTTCACGGAAAAGACGGACCGCCTGTACCAGGCGCCGCCCGCGCTCACGCTGCGCACGGCCACAGGCGCCCTGCGCCTGGAGCAGCAAGGGTACAGCGAGTGGGTGGTGTGGAATCCGGGCGCGGCCGACGCCGCCGCGCTGGCCGACCTGGCCGACGATGAATACCTGCGCTTTGTCTGCATCGAGCCGGCCCGGGTCGACCAGCAATTGCTGGCGCCGGGCGCGCAGTGGGTGGGACGGCACCGGATCAGCTGCTGAACCGGCCGCCAATTCGTCGTGTGAAGGCTAGTTCGATTCCTTGACGATGCGGCCCGACGAGGGCTGCACGGGACGGGCGTTGAGCGGATACAGGCGGCTGAACAGCGCCATCTGCGCCGGCGACGCCTGCACCGGCTCCTTCATCACCAGCCACAGCACGCCCTCCGTGCACGGCGGCGTGGTGAGCGAACCCATGAAGGTGTAGTAGTCGCGCCGGGCCGGGATCAGGTCCATCGGATCGAGCACGATGGACGGCGCCACCGTCTCGAACTTCTCCAGCGGCAGGTTGTTCCACACGGTCTGGATGGTCGGCTGCGGCTTGCCCCGTTCCAGCAGCAGCGCCAGCACGGCCAGGTGGCCTTCCGCGTCCTTGTGCACCAGGTGCACCACCATCTCGTAGCCCCTGCCGTTGATGCGCTCCTCGGACGGCCGGTGGAAATGGAACTGGATCAGCTCGTACATGCGGTTGGCCACCGTGATGAAATTGCCGCCGCTGACCATCACCTGCACGGTGTGGCCGTTGTCCGTCACGTTGAACGACGACGGCTTGTAGTCGAAGGTGATCTGTTCCAGGTCCACCTTCATGCCGTCGCGGATATCGATCGGCGACTGGCGGTTGCCGGTGCTGCACTTGGCCCATTCGGGATTGATGCGGCCCCAGTTGGCCGGGCCGCTCTCGCCCTCATACGACCAGTGGTTGCTGTAGACCTTGGGAGTGGCCGCCACCACCGCCGCGGCGGCGGCGGCGGCCTTCTTGGCCTTGGCCTGCTGCGCCACGCGGGCGGCCTGGTTGGCGCGCATGATGGCCAGCCGGGCCGCGATCTTGGCCGACAGCTCGGCCTCGGCCTGCTCCTCGCGCGCGCGCTCGGACATGGCGCTGGCGCGCACCGGCGCGCCCGAGCGGGCCGGCACGGCGGCCGAGGCCGACGCCGGCAGGGAGGCCACGCCCGCAGCGGCGGCGCTGGCCGCCACCGGCGAGTGCGGACGGATCGAGTCTATCGGTTTGGGGACGGAATTCTTGGCCGACGGCGTGATGCCCGGATCGGCGGCGCTGGCTGTCGCGGCGACGATACTGCAGGCTATCAGGGCGATCAGTGTACGCATGGGTATGGGGGAAAGTGAGAATTACATTCCTGTATACGGATGCAGTGCGGCAAAACTTGAGCCGCGCAGGCCCTGCGCGCGCGAATAATTTGCTTTGGGGCACGCCGTGGCCGGTCCACGGCGCGCGCCGCGTGTCGTCAGCGGCCCAGCACGCGGCGCGACAGCTTCCACATGCCGCCCAGCGCCATCGGCACCACGGCCACGCCGACGCCGAACAGCACGATCTCCGTCAAGTGCTCGCGCACCACCGTGATATTGCCGAAGAAGTAGCCGGCCGTCGTCAACAGCAGCACCCACAGCGTGGCGCCGGTGATGTTGTAGATCTGGAAGCGCGCATGCGTCATGTCCGACACGCCGGCCACGAACGGGGCGAAGGTGCGCACCACGGGCACGAAGCGGGCCAGCACGATGGTCTTGCCGCCGTGCTTTTCGAAGAACGTATGGGTGCGGTGCAGCGCCTGCTTGTTGATCCAGCGGTAATCATGGGTGAACACGCGGTGGCCGATGGCCTCGCCTATCCAGTAGTTGAGCGTGTTGCCCGTCACGGCGGCCGTCACCAGCAGCAGCATCAGCAAGCCCAGGTCCATCTTGCCCACCGCGCACAGGGCGCCGGCGATGAACAGCAAGGTGTCGCCGGGGAAGAAGAACAGCACCACCAGCCCCGTCTCGCAAAAGATGATGGCGAACAGCACGGCGTACACGAGGGTGCCGTATTGCTGCACCAGCAGGTCCAGCGTCTTGTCGACATGCAGCAGCATGCCGAAAAATTGCATCAAATCCATATTCGTCCCATAAAGGTAGCGCCGGAATCATACACCACCGGCCGCACTCCTGCCGCGATCGCCGGCGGATATTTGTGTTTCCAATTTAATCATCTTTCCGATTACAATCGGCGCAGCGCACGCCACCCGCCGCGCACCTGATGGCGCTACCGCGCCACCGCCCCGCCACACTCCGAGGAGAGCCTGGATGCACACCCCATTTTCCCTGACCATCGGCCGCGCCGCCGCGCTGGCGCTGGCCGTGGCCACCGTGCCCGCGCTGGCGGCCAACCCCGCCGCCGGCCTGCCCGTCAAACCCACCGTCGCCGACATCGTCAAGGCGTCCAGCCCGGCCGACTGGCGCCCGCTGGACACGGACAACACGCTGTACATGGAGCTGCCCGGCGGCCGCGTGGTGATCGAACTGGCGCCCGACTTCGCGCCGCTGAACGTGGCCAACATCAAGCTGCTGGCGCGCGAGCACTATTACGACGGCCAGGCCGTGGTGCGCTCGCAGGACAACTACGTGGCCCAGTGGGGCGACGCCGACGAGGCCCATCCCAAGCCGCTCAAGACGGCCAGGGAGAAGGTGCCGGGCGAATTCACCGTGCCGATGAAGAACGACCGCCACTTCACGGCCCTGCCCGAGCGCGACGGCTACGCGCCGCAGGTGGGCATCTCGAACGGCTTCCCGGCCGGGCGCGACCCCAAGGCCGGCCGCACCTGGCTGGCGCACTGCTACGGCATGGTGGGCGTGGGCCGCGACGTGGACGACGACAGCGGCAACGGCACCTCGCTGTACGCGGTGACGGGCCACGCGCCGCGCCACCTGGACCGCAACATCACGGTGGTGGGCCGCGTGGTGTCGGGCATGGCGCTGCTGTCGACGCTGCCGCGCGGGCACGAGGCGATGGGCTTTTACGGCGCCAATGAAGTCCATCCGCCGATCACCTCGGTGCGGCTGGCGGCCGACGTGCCGGAGGCCGCGCGCAGCCACCTGGAGGTGATGCGCACCGACACGGCCACCTACCAGGCCGCCGTGGAGGCCCAGCGCAACCGGGGCGGCCCGTGGAACAAGTACGCGGCCGGCTACGTCGAACTGTGCAACGTGCCCATCCCCGTGCGCGAGCAGGCGAAGTAATCGGCGGCGGCGGCAGCCGGTATAATCGCCCCCATGAACGCGCCCGACCCGACCCAACGCCCCCTCCGTCCCATCCAGGCCCTGCCGGACAAGCTGATTTCCCAGATCGCCGCCGGCGAGGTGGTGGAGCGGCCGTCGGCCGTGGTCAAGGAGCTGCTCGAGAACGCGCTCGACTCGGGCGCCACCCAGATCACGGTGCGGCTGGAGGAAGGCGGCGTGAAACGCATCGCCATCACCGACAACGGGCGCGGCATCCCGCCCGACCAGCTGCCGCTGGCCCTGGCGCGCCACGCCACCTCCAAGATCGCCTCGCTCGACGACCTGGAGAACGTGGGCACGCTGGGTTTCCGCGGCGAGGCGCTGGCCTCGATCGCGTCGGTGGCGGCCATCACCATCACCACCCGCACGGCCGACGCGCCCCACGCGTGGGAGATCGCCGGCTCGCACCTGGGCGCCGTGTCGCCCTCGTCCGGCGCCCACGGCACCACGGTGGACGTGAAGGACCTGTACTACAACACGCCGGCCCGGCGCAAATTCCTCAAGTCCGAGCAGACCGAATTCGGCCACTGCGCCGAGGTGGTGCGCCGCATCGCGCTGGCGCGGCCGGACGTGTCGTTCTCGCTCAGCCACAACGGCCGCACCATCGACCACTGGAACGTCACGGAGATGGCCAAGCGCAGCGCCCATATCCTGGGCGACGGCTTCGCCGAGGCGCGCCTGCCGATCGACGAGGCGGCCGGCCCGCTGCGCCTGCACGGCTACGCCGGCCTGCCCACGGCCTCCAAGGCGCGCGCCGACGGCCAGTTCTTCTACGTGAACGGGCGCTTCGTGCGCGACAAGCTGCTGGTGCACGCCGTCAAGGCGGCCTACGCCGACGTGCTGCACGGCGACCGCTTCCCGTCCTACGTGCTGGCCCTGGAGATCGACCCAGCGCTGGTGGACGTGAACGTCCACCCGTCGAAGATCGAAGTGCGCTTCCGCGACAGCCGCGCCGTGCACCAGTTCGTGTTCCACGCCGTGCAGCGGGCGCTGGCCCAGACCTCGGCCACCTCGCACGGCAGCGTGCCGTCGCCGCTGCCGGCGGCCGAATCGCTGAACCCGGGCGACAACTGGCGCGGCCAGGCGCAGCAGGCCTCGTTCGGGCCGCTGCTGGCGCCCGGCTACGCGCCCACCTTCTCGCCCTCGCCGTTCGGCCCGGCGCGCCAGTCCGGCGCCGGGGTGGCGCAGAGCACGGAGCGCTACGGCGCCCTGTTCAGCGGCGCACAGGCCGGCGACGAATGGGCGGCTGCCATCGCTTCGGCTCTCCCGGGCAGCATGGCCACGACGGCCTCCCCGGACAGCACGGCGGCCATGCTCGCGCCGGCCGCGCCTTACGTGGCCTCGCCCGCCGCCATGGCGCAGGAGGAATTCCCGCTCGGCTTCGCGTTGGCCCAGCTGCACGGCATCTACATCCTGGCCCAGAACAGCAAGGGCCTGGTGCTGGTGGACATGCACGCGGCGCACGAGCGCATCCTGTACGAGCAGCTCAAGAACGCGCTCGACGACCAGGTGGCCGGCCAGCAGATGCAGGTGCAGCCGCTGCTGATCCCCGTCACGTTCTACGCCGAGGAGGTGGAAGTGGGCACGGCGCAGGAACACCAGGAAACGCTGCAGGCGCTGGGCTTCGACATCGCCGCCCTGTCGCCCACCACGCTGGCCGTGCGCTCGGTGCCGGTGCTGCTGAAGAACGCGGACGCCCAGACGCTGGCGCGCGACGTGCTGCGCGACGTGCGCGAATTCGGCGGCTCGCGCGTGCTGATCGAGCGCCGCAACGAGCTGCTGGGCACCCTGGCCTGCCACACGGCCGTGCGCGCCAACCGCATCCTGTCGACCCAGGAAATGAACGCGCTGCTGCGCCAGATGGAAAGCACGGAGCGCGCCGACCAGTGCAACCACGGCCGCCCGACCTGGGTGCAGGTGGAGATCGGCGCGCTCGACAAGCTGTTCCTGCGCGGCCAGTAGTTTCCACCATCAAGCGCCGCCCTCACATAGAAGCAACCATCATGCATCATCAAGCACCACGCCCGCTGGCCGTCGCCATCATGGGCCCCACCGCGTCCGGCAAGACGGCCGCCGCGCTGGCCATCGCCGAGCGCATCGACTGCGAAATCATCTCGGTCGATTCGGCCCTCGTCTACCGCGGCATGGACATCGGCACGGCCAAGCCCACCCGCGCCGAGCAGGCCGCCGTGCCGCACCACCTGATCGACATCATCGACCCGCTGGACGCCTATTCCGTGGCCCAGTTCCGCGACGCCACGCTGCGCCTGGTGGCCGACATCACGGCGCGCGGCAAGCTGCCGCTGCTGGTGGGCGGCACCATGTTGTACTTCAAGGGCCTGACCGACGGCCTGGACGACCTGCCCGGCGCCGATCCGGCCCTGCGCGCGGAACTGGAGGACCAGGCGGCCCGCCACGGCTGGCCGGCGCTGCACGCGCGCCTGCACGCGCTGGACCCGGTCACGGCCGCGCGGCTGGCGCCCAACGACGCCCAGCGCATCCAGCGCGCGCTGGAGATCTGCACGCTGGCCGGGCGCCCCATGTCCGAACTGCTGGCCCAGCGCGAGAGGACGGAGCTGCCGTTCGAGCTGCTGTCGTTCGCGCTGGAGCCGTCCGACCGCGCCGTGCTGCACGAGCGCATCGCGCGCCGCTTCGACCTGATGCTGAAGGAAGGCGACGATGGCGGCCTGCTGACGGAGGTGGAGATGCTGCGCCGGCGCGGCGACCTGCATCCGGGCCTGCCCTCGATGCGCTGCGTGGGCTACCGCCAGGCGTGGGAATACCTGGACGGCCATATCGACTTCGCCACGCTGCGCGAAACCGGCATCGTGGCCACGCGCCAGCTGGCCAAGCGCCAGCTGACGTGGCTGCGCGCCATGCCGCAGCGCGTGGTGCTCGACTGCCTGGCGCCCAACCCGGCCGCCGCCATGCTGGCGCGGATCGAGGCCCAGCGCGGCTGAGCGCACCTCGTGTCAATGTGACAATCAACGCGCGCCACGGAGCAGGCGCGCAAGAAAAAGACGTAAAATGTTCCGGCCAGTCTTGACAGGCCGGCGCCCAGCTTGGATAATGCTGGGCGTTGTCGGTGATATAGCTCAGTTGGTTAGAGCACAGCATTCATAATGCTGGGGTCGGTGGTTCAAGTCCACCTATCACCACCAAGATTTCTTCGAAGATGGTCTGATCGTGATCAGGCCATTTTTGTTTCGGTGATATAGCTCAGTTGGTTAGAGCACAGCATTCATAATGCTGGGGTCGGTGGTTCAAGTCCACCTATCACCACACCAGAATCCGGAAGCCGTTGTCCCGCAAGGGTCAACGGCTTTTTTGCGTCCGCGCGGCCGGCCCGGTGCGCCCGCCAATTGATGCCGCGTGGGTAGGCGGCCGGGGCGCCGATGCTAGAATGTCAAACATGCCAATGTTTCGACTCACCCGTCTGCGTGTCCTGCTCGTGCTGCTGTCGTATCTGGCGGCGCTGGGCGTGGCGATCGCGGCGCCCATCGTCCATCCCAAGCGCATGGACCTGGTCTGCAGCGGCACCAGCTTCAAACTCGTCGACCTCGAAGCGCAGGCCGATGGCGGTGGCGGCGGCAAATCCCACACGCTCGATTGCGCCCTGTGCGTACCGGGCGGCATCCTCAACACCTTCCCTGTCGCCGGCCCGCAGCCGCCCCATGATGTGCTGGCCTACGTGCTGCGCGCCATTCCGGCCGCCCGGCTAGCCTCCATCACCGCCGCGCCGCTGCCGGCGCGCGGCCCGCCGCACTTCGCCTGATTCCCTCCCTGATCGTCCGTTTTCCCGGTCCGCGCGCGGCCCGGGCTCGCGCGCGTGCGCGCGTCATTCACAGAATCGAAGGAATACAAATGCAAGCGAAGTGGAACAAACCCTGGTTGATGGTATCGCTCGCGGCCGCCCTGCCGCTGTCCGCCCAAGCCGAGGACAGCCCGGAGGTGCCGGAAGTGGTGATCACGGCGCCGCGCGGCGCGGCCCTGGCCGACACCGTCCGGCATCGCCACGATGCGGCCGACACGGCATCGCTGTTGCGCAGCGTGCCCGGGGTCGGCCTGAACGGCGCCGGCGGCCTGTCCAGTCTGCCGTCCCTGCACGGCCTGGCGGACGACCGCCTGCGGATCCAGGTGGACGGCATGGACCTGGTGTCGGCCTGCGCCAACCATATGAATCCGCCGCTGTCGTACATCGCGCCGGCGCAGGTCGACGGGCTGGAAGTGCTGGGCGGCGTGGTGCCCGTGAGCGCCGGCGGCGACAGCATCGGCGGCACCATCCGCGTGCGCTCGGCCGAGCCGCGCTTCGCGGCGCCGGGCCAGGGCGTGCTGACCGAGGGCCGGGCCAGCGCCTGGTTCCGCGACAACGGCAACGCGCGCGGCGGCGACCTCGAAGCGGCCCTCGCCACCGAGACGCTGAGCGTGCGCTACAACGGCGCCACCGCGCGCGCCGACAACTACGTGGCCGGCGGCGACTTCAAGTCCGCCACCCTGCCGACCGGGCGTCCGCACGCGCTGCCGGCCGACGAGGTGGGATCGACCGGCTACCGCTCCAACAACCAGGCGCTGGCCGTGGCGCTGCGCGCGGGACGGCAACTGGTCGAGCTGCGGCTGGGGATGCAGCGCATGCCCTACCAGGGCTTTCCCAACCAGCGCATGGACCTGACCGGCAACGACAGCGAACAGGTCAACCTGCGCCATCTCGGCGATTACGACTGGGGCAGCGTGGAGACGCGCCTGTACCACGAGCACACGCGCCACGCGATGCAGTTCGGCCCCGACAAGCAGTACTGGTATGGCGCCAAGCGCGACATCCCCGGCATGCCGATGGACACCGCCGGCCACACCACGGGCGCCAGCGTGCGCGCCGAGGTGCGCGCGTCGGCACGCGACACGCTGCGCGTGGGCGCCGAGCTGCTGCGCTACCGGCTCGACGACTGGTGGTCGCCGTCCGGCGGCGGCATGGCGCCCAACACGTTCTGGAACATCCGCGACGGCAAACGCGACCGCGCCGGCTTGTACGGCGAATGGGACGGGCGCTGGAGCGCGCAATGGTTCACGCAACTGGGCTTGCGCGCCGAGCGCGTGGCCAGCGACGCCGGCAGCGTGCAAGGCTACAACGCCATGAGCGACGCCGACGTCGCCGCCTTCAACGGCCGCAGCCACGGCCGGCACGACCACAACCTCGACCTCACCGCGCAGGCGCGCTACACGCCCGACGCGGCATCGGAGTACGCCATCGGTCTGGCCCGCAAGAGCCGCAGCCCCAATCTGTACGAGCGCTATAGCTGGGCGACGGACGGCATGTCGATGAACATGGTGAACCTGTCGGGCGACGGCAACGGCTACGTGGGCGACCCGGACCTGCGGCCGGAGGTGGCGCACACGCTCAGCGCCAGCGCGGCCTTCCACGACGCGGCCCGGCAGCGCTGGAGCGTGACGTTCGCGCCCCACTACACCTACGTGGACGACTACATCGACGCGCGCTGCCTGCGCACCTGCCGTCCGCAATCGTTCGTGTTCCTGCGCTGGACCAACCAGGATGCGCGCCTGTATGGCGCCGACCTGTCCGGCCGCCTCCGGCTCGACGCCGGCGGCCACGGCACGGTCACGGCGACGGCCACGCTGAGCTACCTGCGCGGCAAGAACAACAGCACCGGCGACAACCTGTACAACATCATGCCGCTCAACGCCCGGCTGGCGCTGGAGCAGACGCTGCGGCGCTGGACCAACACGGTCGAGGTGGAGGCGGCAGCGGCCAAGGACCGCGTGTCGGCCGTGCGCAACGAGCTGAGGACGGCCGGGTATGGGCTGCTCCACCTGCGCTCGCGCTATGCGTGGCAACGCGCGCAGCTGGAGGTGGGCGTCGAGAACGTGCTGGACCGGGCCTACGACCTGCCCTTGGGCGGAGCCTACGTCGGCCAGGGCAAGACGATGTCGCAGACGGGCACCCCTTACGGCATCGCCGTGCCCGGCAAGGGCCGCAACGCCTATGTGGCCGTGACAGTCAGCTATTGAGCGTCGCGGCGGAGGGGGCGGGGACCGGACGCGCTGATCGGCCGCAGGGCGGTCGGCGCGCGGGCCTTACCTGGCCGGCGCCGGTTTGCGGTATTTGGCCACCAGCGCCTGGAAGCGGGGATTGTCGCGCAGGGGGTCGAGGTCGTTGTCCATGTCGAGCTGGTCGAAGTAGCTGAAGCCGGCCGCGAAGCTCGCTTCCAGTTCGCGCAGCGCGTCGTCCGTGCGGTGCTGCTTCAAGCGCAGGATGGCCGTGTTGTAGGCCACCAGCGGCTGCTGCGGCGCATGGGCGCGGGCCGCCTGCAAATCCTTCTCGGCCTCGTCCAGGTTGCCCTGTTCGATGTGGCTGATGGCCAGATTCATCAACTCGTTGACGGTCTTGCTGCCGGCCAGCACCGGGCCCGCCTCCGGTGGCGGCGCCGGATGGGCGGCCGGGTCGTTGGCCGTTTCCTGCGTGGCAGGGCGAAACTTGGCGTAGTACAGGCCCGCCCCCGCCACCAGCACCAGCACGGCGGCCGCCGCCGCGACCATAGGCCGGGCCATGCCCGCTTGCCGTGCGCGCGCCAGGCCGCGCGCGCCGGAGAGTGCACCCATCAATTTCACCATCGTCGTCCACCTTTCCCGTTTTTTCCCTATCTTCACAGGTGGGCGCTCCGGCGTCAATCCTTCGCTGCGTCCATCGCCTGCACGACTTCCTGCGCGGCCCGGAACGCGTCCACCGCCAGCGGCGCGCCGCAGTAGACAGCCGCGTGCAGCAGCACTTCCTGGATTTCCTTGATGGTGGCGCCGTTGTTGATGGCGCCGCGCACGTGGCCCTTGATCTCGTGCGCGCGGCCCAGCGCCGTCAGCATCGACAGCGTCAGCAGGCTGCGGGTTTTCAGGTCCAGGCCATCGCGGCACCAGACCGTGCCCCAGGCGTTGCGGGTGATGAATTCCTGCAGCGGCATGGTGAACTCGTCGGCGTTGGCGAACGCCCGCTCGACGAAATCGTCGCCCATCACCTGCTTGCGCTTTTGCAGGCCGTCGTTGAATTGCTGGTCCATGGCACTCTTCCTTTGCGTTGAATTGAGGTTATCCCCGCTATTGTGCCACCCAGCCGCCGTCCATGTTCCAGGCCACGCCGCGCACCTGGCTGGCGGCGTCGCCGCAGAAGAACACGGCCAGCGCGCCCAGTTGCCCGGGCGTGACGAACTGGCCGGACGGTTGCTTCTGCGCCAGCAGCGCCGCGCTGGCCTCCTCGCCGCTGATGCCGCGCTGGGCCGCCAGCGCGTCCACCTGGTTCTGCACCAGCGGCGTGAGCACCCAGCCGGGGCAGATGGCGTTGCAGGTGATGCCGGTCTGCGCCAGTTCCAGCGCCACCGCCTTGGTCAGACCCACCACGCCATGCTTGGCCGCCACGTAGGCCGATTTCTGGGCCGAGCCCACCAGCCCGTGCACCGACGCCACGTTGATGATGCGGCCCCAGTTGCGCTCCTTCATCGACGGCAGCGCCAGCCGCGTGGTGTGGAAGGCGGAGCTGAGGTTGATGGCGATGATGGCGTCCCACTTCTCGACCGGGAACGCGTCCACGTCGGCCACGTGCTGGATGCCGGCGTTGTTGACGACGATGTCGATGCGGCCGAAGCGCGCCAGCACGGCCGCCATCATCGCCTCGATGTCGGCCGCGCGCGCCATGTCGGCCGGCTGGTACGCGGCCTGCACGCCGTGGGTCTGCTCGATGCCGGTGCGCAGCGCTTCGATCTCCTGCGCGTCGCCGAAGCCATTGAGCACGACGTGCGCGCCGCTGGCGGCCAGCGCCTGGGCGATGCCCAGGCCGATGCCGGAGGTGGAGCCCGTGACGAGGGCGACTTTGTCTTTCAACATAACGGTGGCGGAGGTCATGATTAGTAGATCCCGGTGAGCAGGAAGGCGGCGATCACGACGAACACGGCGGCCGTCTTGATCATGGTGATGGCGAAGATGTCGCGGTAGGACACGCGGTGCGTCAAGCCGGTGACGGCCAGCAGCGTGATCACGGCGCCGTTGTGGGGCAAGGTGTCCATGCCGCCGCTGGCCATGGAGGCCACGCGGTGCAGCACCTCCATCGGAATGTGGGCGGCCTGCGCGGCCTGGATGAAACTGTCGGCCATGGCGGCCAGCGCGATGCTCATGCCGCCCGAGGCGGAGCCGGTGATGCCGGCCAGCGCGGTGACGGTGACGGCTTCGTTGAGCAGCGGATTGGGCACGCTCTTGAGCGCGTCCGACACCACGAGGAAGCCCGGCAGCGCCGCGATCACGCCGCCGAAACCGTATTCGGAGGCCGTGTTCATGGACGCCAGCAGCGCACCGCTGATGGCCGCGCGCGAACCGTCGGCCAGGTGGGCGATCACACGCTGCCAGGCGAAGGCCAGCACCACGAGGATACCGGCCAGCAGCGCGCCCTCCACCGCCCAGATGGCCACCAGCTTGCTCACGTCCACCACCAGCGGATGGCCGGGCAGGTTGGCCGTGAAGCTGACGCCGAACACCTTGGGGATGGCCAGCGTGAAGGTCTTATTGAGCACGCCCACCAGCACCAGCGGCAGCAACGCCAAGAGCGGATGCGGCAGGCGGTCGAGCGCCACGGTGGCCGGTTCGTTGTGGTGGCCGCTGCCATAGCCTTCGCCGGCGGCGGCGGCCTGGCGGCGGCGCCACGACAGGTAGCTCAGGCCGACGATCAGGATGAACACCGAGCCGATCACGCCCAGCCACGGCGCGGCCCAGGTGTCGGTCTTGAAGAAGGTGGTGGGGATGATGTTCTGGATCTGCGGGCTGCCCGGCAGCGAATCCATGGTGAAGGTGAACGCGCCCAGCGCGATGGTGCCGGGGATCAGGCGCTTGGGGATGTCGCTCTGGCGGAACATCTCGGCCGCGAACGGGTAGACGGCGAACACCACCACGAACAGCGACACGCCGCCGTAGGTGAGGATGGCGCACACCATGACGATGGACAGCATGGCGCGCTCGCGCCCCAGCACGCGGATCACGGCCGACACGATCGCTTGCGAGTAGCCGGACAGTTCGATCAGCTTGCCGAACACGGCGCCCAGCATGAACACGGGGAAGTACAGCTTGACGAAGCCGACCATCTTTTCCATGAAGATGCCGCTGAACATGGGCAGCACATAGGACGGGTCCGTGAACAACACGGCCAGCAGGGCGCACACGGGCGCGAACAGGATGACGCTGTAGCCGCGATACGCGACCAGCATCAGCAGGGCCAGGGCGGCCAGCACGATGACGAAACTCAAGGGTAGTCTCCAATACAGGTGGTTCAAATGGCGGAACATGCCGGCCGACGGCTCTGCTGGCCGCTGCGATCCGGAATGCGCGCAGCGGACGATTGCAACGATCGTGCCATGCGCGCCAAGTGCTTGTTTCAAAAGTGAAAGTTGTCGCAGCCCCCAAGATGGGCGGTTGCGCGGATGGGCGGAACGGCGGTTTCGTCTCGTTGACGAGACGATCATGGGTGCGGCCGGAAGGTCTTCGCCTTGTGCACCGCATCAATACGCCAGTCTCGCCAACGAGACTACGGTCTTGTCTGCGAGACTCGGCACTTTTACAAGGTACTGCTGTGGAGCGGGAGGCTCCCTGTGGATTCCATTCTATTCCTCATTCTGGTTTGTTCTGCATCCTTCTCTTTTGATCGGCAAATGCGGAATAGGATCAAACCGAAGAAAGCAGAAGAAAACAGAAGCGGAAATAGAAGCTTCGCCACAGGGGGCCACAGCGCCGGACAGGGACTATCTCCGCGCCCATTTCTCTTGCGAATACAAGTGGCAGCCGTACGGAAGACGGATTCAGGTACGGCAACGTGCGACCCGGCTGCTAACCTTGCTGCCCTTCCCTGGCCAGCGCCGCCACCCGCTTGTACATGGCCGCGCGCGACAGGCCCAACAACCGGGCGGCGGCCGGCACGTTGCCGCCGGCGGCGGCCAGCGCGTCGCGCACGATGGTGCGGTCGAACTGCGCCAGCGCCTCGGCGTACGGGCGCATGGCGGACGCGGCGGATGCGGCGGATGCGGCACCCGCACCAGCACCGGCACCGTCGCCGCCGCCGGCTGACGCGCCGGAAACTCTGTCGCCCCTGTCCGCCCTGTCGGCCATGTTGCCCATGCTGCCCATGCTGCCCATGCTGCCCATGTCGGCCATGTTGGCCACGTCCGCCGGCAGCATGGCGGCGAAATCGTCCACGTCGAGCCGCGCGCGGTCGCTCAGGATGCAGGCCCGTTCCAGCACGTTGCGCAGTTCGCGCACATTGCCCGGCCACGGGTAGCGCGCCAGCAGCGCGCAGGCGGCCGGCGTGACGGCACGGCGCCGCATGCCGTTGCGTTCGAAGATCTGCTGCAGCAGCGCGTCGCACAGGGGCGCCAGATCCTCCAGGCGCGCGCGCAGCGGCGGCAGCTGGATCGGCAGCACGTTGAGGCGGTAGTACAGGTCGGAGCGGAAGCGGCCCTGCGCCACCAGCGCCGGCAGGTCGACACTGGTGGCGGCGATCACGCGCACGTCGATCTTGAGCACCTTGTTCGAGCCGAGCAGCTCGATCTCCTGCTCCTGCAGCACGCGCAGCAGCTTGCCCTGCACGGCCAGCGGCATGTCGCCGATCTCGTCGAGGAACAGGGTGCCGCCGTCGGCCAGCTTGAACTTGCCCTCGCGGGCCTTCTTGTCCGCGCCCGTGTAGGCGCCCGGCGCCACGCCGAAAAATTCGGCCTCCAGCAGCGACTCCGGCACGGCCGCCATGTTCACGCCGATGAAGGGCGCGCCGGCGCGGGCCGACATGGCGTGGATGGCGTTGGCCAGGATCTCCTTGCCGGTGCCCGTCTCGCCCAGCAGCAGCACGCTCACATCCTGCTGCGCGGCGCGCCGGGCCTGGCGCTTGATCTCGACCGTGGCCGGCGCCGCGCCCACGAACTGGTCCAGCGTGTATTTGGCGCGCCGGTGCTCGGCCAGGCCGCGCCGGGCCGCGTCCAGCTCCTGCTGCAGGGTGGCGAACTTGGCCACCAGCGGCTTGAGGTGGGCCAGCCGTTCGTACAGCACGAAGCCGACCGCGCCCACCACGACGCCGCCGGCGTCGCGCAGCGGCAGGCGGGTGACGACGAACGACTGCTGGCCGAACTCCATGATGTCGAGCAGGATGGGCTGGGCCGTGCGTATCACCTCGCGCAACAGGCTGTTGGGGATGACCTGCTCGATGTCGCGCCCCAGCACCTGCTGCGGGTCGCGCAGGCCCAGCATCGACATGTATTTGTCGTCGATCCAGCTGATGCGGCCCTGGCAATCGACGGCGATGGCGCCCTCGTACAGGCTGTCGAACTGGTCGAACAGGGCACGCATGGCGTGCTGGCGCACGGCGGCCGAGGAGTCGGAAAAATGGGTGGTCGGGTGCTCGGACATGGGATGGGATGCTCCTGCTAGCGGACGTCGGGGGCGGCGGCCTGGCGCCAGGCGCGCGGGCTGCAGCCCGCTTCGGCCTTGAAGGCGTGGCTGAAATTGGCCACGTCGCTGTAGCCAAGGCGGTAGGCGATCTGCGACACCGGCTGTTGCGGGTCGCGCAGCAGCGCGCAGGCGCGCTGGTGGCGCACCTCCTTGGCCAGCGCGCGCAGCGAGGTGCCCTCGCCCTCCAGCGTGCGCGCCAGCGTGCGCGTGCTGACGTTGAGCAGGCCGGCGAAATCGGCGATGGTGGGCTGGTAGCCCTCGGCCGCCTGCAGCATCAGCCGGATCCAGCCGCTGCAATCGCCGGCCCGGCCGATACCGCCCTGCAGCGTGTCGAGGTCGGCCAGGTCATGGCCGCCGCCCGGCGCGGTCCGCCAGCGCAGCGGCATCTGCAGCGTCGCCTCCGGCAGCACCACCCGCGCCCGCGGCAGGTTGCCCTCGCTGAAGTGGACGCGCGCCGACTTGAGTTCCGCGTAACGCCGCGCGTGCGGCGGCGCGGCGATGGACAGGTAGATGTCGTAGGCCGGCAGGCGATCGCCCAGCGTGGCCAGCAGATAGGGATGGGTCGAGGCCACGTACAGCTCCATCACCATCGCCATGGTGTCGGCCTCCATCGGCGCGGCGGGCCGGAACGTCACCTCGCCGCCGCTGGCCAGGCGCCGGAAATGGACGACGAACACGGGCGACATCAGCCGGAAATAGCGGGTGAACACCTGCAGCACCTGTTCGGTCGAGGTGCAGCGGCGGATCAGCGGCACCAGCGGGCCGTGGTCGTCCGGCGTCACGGCCAGGCCCATGGCGAAACCGAGGTCGGTGCGGCCGGTGCGCCGCGCCGCCTCCGTCAGGATGCGCTCGAACACGGCCATCGGCAGCGCGTGGCCCGGCTGGCCCAGCACGGCCTCGCTCAAGCCCAGCCCGGCCAGCCGCCCGCGCAGCCAGCCGCGCGCGTCCTCGTCCAGCACGGACAGCAGCTGCGCCAGATAGCGCGACGGCAGGATCGGTTCATACAAGGGCATGGCGAAAGCGGCTTTGGCAGAAAATCACAAGTATAGACCGGATCGGCTTCCTACAATGGCGCTAGCGCACCACCCATTACAACGCATAACAGGAGACCGCCGTGTCCTTTTCCTCCCGCCGCCTGCTGGTCAATGGCATCCACCTCAACGTCGTCGTCGAAGGCAGCGGGCCGGACGTGATGCTGGTGCACGGCTTCCCCGACAACCACAGCGTCTGGCGCCAGCAGATCCCGGCCCTGGTGGCGGCCGGCTACCGCGTGATCGCGCCCGACACGCGCGGCTGCGGCGACTCGGACATGCCGCCGGCCACGCGCGACTACGCGATCGACAAGGTGGTCGCGGACCTGGTGGGCGTGCTCGACGCGCTCGGCGTCGCCAAGGTCAAACTGGTGGGCCACGACTGGGGCGCGGTGCTGTGCTGGATGCTGGCGATCGGCCATCCGGAGCGGGTCGAGCGCTACGCCGCGCTGTCGGTCGGCCACCCCACGGCCTACGCGCGGGCGCCGCTGGAGCAGAAGCTCAAGGGCTACTACATCCTGCTGCTACAGCTGCGCGGCCTGGCCGAGTGGGGACTGCGGGCGCGCGACTGGACGCTGTTCCACCGTCTCATGAACTTCCCGGCCGGGTCGCGCCACTGCGTCGAGCCGCTCCGGCGGCCGGGCCGGCTGCGCGCGGCCATCAACTACTACCGCGCCAACCTGGGCCTGATCCTGCCCAGGCTGCACCCGTCGGTGCCGATGCCGGTGATGGGCGTCTACAGCAGCGGCGACAACTTCCTGTGCGAGCAGCAGATGCGCGTCACGGAAAAGTACGTGGACGGCCCGTGGCGCTACGAACGGATCGAGGGCGCCAACCACTGGCTGCAGCTGGACGCGCCCGAGCGCGTCAACGCCCTCTTGCTGGATTTCCTGCGGGCGGCGTAGCCGGCAGATTCCACTTGCGGTCGATGGCGCGCTTGACGCCATTGCCCGCGATGATGGTGTAGCCGCTGTTGAACAGGGCGCGCGCGCGCTCGCCGTCCGGATGGGTGGTGGAAAAGCCCAGGTAGGAACCCTGCGGCACGGCCTGGAAGGCGAACGCCACCCCCTCCACCTGCGCCTCGCGCAGCACCACCTCGTCGGTCTTGATGTCGTCCATCATGGTCAGCGCCAGATCGACCCGGCCGGCGGCCAGCTTCTTCAAATTGATCGCCTCCGAACGGGCCGGCACCAGCCGGACGCCGCGCCGCTCCAGCGCCATCACCTCGGGCGGATACTCGTAGCCGTTGACGATGGCCACCCGCGTGCCGGGCGCCAGCTGGTCCATCGCGCGGGCGCGCACGGGGTGGGCGGTGCTCTGGAAAAAGCGCGGATAAGCCAGGAACAGGGGCACGTCGGCGAAGCGCACCTTGCCATGCAGTTCGGGCGCGTCGGCCATGCTGAAGCAGCCGGCCACGGCGCCGGCCATCACATAGGTCTTGCAACGGGCGTAGGGCACCACGTTCAGCTTGACCTCGGTGTGGACGGCGGCGAAGGCGGCCGCCACCAGCTCGTTGGCGTAGCCGCTGCCGTCGGCGTTGGACCAGGGCGAGGCCGCGTCCTCGACCATCAGTTCGATGGGCGCGGCGGCGCACGCCAGCGGCAGCAGCAATGGCAGGACTAGACGAC
The DNA here is from genome assembly GCF_058801745.1 of Rugamonas sp. GW822-FHT03B10. Classification (NCBI taxonomy): domain Bacteria; kingdom Pseudomonadati; phylum Pseudomonadota; class Betaproteobacteria; order Burkholderiales; family Oxalobacteraceae; genus Rugamonas; species Rugamonas sp. GW822-FHT03B10. The sequence continues at coordinate 212,540 of NZ_JBXANP010000002.1, read as the reverse complement.
GGGTCAACCGGAACATACCGCACTCTCGCTTTACACGCCATGCAATCGGGTCGTCGCGCGGCGGGCGGCTTCCGGCGACGATGCTACCGGACGATTATAGCGTTGGCGCCGGCGTCGGGCGCAACGAATTCGGGGCCCGCCTGACCCCGGCGTGGCAAACGCGGCGCGCTCAGGCCGCGGCGCGCGACGGGTCGATCAGGATCTTGGCGTGCAGCCGCGGGTCGCCCAGGTCGGTGAAGGCCTGCTCCACCCCGTCCAGCCCCACCACGCCCGTGATCAGCGGCGCGCACGACACCTTGCCCTCGGCGATCATGTGCAGCGCGTCGCGGTATTCGAGCGGCGAGTAGCCGAGCGCGAAGCGCAGGTCGACCTCCTTGTGGATGGCCATGGCCGGCTCGAACTGGTCGAGCTGCATGCACACGCCCACCACCACGATGCGCGCGAACATGGGCGCGCCCTCGATGATGTGGCGCAGCACGCCGGGCACGCCCACGCATTCGAAGATGACGGGATGTTTGGGGTTGAGGCCCAGCGCCTCGGCCACGCGCCAGGCGTGCCACCAGGGCAGCGGCAGCTTGCCCAGTTTTTCGCGCGTGCCCACGGCCAGCTCCAGCAAGCCCTCCAGGCCGTTGACGAAGCCGTACTCCTCCCAGTTGGCGTAGGGCGACTGTTCGGCCGGGTCGATCACGATGTCGGCCCCGCACTGGCTGGCCAGCCGGCGCCGGGCCGGCGAGAAGTCGCTGGCGATCACGGTCCGAACGCCCTGCGCCTTGAGCATGCACACCACGGCCAGGCCCACCGGACCGCAGCCGATCACGACGGCCACGCCGTTCCTGGGCACCTGGCCTCGGCGCACGGCGTGCCAGCCCACGGCCATCGGCTCGGTCAGGGCCGCCATGTCGGCCGACAGCCCGTTCGGCACCGGCATCATCATGGCCTCGTCCACCACCACCCGCTCGGCGTAGGCGCCGGGCGTGCGCACGGACAGGCCCACCATGTCGATGCCGTCGTCGTGGCGCAGCACGGGCATGGCGCACACGCGGGCGCCGGCGCGCACCTTCCGGTCGCAGCCGGGGCCGTGCTCCAGCACCTCGCCGCAGAACTCGTGGCCGAACACGAGCGGATCGTGCGCGCGCGTCATGTTGCGGTAGCCGATGCGCGACAGCAGCTGGCCCATGTGGTCGCAATGGTGGCGCATGTGCAGGTCCGAGCCGCAGATGCCGCAGCGCAGCACCCGCAACAGCACCTGCCCCTCGCCGGGCACGGGATCGGGACGCTCTTCGACACGCAACTGCTGGTTCTGGCAAACGACGGCTTTCATGGATTCGGGCTTTCTCGGTGGACGACGGATGGCCAGATCGTAGCGTCGTCGCGCCCCGAAAACTTGTGATTATCTGCCAAGCTGCTGGCCGCCGATGGCGGCCGATGGTTGCCGATACTTGCGCACTCAAGTAATTCCATCCGCGCCCGGATGGCAGGAAATCACAAGTTTTCCGGCGAAGGCGGCCACATAATCGCTCCATCCAACGACCGCCGCGCAGACGGCAGCCACACCACGAGGAGACCATGGCCGTTCCCGATCTACACAACAAGCACGTGCTGGTGACCGGCGCCGCCAGCGGCATCGGCCGCGAGACGGCGCTGGCGTTCGCGCTGCACGGCGCCAGCCTGCTGCTGTCCGACATCCACCCCGACGCGCTGGAGGCGACGGCGCAGCAGGTGCGGGCGCTGGGGGCGTCGTGCCGCACCTTCGTCGTCGACGTGGCCGACGCCGGCGCCATGGCGCGCTTCGCGGCCGACGTGCACGCGGCCGTGGGGCCGCTCGACGTGCTGGTCAACAACGCCGGCATCGCCTACCTCGGCCCCTTCCTGCACACGCCGCTCGACTGGTGGCACAAGGTGCTGCAGGTGAACCTGATGGGCGTGGTGCACGGCTGCCACTTCTTCGTGCCGGCCATGCTGGGCGCGTCCGGCCCGCGCCACGTGGTCAACGTGGCCTCGGCCGCCGCCCTGGCGCCGGCCTGCAACATGAGCGCCTACGCCGCCTCCAAGCACGCCGTGCTGGGCCTGTCGGACAGTCTGGCGCTGGAGCACGCCGGCTCGCACGTGGGCTTCTCCGTGATCTGCCCCGGCGTGATCAACACCCCGATCGCCGCCATGGGGGCCGGCAACGTGGCCCGCATCATCACGGCCGGCCAGGTCGAGAAGCTGGGCCAGTACTACCGCGACAACGGCGCGCCGCCGGCCGTGGTGGCCGACGCCATCGTCGACGCCGTGCGCAGCGGCAGGGGCATCGCCCTGCCCGGCCCCTACGCCCGCATGATCTACCACCTGCGCCGCCTGTCGCGCGCGCTGCTGATGAAACTGATCCTCGTCGATTCGAAAAAAATGGGCTGGCTGTGAGCCGCCCCCATCCAACGCAACGGAGCCATCGCGCCATGTCCTTCAAACTGACCCAAACCCGCCTCGGCATCGTGTTCGCCGTCCTGTTCCTGGCCTTCTGCGTGTGGCAGAACCCCGGCATGGTGATCGACAACCGCCTGAGCGCCGCCGAGATCGACGCCGCCGTGCGCTACGTGGACGAGAAGCTGCCGTTCGACGCGGCCGACAAGCCGGCCGTGCTGAGAAGCCTGCGCGCCTGGGGCGAGGCCGACGACGGCCAGCCCGTCTACATGCTCAACCTGATGCGCTATTTCGACCGCCTGCACACCATGCCCGGCGCGCCCCGGCTGAGCGGCACGCCGCAACAGGCCAACGCCGAGTACGAGGACCGCGCGACGCGCCTGCTGCTCAAGGCCGGCGGCTACGCCCTGTACGCGGGCAACACCCAGGGCCCCAACCTGATCGAGCACCGCGCCGGCCTCGACCACTGGAGCCGCGTGCTGCTGGTGCGCTACACCAGCCGCCGCGCCTTCCTCAAGCTGCTGACCGATCCGGCCTATGCGCCGATCGAGCCGTACAAGATGCTGTCGCTGGAGCTGATCCTGGCGCCCACCTCGTCCGAGGTGATCATCCCGGACGCGCGCTTCGTGCTGGGCGCCGCGCTGCTGGCCGTGTTCCTGCTGCGCGGCTGGCTGGGCGCGCGGCGCCAGGCGGCAGCGGCGCAACAGTCGGTCCCGCAAAAGGCCGCGGACCGCGTCGGCAAGCTGGCCTGACGGAACGGGCCATGCTAGTGTTGACGCAACCCGGGCACCCAACCTCCGGAGGCGCTATGAAAAGCAACGAACTGTTCGTGCCGGCCCGTTATTTCGCCCAGCTGATCGACTACGTGGAGGCCAACGGCACGCCCTGCCGCGACGCCCTCAGCACGGCCCAGATCCGCTCGCTGAACGACCTGCACGCCCGGCTCACCACCAGCCAGATCGACACCCTGGTGATGGAGGTGGCGCGGCTCACGGGCCGGGGCGACCTGGGCTTCGAACTGGGCCGGCTGATCAAGCTCAATTCGCACGACATCGTCGGCTATGGCCTGATCAGCTGCGCCACCATCGACCAGGCGCTGCACTTCGCCGCGCGCTACTACCGGCTGATCATGCCCCTGTTCACGCTGCGCTACCAGCGCCGCGGCAACGTGGCCGAGGTGCTGTTCCAGCCGGTGACGGCGCTGCACCGCGCCACCGTCGGCTTCTATCTGGAGATGCTGGCCCTGTCGGCCCACGTGCAGCTGATGGCCCTCAGCCAGGGCCGGGTCGGCCCCTACGAGATCCACATGGCCATGCCGGAGCCGGCCCACGCGCAGCGCTACCGCAGCCTGCAGCCGGCCCGCGTCCACTTCCGCGAGGGCGGCATGCCGACCGTGCGCATCGTCATGGCGGCCGACGTGCTGGACCTGCCGCTGCCCATGCACGACCAGCGCGCCTTCCGCCAGGCCGAGGCCCAGTGCAAGCAGATGATCCAGGAATGCCGCGCGCCGGGCGAGTACCGCGACTGGATCGAGATGATGCTGCGCGAGGCCAACGACCACCAGCCGACGCTGGACGACATGGCGCGCCAGCTCAACATCTCGTCGCGCACGCTGGACCGCTACCTGGAGCTGGAGGGGGTCAGCTACCGCGAGCTGGCCATGCGCACCCGCAACGAGCGCGCCAAGCGCCTGCTCGACGGCGGCAAGTTCGCCGTGTCCGAGATCGCCTACCAGCTCGGCTACTCGGACGTGGCCAACTTCAGCCGCTGCTTCAAGCGCCTGAACGGGGTGCCGCCCAGCGCCTACCGGCGCGCGCCCGAACCGCGCACGCACGCGGCCTGAGGCCGCGCCCACGCATCGAACCGCAACACCCCGAACACCACTTCCGGAGCATCGCATGAGAGTACCGCCATCCCGTCCTCCCCGTAAAACCGCGCTGTCGCTGGGCCTGATGGCCATGGCCGGCCTGCTGCCGGCCCATGCCCAGCAGCCGGGCGCGCCCGCGCCCGCGCCCGGCGGCGCGCCCGGCGACGCCCCCGCCGCCGCGCCGCGCCCGGCCACGGCGCAGCCGGGCAAGCCGCCCAACATCGTCATCATCATGCTCGACGACGCCGGCTTCGCCCAGGCCGACACGGTGGGCGGCGAGATCCACACCCCGACCCTGAGCCGGATCGCCCGCACCGGCATCGAGTACAACGCCTTCCACACCACGGCCATCAGCTCGGCCACCCGCGCCTCCCTGCTCACGGGGCGCAACCACCACCGGGTCGGCAACGGCACGGTGACCGAGGCGGCCACCGACGCCGACGGCTACACCGGCGTCATCCCCGCCACGGCGGCCACCATCCCGCAGATCCTGCACCGCCACCACTACGTCAGCGCCGCCTTCGGCAAGTGGCACAACACCCCGACCCACGAGACGGGCGCGCAGGGGCCGTACAACCACTGGCCGACCGGCTACGGTTTCGACCACTTCTATGGCTTCCTGGCCGGCGAGTCGGACCAGTACAGCCCCAACCTGGTCAACGACACCACGCTGGTCGAGTCGCCGCACGACCCCAAGTACCACTTCACGGAGGACATCGCGCAAAAGGCCATCGCCTGGATCGACCAGCAGCACGCCAGCAACCCCGATAAGCCGTTCTTCCTGTACTGGACGCCGGGCGCCGTGCACGCGCCGCACCAGGTGTTCCAGCAGTGGAGCGACAAGTACAAGGGCAAGTTCGACAGCGGCTGGGACGCCTACCGCGCGCGCGCCTTCGCGCGCCAGAAGGCCATGGGCTGGATCCCGGCCGACACGGCCAACACCCCGCGCCCGGCCGAGATGCCGGCCTGGGACAGCCTGAGCGCCGAGGAGCAGCGGTTCCAGGCGCGCCTGATGGAGGTGTTCGCCGGCTACCTCGAGCACACCGACGCCCAGGCCGGCAAGATCGTCGACGAGCTGGAACGCCTGGGCCTGCGCGACAACACCCTGATCTTCTACATCTTCTCCGACAACGGCGCCTCGTCCGAGGGCATGCAGGGCTCGATCGCCTCGCTCACGGGCCTGAACGGCATCATCACCACGCCGCAGCAGCAGATCAAGGCGCTGGACGACAACTACGGCGGCCTGGCCGCGCTGGGCGGCCCGAAAATCGAAGGCCACTACCACGCCGCCTGGGCCTGGGCCGGCGAAACCCCGTTCGTCGGCACCAAGCTGGTGGCCGGCTACCTGGGCGGCACCCGCACCCCGATGGCCATCTCGTGGCCGGCCCGCATCAAGCCCGACACGGCCCTGCGCAGCCAGTTCCTGCACGTGAACGACATCGCGCCCACCATCTACGACGTGCTCGGCTTCACCCCGCCCGCCGAGATCGACGGCAAGGCGCAGGAGCCGTACGACGGCGCCAGCCTGGCCGACACCTTCGACAACGCCAAGGCACCCGGCCACAAGCGGCAACAGTATTTCGAGATCATGGGGAGCCGGGGCGAGTACGCGGACGGCTGGATGGCGTCGGCCATGGGGCCGCGCAAGCCATGGGTGGCCGACCAGAGCGGGCTGGTGTCGCTGGCCGGCAAGCTGTCCATCGTCACCAACACCAGCTGGCTGGGCGACCACTTCGGCTGGCTCAACTGGAAACCGGAGGACGACCAGTGGACATTGTTCAACCTGAACACGGACTACAGCCAGGCCCACGACCTGGCGGCGCAGTATCCGGAGAAGCTGGCGGAACTGAAACGCAAGTTCGATGCGGACGCCCGCGACAACAAGGTCTATCCGATCGGCGCCAGTTTCGATGTGATGGTGCGGCCCCGCAAATACGACGACAAGGCCGAGTGGCACCTGAACGCCGCCTCGACCCGCATCCCGGAAATGATGGCGCCCAACATCAAGTCCCACAACAACCGCGTGACGGTGGACGTGGACTTGCCGGAGAACGCCAACGGCGTGCTGTACGCGCTGGGCGGCGCCGGCGGCGGCCTGGCCCTGTACGTGAAGGACGGCGTGCTGACCTACGAGTACAACAGCTTCAACCTGGCGCGCACCAAATTGCGCACCAAGGGCAAGCTGCCGGCCGGGCGCACCGTGATCACGGTCGACACGAAGATGACGACCTGGCGGCGCGGCGGCCCGGCCGACCTGACGCTGTCGGTCGACGGCGCCGAGGTGGCCAGGGGCACGGCGCCCTACACGGCCGCCCTCACCTTCAGCGCCGCCGAGACGCTGGACGTGGGCACCGACCGCGGCTCGCCCGTCTCGCTCGACTACTTCGAGCAGGCGCCGTTCACCTTCCACGGCACCATCAACGACGTGCACATCGCGTATCGCCCATAGGCCGGCCATAAGCCGATCATTAAGCCGATAAGACGGCGGGCCGGCGATCCCGGCCCGCCGCCGAAGTCACCGCTTAGTGCGGGATCATCCCCGCCAGCACATAGGCTTGCAGCGTGGTGATCACCCCCACCACCGCCGCGAACAGCAGGCTATGCTTGAGCGTGAAGCGGAACAGTTCCGACTCCTTGCCCACCAGGCCCGTCGCCGCGCACGCCACCGCGATCGACTGCGGCGAAATCATCTTGCCCGTCACACCGCCGGTCGTGTTGGCCGTCACCAGCAGCGTGTCGGACACGCCGATCTGGTGCGCCGTCGTGTTCTGCAGCGAGCAGAACAGGGCGTTGGACGAGGTGTCCGAGCCGGTCAGGAACACACCGAGCCAGCCGAGGAACGGCGAGAAGAACGGGAACGCGGCGCCCGTGCCGGCCAGCACCAGCGCCAGCGTGGACGACATGCCCGAGTAGTTGGCCACGAAGGCGAACGCCAGCACCAGGCCGATCGACAGGATGGGGCGGCGCAGTTCCAGCACCGTCTGGCCGAAGGCGGCGACGGCGGCGCGCGGCTTCATGCGCAGCAGCGCGGCCGAGATGATGGCCGTCAGCAGGATGGCCGTGCCCACGGCCGACACCAGGTCCAGCTTGAACAACGCCTCATACGCCTTGGGCGCCGTCACGATCGGGGTGGTCTTGATCACCAGCTGGTCCAGGAACGGCACGTGGATCTTGATGATGGTGGACGCCAGCGCGCCCTTGGGGCCGAACATGGCCTTGAACTGCGGCAGGCTCCACACGGTGACGATGGCCGTCAGGATCAGGAACGGGGCCCAGGCGCGTGCGGTCTGGCCCAGCGTGTACGGCGAGGCCGCGCGGCTGGTCTGGCGGGCGCCGCCGGTGGCCACGCCGCCGAAGCCGGTCATGGCGGCGGCGCCGCCGCCCACGCGCACGGTGGCCTTGGCGCTGGCTGGCTGCCACACCTTCAGGAACACGGTCAGCGAGATCAGGCACACCAGGGCCGAGGTGATATCGGGCAGTTCAGGGCCGATGAAGTTGGAGGTGAAGTACTGGGTGAAGGCGAAGCTGCCGCCCGTGACCAGCGCGGCCGGCCACACTTCACGGATGCCGCGCATGCCGTCCATCATGAACACCAGCCAGAACGGCACCAGCAGCGACAGCAGCGGCAGCTGGCGGCCGGCCATGGCGCCGATCAGCATCGGGTCGATGCCCGTCACCTGGCCGGCCACGATGATGGGGATGCCCATGGCGCCGAAGGCCACCGGCGCCGTGTTGGCGATCAGGCACATGCCGGCCGCGTACAGCGGGTTGAAGCCCAGGCCCACCAGCAGCGCGGCCGTGATGGCCACCGGCGCGCCGAAGCCGGCCGCCCCTTCCAGGAAGGCGCCGAAGGCGAAGCCGATCAGCAGCATCTGCAGGCGCTGGTCGTCCGTGATGGACAGCACCGAGGCGCGGATGATGTCGAGCTGGCCCGTCTTGTCGACGATCTTGTACAGGAACACGGCCGTGATGATGATCCACGCCACCGGCCACAGGCCGTAGGCGAAGCCGAAGCCGGCGGCGGCCAGTGCCTGCTGCACCGGCATACCGTAGGCGAAAATGGCGACGGCCAGCGCCAGCAACAGCGTGACGGCGGCCGCGATGTGGCCCTTGATGCGCAGCACAGCCAGCGCGACAAAGAAGAAAATGATGGGGACCGCGGCGACCAGGGCCGACAGGCCCAAGCTGCCTAGCGGCGTGTAGATCTGATTCCAGGCTTGCATGGTGACTCCTCCAAGGTGGTACTCGTTAAAATCTTTTTATGGGTGCTGCGCTGGTGGCCGGCGTGTCCACGCCGGCCTTTGCTGCCCTGCCCTGCTCTGTTCTATTCCGGCTGGCCCTTCGCCTTCAACAAATCGGCCAGGCTGCGCGGCGCCGGCTTGAGCGGCGCGCGGTGCTGGGTCCAGCCCATCTGCTGCGCCGGCGTGAACGCCCGCAAGCGCGTGGCGGCCCAGCGGAAGGCGCGGTAGGCCGTGGGGCTGGCGTAGGCGCCGCTCCAGAAGCGCCACACCATCTTGTCCATGCGGCTGTATTGGGCGCCCTGGCCGCGCAGCGGGTTGTCCACCTGCTGCGCGGGATCGCGGTTCGCCTCCGTGCGCAGCCGGATCAGCAGCTGCGGAATGGGGATGCGCACCGGGCACACCTCGCCGCAGGCCCCGCACAGGCTGGAGGCCGTGGCCAGGTCGGCCGTCGCCTCCAGTCCCAGCAGGTGGGGCGAGATGATCTTGCCGATCGGGCCCGGATAGGTGGTGCCGTAGGCGTGCCCGCCCACGCGCGCGTACACGGGGCAGTGGTTCATGCACGCGCCGCAGCGGATGCACTGCAGGGTGGCGCGCAGCTGCTCGTCCGCGTAGGCCTGGGTGCGGCCGTTGTCGAGCAGGACCAGGTGCACGGCGCGCGGGCCGTCCATTTCACCGGGCCGGCGCGGGCCGGAGATCAGGTTGAAGTAGGTGGTGATGGCCTGGCCCGTGGCCGAGCGCGTGAGCAGGCTGGCCAGCGGCACGATGTGCTCCAGCTTGGCCACCACCTTTTCCATGCCCATGATGGCGATGTGCACGTCCGGCACCGTGGTGCTCAGGCGGCCGTTGCCCTCGTTCTCCACCAGCCACAGGGTGCCCGTGTCGGCGGCCGCGAAGTTCACGCCGGACAGGCCGATGTCGGCGTCCACGAAGGCCTGGCGCATGGCGCGCCGGCCGGTCTGGATCAACTGGTCCACGTCCTCGGTGTACGGCGTGCCGGGGATGTGCTGCTCGAACAGGGCGGCGATATCGGCCTTGGTCTTGTGCACGGCCGGCATCACGATGTGGGACGGCTTCTCGCCGGCCAGCTGGACGATGTATTCGCCCATGTCCGACTCCAGGCAGTGCACGCCCCGCGCTTCCAGGTAGTGATTGAGCTCGATCTCCTCGCTCGCCATCGACTTGCCCTTGATGACGCGCTGGGCCTGGTGCGACTGGGCGATGCGGTGGATGATGGCGTTGGCCTCGTCGGCCGTGGCGGCCCAGTGCACCTGCACGCCGGCCGCCGTCAACCTGGCTTCCAGCTGCACCAGCAGGTCGGGCAGATTGGCCAGCGCGTGCTGGCGGATCGCCTCGCCCAGGTCGCGCATCTGTTCCAGCTCGTCGCCGTCGGGGAACTGGACGCTGCGCTTGGTCTGCAGGAAGTCCATGGCGCCGCGGAAGCTCTTGCGCAGCTTGGGGTCGTCCAGCGCGGCGCGCGCGCGGGCGCGGAAGTCGGCCGACGGCATGAATTGCAGTGGGGCGGTGGTGCTCATGGCTTTACTCCTGCGCCGGGCGGTCGGTGACGATGATGACCCACATCCAGCGCGGACCGTGGGCGCCGTAGGCCAGCGTCTGCTGGATGTCGGAGGTTTTGGACGGGCCGGACGCCAGCACCACGTTGGTGGGCATGCCGTCGCCCCAGCGTTCGGCCTGGGCCGCCGATTGCAGGTCCACGTGCAGCGTGTCCGCGTACACCAGCGCCACGTGCAGCGGCGGCACCAGCGACACGGTGCGCGGCGTGCCGGCGTCCGGCGCCAGCACCAGCGTGCCGGTGGCGGCGATGCCGGAGCGGGCCACGGTGAAACCGGCGTCCACGCTGTCGAACAACTCGGCCTTCCACGCTTCGAGCGGACGGGCGAACGGCAGCGCCTCCACGGCCGCCGGCAGCGATTGCTTGAGGGCCGCGCCCTCGGCGGCGGCAGGGTCCAGCAACAGGCGCCGCACGCCCTGGGTCGCAAGGCGGCCGGCCAGCTGGGCCGGCCATTCGGCGCTGGTGGCGCACCACACGTCGGCGTGGGAGGCCGTCAGCGCGGCCTGCATGGCGGCCACGCGCTCGGCCGGGGTTTGTTCGGCGCGGCGCTGCTCGTAGTGGGCGCGGATGCGCTGATCGAGTTCGTCGGCGTGCAGCTGCGCGGTGGCGGGGGCGGCCGCGCGCAGGCGGCCCAGCATCAGTTCGCGGGCATTCATGGTGCTCATGGGGGATTCCTCAGGCTTGTTTCAACGCCGGTTCCAACGTCGCCGCCTCGTCGCCGCCGGTGCGGCGCCACAGGAAGCTGGCCAGGTGTTCGACCGGCAGCGGCGCGTCCATGTGGCGCGCCGCGTGGCCGATGTTGAGCAGGCAGCCGCAATCGGCCGACACCAGCCGGTCGCAGCCCGTGGCGCAGGCGGCGGCCACCTTGTCGCGCACCATGGCGCCGGAAATGTCGGGATGCTTGAGCGAGAAGGTGCCGCCGAAACCGCAGCACTCGGACTCGTGTTCATGTTCGGCGCGGGTCACGCCGGGCAGCGCGTCCACCATGGCCACGCCGTGGGCGCGGGTGCCCATCTCGCGGCGCGCGCCGCACGAGGTGTGCAGCACCACGCGTTCCGGGGCCTGCCCGGCGGGGGCGGTCGCGGGGATGGCCAGCTTCAGCACATGCAGCAGGAATTCGGTCAGCTCGTAGACGCGGTTGGATAAATCCAGCGCCTTGGCGTGGGCCACCGGGTCGTCCTCGAACAGGGCGGGCCAGTGGTGGCGCATCATGCCGGCGCAGGAGCCGGACGGCACGATCACGGGCCACGGCTGGGCGAACAGGTCGAGCTGGGCCAGCGCCACGGCGCGCGCCTGTTCCGGGTTGCCGCTGCTGTAGGCGGGCTGGCCGCAGCAGCTCTGGCCGCGCGGGAAGTGGACGGTCAGCCCCTCGCGCTCGAGAAGGCGCACCGCATCCAGCCCGGCCTCGGGCATGAACAGGTCGATCACGCAGGTGCCGAACAGGTACACCTGCTCCGGTTTGGCGGGGTAGTCGCGGTCCTTCATGATGTCTCCTCGTTGGCGGCGCGGTTTGCGGTTTGGTTTTATAGCGCCCATAATCCCAGCGACGGCGGGGCTGCACAAATTGGTTGGGCCAGTGCCTGTTTTACGTGCAGAGGAGGCAAACATGCGGGAAAAGCAAACCGGCGGACGGGTGGAAACGGTGCTGCGCAAGCTGGAACAGGCGCTGCTCGACGGCAGCCTGCCGGCCAACGCGCGCCTGCCGGCCGAGCGCGTGCTGGCCGAGCGCTACGACGTGTCGCGCAACACGATACGGGAAGCCATCCAGCGCCTGAGCGCGCGCGGGCTGGTGCGCAGCCGGCCCGGCGCCGGCGTCTATGTGACCGACCAGCTGCGCACCGGCATGTCGTCCTCGCCGTGGGGCCAGCTGGTGGCCGACCACCCGGCCGTGCGCGACGACATCCTGGAGTTCCGGCGCGTGCTGGAAGGGGCCACCGCCTACTTCGCGGCCATGCGGGCCGACCCGCAGGAACGGGCCCGCATCGCCGAGCTGATGACGCAGCTGGAGCAGGCCCGCGCCGTGGACGACAAGGTGGTCGAGGCGGCGGTGGACGCGCAACTGCACGAGCAGATCGCGCTGGCCTCGCACAACTCCATGTTCCTGCACCTGCACACCAGCATCATCAGCATGCTGCGCGAGCACATCACGCTCAACGGCACGGGGCTGCGCGAGCTCAGCCCGGCCACCTCGGACCAGCTGCTGCAACAGCACCGCAGCGTGTGCCTGGCCATCTGCGCCAGCCAGCCGGAGGAGGCCCGCACCGCCATGCAGACCCATATCGACTTCGTGCGCACGCACGTGGCGCAGGGGGCGATCTAAAGGCTGGAATTGGTCGGACCAGTGGTCTGGTGGAGCGCCGCGGCGGCCAGCGCTGACGCGCCGTTACAACAAATTATTTTGCGCCAGGCTTGATATGGCGGTGGTTCCGCTCACGCCCGCAGCATGTGCCGGTACTGGCTGGGCGTGACGCCCACCGTGGCCTTGAACTGGCGCGTGAAGGCGCTGTGGTCGCCGTAGCCGCAGGCCTGGGCGATGTCGGCCACGCTGTCGGGCCCGGCCAGCAGGCGCGAGGCGGCGTCGAGCCGGGTCTTGATGATCATCTGGCGCGGCGTCAGGTGGAAGATGCGTAGGAAGTAACGCTCGATCTGCGCCACCGACATGCGGGCCGTGCGCGCCAGTTCGGGCAGGTGCAGCGGCTGGTCGTAGTGCTCGTGGATCAGGCGCACCGCGTCGGCCACCTTGCCGTAGGCGGGATTCTTCTGGTCGGCCATGGCCAGGTCGCGCGACACGCCCGTCAGGCCGACGATGGCGCCGTCCGCATCGCGCAGCGCCGTCTTGCGGGTCAGGCACCAGCCGGGATCGCGCGTGGGATACAGGTGCAGCTCCAGCTGGTCCTCGATCTGGGCGCCGCCGGCCAGCACCGCCAGATCCTGCGCCAGATAGGTCTGGCCGAACGGATGGGCGAACACCTCGGCCGGCGTGCGCCCGATCAGCGCCGCCTTGTGCTTCACGCCGCAGCGCTGGACCAGCGTCTGGTTGACCACCACGTAACGGCCCGCCACGTCCTTGACGAAGAACACCACGTCCGGCAGCGCGTCGAACAGCGGTTCGGCGAAGAACACATCGGCGATGCGCGCGCCCAGCGCGGCCCGCGCGTCATGGTCCGCGCCGCGCGCCTGTGCTCCCTGTGCTCCCTGTGCTCCCTGTGCTCCCTGTGCTCCCTGTGCTCCCTGTGCTCCCCGCGCTCCATTCATCCGCCGCCTCCCGCGCCGCTTCCCATGCGGCCCAGCCCCGATTGTCGCACAGGCGCAAGCCCGGCGCCGGCCGAACAATTGTGCAGATTTCGTCATCTTCGATGCGCAGCTTGTGCAAGACAACAGCGCGGCCCGGGCATAAGATTCGATGCATGAAAACCATCTCCATCATCGACTCCCACACGGGCGGCGAACCGACCCGGCTGGTCACGGCCGGCGGCCCGGAACTGGGCACCGGCCCGCTCAGCGAACGGCTCGCCACGCTGCGCCGCGAACACGACGCCTTCCGCTCCGCCGTGGTCTGCGAACCGCGCGGCTCGGACGTGCTGGTGGGCGCGCTGCTGTGCGCGCCGCACGCTCCCGGTTGTGCGGCGGGCGTCATCTTCTTCAACAACGTCGGCTACCTCGGCATGTGCGGCCACGGCACCATCGGACTGGTGGCCTCGCTGGCCTGGCTGGGCCGCATCGGCGTGGGCCGCCATCGCATCGACACGCCCGTGGGCGTGGTGGAGGCGCAATTGCACGCGGACGGCAGCGTCACCGTCGACAATGTGCCGGCCCACCGCAGCCGCCACGCCGTGACGGTCGACGTGCCGGGCCACGGCCCCGTGACGGGCGACGTGGCCTGGGGCGGCAACTGGTTCTTCCTGGTGGCGGAGCACGGCCAGCAACTGCGCATCGACAACGTGGACCAGCTGACGGCCTACACCGTGGCCGTGCGCGCCGCGCTGGCGCAAGCCGGCGTGACCGGCGACGACGGCGCCGAGATCGACCACATCGAACTTTTCGCCCCCTCGCGCGCGGGCGCCGACAGCCAGAACTTCGTGCTCTGCCCCGGCAAAGCCTACGACCGCTCGCCGTGCGGCACCGGCACCAGCGCCAAGCTGGCCTGCCTGGCGGCCGACGGCAAACTCGCCGAAGGCGCGCTGTGGCGCCAGGAGAGCATCGTCGGCAGCGTGTTCGAAGGCAGCTACCGCCACGCCGCCACGGACGGCCGCGTGCTGCCCAGCATCCGTGGCCAGGCCTGGGTCAACGCCCAGTCCACCCTGATCCTCGATCCCAGCGACCCGCTGGTGTGGGGCATACGCTGATGTCCTCCCCGTCCTGCCAGACCGCCATCGTGATCGGCGCCGGCATCGTCGGCGCGGCCTGCGCCGACGCGCTGGCCGCCCGCGAGCTGCGCGTGACGGTGATCGAGCAGGACGCGATCGGCAGCGGCGCGACCGCCGCCGGCATGGGCCACCTGGTGGTCATGGACGACAACGAGGCCGAACTGGCGCTGACGGCATGGTCGCTGGCGCTGTGGAAGGAACTGGCCGCGGCCGAGCCGCGACGCCACGAATACAGCAACTGCGGCACCATCTGGATCGCCGCCGACGAGGAGGAACTGGCGGCCGCGCGGGCCAAGGCGCACACGCTGGCCAGCCACGGCGTGGCCTGCGAACTGCTGGACCCGGCCGCCCTGTATGCGCGCGAGCCTGCATTGCGCCCCGGCCTGGCGGGCGGCCTGCTGGTGGCCGGCGATGGCCTCGTCTATCCGCCCAAGAGCGCCCGCATCCTGCTCGACCGCGCGCAATCCAATGGCGCCGTGCTGGTGGCCGGCAGCGTGGTCCGCATCGAGGACAACAGCGTGCTGCTGGCCGACGGCAGCCGCCACCAGGCCGACATGGTGGTGCTGGCGGCCGGCTCGCGCTCCACTACCTTGCTGCCGGAACTGCCGGTGCAACCGAAGAAAGGCCATGTGGCCATCACCGACCGCTATCCCGGCTTCATCCGCCACCAGCTGGTGGAACTCGGTTATATCAAGAGCGCCCACGCCGCCAGCGGCGCGTCGGTCGCCTTCAACCTGCAACCCCGTCCAACAGGACAAATCCTGATCGGCTCCTCGCGCCAGTTCGACACCATCGACCTGGCCGTGGAACCAGACATGATGCGGCGTATGCTGCGTCATGCCGCCAGCTTTACCCCCGGGCTGGCCCAACTGAATCTGCTGCGTTGCTGGACCGGCCTGCGCGCCGCCAGCAGCGACGGCCTGCCCCTGATCGGCCCTTGCCCCGCGCGGCGCGGCCTGTGGCTGGCCACCGGCCATGAAGGCCTGGGCATCACCACCTCGCTCGCCACGGCGCAGCTGCTGGCCGACCAGGTGGTGGGCGCCCGCAGCGCCATCGCCTGCCAACCCTATCTGCCCGGCCGCTTCGACCGCCCGGCCCGCGCCCATGCCTGACGCCATCGTCCTCACCATCGACGATCTGCCGGTCCAGGTGGCGCCGGGCACCAGCGTGGCGGCCGCCGTCGCCATGGCGGGCAGCATGGTCACGCGCCGCTCCGTGACGGGCATGGCGCGCGCGCCCCTGTGCGGGATGGGCGTCTGCCAGGAGTGCCGGGTGACGATCGACGGCCGCCCGCACCAGCTGTCGTGCCAGACCCCGTGCGCGCCCGGCATGCAGGTGCGCACCGCGCGCGACGGAGCACAGCCATGAAGCGCAGCTTCGACGTGCTGGTGATCGGCGCCGGCCCGGCCGGCATGGCGGCGGCGCACGCGGCGGCGGCCCATGGCGGCAGCGTGGGCGTGGTGGACGACAACCCGCAAGCGGGCGGCCAGATCTGGCGCGGCGGTCCCGCGCAGCAGGCCGACGCGCGCGCGCGCGACCTGTGGCATACGCTGAGCAACGCCCCCAACGTCACCGTCCTGCACCAGTGCCGCGTGGTCTGTCCGCTGGAGGGCAGGCTGCTGCTGGCGCAAACGCCCGCCGGCGCCATCGAACTGAACTACGGAAAACTGATCATCGCCACCGGCGCGCGCGAACTGCTGCTGCCCTTCCCCGGCTGGACCCTGCCGGGCGTGACGGGCGCCGGCGGCCTGCAGGCGCTGGTCAAGGGCGGCTATCCGGTGGCCGGCAAGCGCGTGATCGTGGCCGGCTCCGGCCCGCTGCTGCTGGCCGCCGCCGCCACGCTCAAACAACAGGGCGCGCACGTCGCCGCCATCATCGAACAAGCGGCGTGGCCACGCCTGGCGCGCTTCGCGCTGGGCCTGGCGGCCACGCCGGCCAAGGTCACACAGGCGCTGCAACTGGCTTGCCGGTTGCGCGATGTGCCCTATCTGCGCGAAAGCTACGTGCTGTCCGCCCACGGCGGCGACGCGCTGCGCGCCGTCGTGCTGCAGCGCGGCGCCCGCACCGAACAGCGGGACTGCGACCTGCTGGCCTGCGGCTATGGCCTGCTGCCGAATGTGGAGCTGGCGCTGGCCCTGGGCTGCGCCGTGGATGGCGGCGGTGCGCAAGCGCCGGCCGTGCGGGTGGACCCGTGGCAGCGCACCAGCGTGGCGGACGTGCTGTGCGCCGGCGAAGGCACGGGCGTGGGCGGCGTGGACCTGGCGCTGGCCGAGGGCCGCATCGCCGGCCTGGCCGCCACAGGCCATACGCAAGCGATGCCGGCGCTGTTCGCCGAACGGGCGCGCTGGCGCAAGTTCGCCGCGCGCCTGGCGCACGCGTTCGCGCCACGCCCCGAACTGGCCCGGCTGGCCGACGACGACACCATCGTCTGCCGCTGCGAGGACGTGCCGCACGGCGCATTAAGACAACACACGGGCTGGCGCAGCGCCAAGCTGCACACGCGCTGCGGCATGGGCCCGTGCCAGGGCCGCGTGTGCGGCGGCGCCACGGGCCTGCTCTACGGCTGGCGGCCAGACGCGGTGCGCGTGCCGCTGTCGCCGGCGCGCATCGACAGCTTCATCGCAAGATAAAGGGACACTTCGTCCGTTTGTAACGCTAGTCACCAAGGAGAACAGCATGGCCGCAGCAAAATGGGAAGGGGTATTCCCCGCCGTCACCACCAAATTCAAACCGAACGAGGAGCTGGACCACGCCGCCATGGAGCGCCACTTCGCGTTCCAGATCGACAGCGGCGTGAACGCCCTGCTGACCTGCGGCTCGCTGGGCGAGGCCAGCACCCTGTCGTTCGAGGAAAAGCTCGACGTGACCCGCACGGCGCTGCGGGTGGCCGCCGGCCGCGTGCCGGTGCTGGTCAACGTGAGCGAGACGCGCACGCTGACGGCCTGCCGCTTCGCCGAGCAGGCGCATGAACTGGGCGTGCAGGGTTTGATGGTGATGCCGTCCGTGCTGTACGCGGCCGACGCGCGCGAGGCGCGCGACAACCTGCGCACCATCGCCCAGGCGGCGCAGCTGCCCATCATGGTCTACAACAATCCCGTGTCGTACAAGGTGGACCTGACGCCGGACGACTTCAAGGAGCTGGCCGATTGCGAATGGATCGTGGCGATCAAGGAATCGACCGACAACGTGCGCCGCATCACCGACCTGCGCAACGCCGTCGGCCATCGCTACCAGCTGTTCATGGGCGTGGACGACCTGTCGTTCGAGGGCCTGGCGGTGGGCGCGGACGGCCTGCTGGCCGGCCTGGTGGTGGCGTTCCCGAAGGAGACGGTGGCCCTGTACAAGCTGATGAAGGCCAAGCGCTGGGACGAGGCGCTGGCCCTGTATCAGTGGTTCATGCCGCTGATGCACCTGGACGTGTCGAACAAGCTGGTGCAGAACCTCAAGCTGGTGGAAACCCTGGCCGGCGTGGGCAACGAGAACGTGCGCCGCCCGCGCCAGCCGCTGCAAGGGGCCGAGCGCGAGCGCGTGACGGCCATCGTGCGGCACGCGCTGGCCAACCGGCCCGACGTCAGCGCCCTGTTCTGACGCGGCGCGGCGCCGGCTTCATGGCGGCGGAGGGGCTATGCGGGCCAGCGCGTCGGCGATCGGCGCGGCCGCCAGCGGCCGCACCAGCCGCTCCACCTCCTGGCCGTCGCGCAGGAAGATCAGCGTCGGCCACAGCTTGACCCGGAACGAGCGGCCCAGCGGGCGCCCCGGTCCATCCTCGACCTTGATATGGGTCAGCGCGCCATGGCCGGCCAGTGCCTGCGCCAGCGGCGCCTGGGCCGCCATGCAATGGCCGCACCAGTTGGCGCCGAATTCAAGCAACACGGCACCCGGCATGGCGTCGATCTGCGCGCGCGTCGGCGCGTCTGTCCGATAGTGTGTTTCCATTGTCACTCCCCGGCCCGCCCCCGGCATAGCCACAACCGCTGGACGGGCGCTGTTGCATAGAAAAAATATATGGTGATATTTTGCAATTTTTAGTGTTATTTTGAAACCGCTTGTGCTTTAATGGTAAACAGAAAAACGCAATCGTGTTTCACATTTGCACCAGCCCATCAGGCAGCGCCGGGCTGGCCCGTTCACCAGGAGCTGACATGAAAATCCATCTGCCCATCCTGCTCGCCATGTTGCTGACTGGCGCGGGCGGTGCCGCGCAGGCGGCCGCCGTGCCGGTGGTGACGATGGAAGCGCCGCAATGCCTCGCCGCCATCAAGGGCGCGCCATGCCGCGCCGCCGACCTGTCGCCGGCGGTCAGCCATGCCGGCGGCGCCCTCGATGGCGGGTTCCAGCAGCCGGGCGACGACCTGCAGGCGCTGGACGATTACGCCCCCACGCCGGTGTCGATGCAAACAGCGGCCACCGACGCCGCGCCGGTGCCCGAACCCGCGCAATTCCTGATGCTGGTGGCCGGCGTGATCTTGCTCGGACTGCGTTCGACCCGGCAGGAAAAGTACGACAAATTCTCCGACTGAGCAGCGCGACCGCCAACCGCATCCCGCCGCGCGCGGGATTTTTTTTATTTGGGGACCTAACACATTTGTCGATTCCAGGAGCCGACCAACATGTCACGTCCCCAATTTCCTAAAGGCCGCAGACGGCGTGGATGTTGGTCAGCGAAACGCCATGCAGCACGGCCCGGCCCATGCAGCTGAGCTTCTGGAGGCCGTCTTCGGTGGCGGCCGTGGCGAAAATGGCCACCGCCAGCAGCACGCCAACGAGGATCAGGATGCCTTTGATGAGGTCTTTGTTCATGGGGCGGACAAGGCCAGGTGGATGCGGGTGGCCATTCTAGCGTGCGCCGGCGCGCGCGCGCAATGGCCGCCACCGCCGCGCCGTCATGCGTGCAGCTGTCCGTCCGGTTGGGCCGGCAGGGCCGGATGGGCGTCGTCCACCGGCGTCACCACCGGGATGCGCAGCACGAAGCTGGCGCCGTGGCCCAAGGTGCTGCTGACGGTGATGGTGCCGCAGAACTGCTTGGCGATCAGGTTGAACACGATGTTGAGCCCCAGCCCAGTGCCGCCCTGCCCGCGCCGCGTGGTGACGAACGGGTCGAACACCTTGTCGATCATGTCGGGCGCGATGCCCTTGCCATTGTCGACCACCTGCATCTCGATCCAGTCGCCGTCCCGCGCCACGTTGATGGCGATGGTGCCTTCCGCGTCCGGCTCGAACGCGTGCTCCACGCAGTTGAGCGTGAGGTTGGTGATGACCTGGGCCAGCGCGCCCGGATAGCTGTCGAGCACAATGTCGGGCGGGCAGGCGATGGTGACGTGGATGTGGGTCTTCTTGAGCTTGGGCTGCAGGCTGGCCACCACCTCGGTGATGTAGTCGCGCAGCTCGAAGCGGCGCCGCGCCTCGCTCACCTGGTCCACCGCGATCTGCTTGAAGCTGTGGATCAGGTGCGCGGCGCGGTAGGCGTTGTTCATGATCAGGCGCGTGCTCTCGCCGGCCGTCTCCACGTAGCGCGTGATGTCGGATTTCTTGATGTTGCCGCCCTCGATGGCCTGGTGCACCTTCTCGGTGGCCTCCAGCAGCACCGAGGCGCTGGTGAGGGCGATGCCGACCGGCGTGTTGATCTCGTGCGCGACCCCGGCCACCAGGCCGCCCAGCGACGCCAGCCGCTCGGCCTGCAGCAGCGATTCCTGGGTGCGGCGCAGGTCGTCGAGCGCCCGGGCCGTCTCCTGGGCCGACTTGCGGGCCTCGTCCTCGGCCTCGCGGATGCGGGCGATGATCGATTTCACGCGGCGCTGGATGGCGTTGAAGCCGCGGATCACCTCGCCCAGCTCGTCGTGGCGGTTGTCGGCCAGTTCCTCGACCTCGTCGCTGCCGCGCGTGGCCAGGTCGAACAGGCCGTCGCGCAACTGCTTGAGCGGCTCGAACACGATGCGCAGCGACATCGCCAGCGCCGCCACCAGGATCAGGTCCAGCAGCAGCACTTCCGTCACCTTGCGCCGCACCTCGGCCGCCAGCGTGGCGTCGATCTGGGCCCGGCTGAAGTTGACCACCACCCGGCCCACGATGACGGGCTTGAGCGAGGCGCCGGCCGCGCCCGAATCGCGGTAGGCCAGGTCGGCCACCACGGGCGCGCCGGCCACGGGGGCGTCGTTCTCGATCGACACCACGCCGCCGGCGTCGTTGCGCAGCTTGCCCGAGAACAGGCCGACCGAGGTGTCGTAGACGCGGATGGCCACCAGTTCCGGCGGCAGCATCTCGGCCGCCACGATGTTGTCGACCTTGGCCTTGTCCAGGTCCCACAGGGCCGATGGCAGGCTGGTCTGGAGCCGCGTCAGCACCCCCTGGCGCAGCCGCTGGTTGCTCACCTCCAGTTCATGACCAAGGCTGTACTGGGCGTAGGTGCCGGAGATGGCCAGCACCAGCGTGACGATGACCACGAACAGCGCCGTCAGCCGACCTTGGATACCAAACATCTACACCCCTCCCCTGAACGCCGCGCTCCGCGCGGGCGGAGCCGGAAACTGGATTTGACGGCAACGCCCCAATGTACGGTATGACATGCGTCTTGGCAAGAACTGCCCGGCGCCAGCCCGGCCGCCGCCCCCGTTTGCCGCCGTTTTTGCGTTGTTCCGGCCCGTTTCGGGCTGTTTTCCGCGCGGCCGGCGCGCGCCGCTCGGCCCGGCGGGCCGGCGGCACACAGCGCCCCGCGACGATGGTAAGATCGGGGCAACAGAATGCCGGAGGCGCCATGACTGCCACTTACCATCACATCCCGCTGGCCCAGGTCGAACCGGGCATGGTCCTGTCGGACGAACTGCTCGATGTGCAGGGCCAGGTGCTGCTGCCGCAGGGCACCGTGCTGACCGAGGCCATGCTCGACCTGATGCCGCGCCACGGCATCGCCGTGCTGCCCATCGCCACGCCGCCCGTGTCGCAGGACGAACTGGCCGCCACCCGCGAACATCACGAACAACGCATCAACCACCTGTTCCGCAAGCACGATCCGGACAACGACGCCGACTGGGCCACCGGCCTGCTGCGCCATTACGTGACGGACTTCCGGTTGGGCATGGAGGACCTCCCCGAATGAGCACGCCCCTGACCTACGACGACATCGTCAAGAACCTGGACGACCTGCCCTCGCTGCCGGCGGTCGTGATGGAGCTGCTCAACAGCATAGACCAGGAGGATGTCGACATCTCCGTGCTGGCGAAAAAAGTGTCGCACGACTCGGCCCTCACGGCCAAGACGCTGCGGCTGGCCAACTCCTCGCTGTACGGCCTGCAGGTCAAGGTGACGACGATCCAGCAGGCGATCACCTTCCTCGGTTTCCAGACCACGCGCAACCTGATCACGGCGGCCGCCGTCACCGGCTGCTTCGCCGAGGGGCGCTGCGAGGGCTTCGACCACAAGCGCTTCTGGCGCCACTCGATCGCCACGGCCGCCTGCGCCAAGGTGCTGGCGCGCCAGATGCGCTTCAACCAGGACTACGCGTTCACGGCCGGCCTGCTGCACGACATCGGCCGGCTGGTGCTGGTGGCCTGCTTCCCGCAACAGTACGCGCAGGCCATCGCGCACCGCGCCGCGCACGACTGCACACTGCTGGAGGCGGAACGGACCGTGCTGGGCATCGACCACGTGGACGCCGGCATGGCGCTGGCCGAACACTGGAATTTCTCGGACACCATGCGCCTCGCCATCGGCGGCCACCACGACCCGGAGACGCCGGGCGCCGGCTTCCTGGCCGCCATCATCCACGTGGCCGACGCCATGGTGCACGCGCTGGACCTGGCGCAGATGCCGGACGGCCTGGTGCCGCCCGTGTCGACCGTGGCCTGGACGGCGCTGGCCCTGAATGAGGAGACGTGCCTGCAGCTGTTCCGCGAGACGGAGCTGCAGTTCGGGGAGATCGCGATGGTGCTGCTGAACTGATGCCAACGTGGCCGGCGGCGTGATGGCCGGCTGTGGCGTGGAATGAGTTGGCGCGACGGCGCGCTGGCGCCGGATCGGCGCGCACGGACCGCCTCAGGCCCGCCGGCGCCGGTCGGGCGCGGCAGGCAGGGGCGGCGCCATCAGTGGCGCGCGTAGCCGCTGGTGGTCACCGGGCGGTCGCCGCGGTCTTCCGGCTTGGGGCGGCCCTGGGCGTCGGACAAACGGTACTTGGTGCGGCGGTCGCCCATCAAGTCGCGCAGGTCGCGGATGCTCATGCCCGTCACCTCGTGCATGCGGATCAGCAGCGAGGCGCCCACCGGCAGCCGGTGGTGGCGGATCTTGCTGATGACGGGCGGCGCCACTTCAAGCAGGCGCGACAATGCGGCGTCGTTCTTCAACTGCATCTTGCCCAGCAAAATGTCGAGCAGATGGTTGGGGTTGTAGCTTTCCTGGGAAGCGAGAGCGTGGTGTGCCATGATGTTCCTCGTCTGTGATGATGATGAAATGGTGCTGCTACGAACTTAAGGCACGCTTAGCGAACCGCAAGTTCCGAAGGCGTCAGACTGCTTGCCTTTCATGCAATATCTTATGCCCAAACTCCAGCATTCCAGCCGCCCGGGGGGGCGCGAAGATTGTTTGACCTCAACCATCGGCCGGAAAACTTAGCAACATGGCCATTTCATCACACAAAGCAAAATTGCGGCGCACGAAAGTTGACAGAAGGATTGACCGCGCGGGCTGCGATGCGCGCCGTGATTTACTGTAAACTAGCGCCTGTATGCCCGGCGCGCCTCCCGGCCCGGTCCGCCATCCCGCCACACGACGAAGCGATCCATTGAAAACCAAGACCCCCGTCCAGCCCTTCTACTTCATCCCCGAGCCGCTCGATAACGTCCGGCTGGCCCACCTGTGCGGCCCGCTCGACGAGAACCTGCGCCAGATCTCGGCCGCGCTGGACGTCACCATCTTCCGCCGCGGCGAGAAGTTCATCGTCAGCGGCAGCAACGCCGAACGGGCCGTGCAGATCCTCGAACAGTTCTACGCCGTCGCCAACAAGGTGGTGCCGATCGAGGAGGTGCAGCTGGCCCTGGTCGAGCAACGGGCCGGCCTGGCCGGTGTGGTGGAGGAGCATCCGGAGGCGCCGTTCGTGGAACCGGACATCGCCAGCCCCGTGCTCAAGACGCGCCGCAGCGACCTGCGCGGGCGCACGCCGCACCAGATTCGCTACCTGCGCAACATCCTCGAACACGACATCAGCTTCGGCATCGGCCCGGCCGGCACCGGCAAGACCTACCTGGCCGTGGCCTGCGCCGTGGACGCGCTCGAACGCGACGCCGTCAAGCGCATCATCCTGACCCGTCCCGCCGTCGAGGCCGGCGAGCGGCTGGGCTTCCTGCCCGGCGACCTGACGCAGAAGGTCGATCCCTACCTGCGCCCGCTGTACGACGCGCTGTACGACCTGCTGGGCTTTGACCGCACGCAGAAGATGTTCGAAAAACAGGTGATCGAGATCGCCCCGCTGGCCTACATGCGCGGCCGCACCCTGAATCACGCCTTCGTGATCCTGGACGAGGCCCAGAACACCACGGTCGAGCAGATGAAGATGTTCCTGACCCGCATCGGCTTCGGCAGCAAGGCCGTGGTCACTGGCGACGTGACCCAGGTCGACCTGCACAAGACCCTCAAGAGCGGCCTGGTGGACGCGGTGCAGGTGCTCAAGGATGTGCGCGGCATCGCCTTCACCCAGTTCACCAGCGAGGACGTGGTGCGCCATCCGCTGGTGGCGCGCATCGTCGACGCCTACGAGACGGCGCACGCGCACCACGCCGAAATCGCCCCCTTACTCAAAGCCACCGCCATTAAAAATGTCCGAAAAAAATAAACTGAGCCTGTCGGTGCAATATCCCGATCCCCGTCTGCAAGAGAGCATCACCCGTCCCAAAGTGCGGCGCTGGGTCCAGGCCGCACTGCTGGCGCCGGCCGAACTGACCATCCGCTTCGTCGACGCCGAGGAGGGCCGCGCCCTGAACCGCGACTACCGGGGCAAGGACTACGCGACCAACGTGCTGACCTTCGCCTACAACGAGGGCGAGGAGGATCTGCCCGACGACGCGCCGACCCAGGCCGACATCATCCTGTGCACGGACGTGCTGGAACGCGAGGCGGCCGAGCAGAAGAAGACGGTGGAGCAGCACACGGCCCACCTGATCGTGCACGGCGTGCTGCACGCCCAGGGTTACGACCACCTGGACGACGAGGAAGCGGCCGAGATGGAGGGGCTGGAAACGGCCATCCTGGCCAGGCTGGGCGTGGCCGATCCCTACGCGGAATAAGCCGGCGCGGGCCGTGCCAAAATGGCAAAATCGGCCCCGCCGGTCCGTTTGGTGTATCCTATATCCCTTCGAAACAACGGCTCACGCCTCCTATGCAAGAGCACTCTAGTGGCGTCAAGTCTGACGCCAAGCCCCATCGGTCACTGTTTGAACGCCTGACCGCCCTCATCTCCCCCGAGCCCGAGAACCGCGCGGAACTGCTCGACGTCCTGCATGACGCCCACGAACGCAACCTGATCGACGCCGACGCCCTGTCGATGATCGAAGGCGTGTTCCAGGTGTCGGACCTGTCGGCGCGCGACATCATGATCCCCCGTTCCCAGATGGACGTGATCGACATCTCCAAACCCATCGAGGAATGGATGCCGGCCGTGCTGCAGACGGCCCACTCGCGCTTCCCCGCCATCGAGGGCGAGCGCGACAAGGTGATCGGCATCCTGCTGGCCAAGGACCTGCTGCGCTACTACGCCGAGGAATCGTTCGACGTGCGCGACATGTTGCGCCCGGCCATCTTCATCCCCGAATCGAAGCGCCTCAATGTGCTGCTGCGCGACTTCCGCGCCAACCACAACCACATGGCGATCGTGGTGGACGAATACAGCGGCGTGGCCGGCCTGATCACCATCGAGGACGTGCTGGAGCAGATCGTCGGCGACATCGAGGACGAATACGATTTCGACGAGGAAGAGGACAACATCCTGTCGATCAAGGAAGGCCAGTTCGGCCCGCGCTGGCGCATCAAGGCGCTGACCGAGATCACCCAGTTCAACGAGGCACTCGACACCGCCCTGCCCGACGACGACGTCGACACCATCGGCGGCCTGGTGGCCAAGCACCTGGCCCGCATGCCGCACAAGGGCGACGTGTTCGACCTGGACGGCCTGCGCTTCGAGGTGCTGCGCGCCGACGCGCGCCAGATCCACGTGCTGCTGGTGGAAAAACTGCCGGCCACGCCGGAGCAAGACGCGTAACATGCGTTTTCGCCGCACCGATCCCAACGCCCCACCCAAACCCCAGCGCAGCACCCGCGGCCGGATGACCATCACGGCCGCCGCCGGCGCGGGCGCCGTGTTCGCGTTCGCCCCGTTCGGCTGGTGGCCGCTCGAAATCATCAGCCTGGCCATCCTGTTCTACCAGGTGCTGCGCAGTTCCAGCGTCAAGGGCGGCGCCCTGATCGGCTGGGCCTACGGCTTCGGCTGGACGGCGGCCGGGGTCTGGTGGCTGTACGTGTCGCTGCACACCTACGGCGGCATGCCCGCGCCGCTGGCCGCCGCCGCCGTGGCGCTGCTGGCTTGGGGCATGGGCGCCTACGTGGCGCTGGCCATGGCCGGCGCCTCGTGGCTGCGCCAGCGCTGGACGCTGCCGCTGCCCGCTTCCAACCTGCTGCTGCTGCCGGCCATGTGGTCGCTGTGCGAATGGCTGCGCGGCTGGCTGTTCACGGGCTTCCCGTGGCTGTCGGCCGGCTACGCCCACAACCACGGCCCGCTGGCCGGCTATGCGCCGGTGGTCGGCGTGTACGGCCTGGGCTGGCTGGCCGCCGTGTGCGCGGGCGCCCTGCTGCTGCTGATGCACCGCAGCCGCTGGCGCGCGCTGGCGCTGGTGGCGGCCATCCTGGCCGGCGGCGGCGCGCTCACCCAACTGCACTGGACCTACGCGCAAGGCAAACCGCTCTCGGTGCGCCTGATCCAGGGCAACGTGCCGCAGGACGAGAAATTCAACGGCGCCCACGTGCTGGCCGCGCTCACGCAATACCGCGACGCCATCATGGCCGCCCCGGCCGACCTGATCGCCACGCCGGAGACGGCGGTCGTGATGCTGCCGCAGCAGCTGCCGCCCGACTACCTGCCCGCCATCAGCCTGTTCCTGCAGCGCACCGGCAGCAGCCTGGCGCTGGGCATCCCCATGGCAGACAGCCAGACCGCCTACTTCAACAGCGTGCTGGGCATGACGCCCGTGCCCAACGCCGCCTACTACCGCTACGACAAGCACCACCTGGTCCCGTACGGCGAATTCATCCCGCTCGGTTTCCGCTGGTTCGTCGATCTGATGAACATTCCGCTGGGCGACCAGACCCGCGGTCCGGCCATCCAGCCGGCGTTCATCGTCAAGGACCAGCGCGTGCTGCCCAACATCTGCTACGAGGACTTGTTCGGCGAGGAGATCGCGGCCCAACTGCACCACCCGGCCGGCGGCCAGGAGCCGGCCACGCTGCTGCTCAACGAATCGAACCTGGCCTGGTTCGGCGACACCATCGCCATCCCGCAGCACCTGCAGATTTCGCAGATGCGCACGCTGGAGACGGGCCGTCCCATGCTGCGCGCCACCAACACCGGCGCCACGGCCGTCATCGACGGGCGTGGCAACGTGGTGGCGCGGCTGGCACCCAACACCACCGGCACGCTGGCCGCCACCGTGCAGGGCATGGCCGGCAGCACGCCCTACATCCTGTGGGGCAACAAGCTGGCGCTGGCGCTGTGGACGCTGGCCCTGGCGGGCGCCTGGCTGTGGGGGCGGCGCGTGACAAATTCGGCAAAAAATCAGCCTAAAGTAGGCCAACCAGCGCCCTAATCTCTACAGCTGCCCCCAAAACCCGCTAAAATTAGCCGCTTTAGCGAAACTGCAACCGTTGCGCCCCGCTGCGCGCCACCGACCAAACACGATGCTCACATTTCAACAAATTATCCTGACCTTGCAAACCTACTGGGACAAGCAAGGCTGCGCCCTGCTCCAGCCCTACGACATGGAAGTGGGTGCCGGCACCTTCCACACCGGGACGTTCCTGCGCGCGATCGGCCCCGAGCCATGGCGCGCGGCCTATGTGCAGCCATCGCGCCGCCCCAAGGATGGCCGCTACGGCGAGAACCCGAACCGCCTGCAGCACTACTACCAGTACCAGGTGGTGCTCAAGCCGGCGCCGGAAAACATCCTCGACCTGTACCTCGGTTCGCTCGAAGCGCTGGGCCTGGACCTGAAGCAGAACGACGTGCGTTTCGTCGAGGATGACTGGGAAAGCCCGACCCTGGGCGCCTGGGGCCTGGGCTGGGAAGTGTGGCTGAACGGCATGGAGGTGACCCAGTTCACCTACTTCCAGCAAGTGGGCGGCCTCGATTGCAAGCCCGTGCTGGGCGAGATCACCTACGGCATCGAGCGCCTGGCCATGTATCTGCAGGGCGTGGAGAACGTCTACGACCTGGTCTGGACCGAGTGGCAAGAGAACGGCGTGACCAAGAAGCTCACCTACGGCGACGTGTTCCACCAGAACGAGGTCGAGCAATCGACCTACAACTTCGAGCACGCCAACACGGAACTGCTGTTCGCCCAATTCGCCAACCACGAGTCGGAAGCCAAGCGCCTGATCGAACTGCAACTGACGCTGCCGGCCTACGAGCAGATCATGAAGGCTTCGCACAGCTTCAACATGCTGGACGCGCGCGGCGCCATTTCCGTGACCGAACGCGCCGCCTACATCGGCCGCGTGCGCACGCTGTCGCGCCTGGTGGCGCAAGCCTACTACGACTCGCGTGAGCGCCTGGGCTTCCCCATGCTGCCCGCCTCCGCCACCGCCGCCTGAGCCGAACCAGAATAGAAACGATATGAACCAGACTCTCTTAATCGAACTGCTGACCGAAGAACTGCCGCCCAAGGCGCTGGCCAAGCTGGGCGCCGCCTTCGCCGCCGGCATCGTCAACGGCCTCAAATCGCGCGACTTCCTGGAAGCCGACAGCGTCGCCACCACCTATGCCACGCCGCGTCGGCTGGCCGTTTCCATCACCGGCGTGCGCGCCACCTCGCCCGATAAATCGATCCGCGAAAAAGTGCTGCCCGTGAGCGTGGCGCTGGACGCCAACGGCAACGGCACGGCGCCGCTGGCCAAGAAACTGGCCGCGCTGGGCTTCCCCGACCTGACCGTGGACCAGCTGGAGCGGGCCCAGGACGGCAAGGCTGAAAGCTTCTTCTACACCTACACCGCCACCGGCAGCGCGCTGCAGGCCGGCCTGCAGGCCGCGCTGGAGGAATCGGCCGCCAAGCTGCCGATCCCCAAGCTGATGAGCTACCAGCGCCCGGACGGCGCCACCGTCAACTTCGTGCGCCCGGCCCACAGCCTGATTGCGCTGCACGGCGCGACCGTCGTGCCGCTCACGCTGCTGGGCCTGACGGCCTCCAACACCACGCTGGGCCACCGCTTCCTGATGGCCGACGGCAGCCGCAGCATCACCATCGCCAACGCCGACAGCTACGCCGCCACCCTGGCCGAACAGGGCAAAGTGATCGCCGGCTTCGACGCGCGCAAGGAACAGATCCGCGCGGCCCTGCTGGCCAAGGCCGGCGCCGACCAGGTGCTGATGCCCGAGGCGCTGCTGGACGAAGTGACGGCGCTGGTCGAATGGCCGGTGGTCTACGAGTGCCATTTCGAGGAACAGTTCCTGGCCGTGCCGCAGGAATGCCTGATCCTGACCATGCAGACCAACCAGAAATATTTCGCGCTGACGGACGCGCAAGGCAAGCTGCGTTCGCGCTTCCTGATCGTCTCCAACATCGCCACCGCCACGCCGGACGCCATCGTTGGCGGCAACGAGCGCGTGGTGCGCCCGCGCCTGTCGGACGCCAAGTTCTTCTTCGAGCAGGACAAGAAGAAGACGCTCGGCTCGCGCCTGCCGCTGCTGAAGAACGTGGTCTACCACAACAAGCTGGGCACCCAGGCCGAGCGCAGCGAGCGCGTCACCGCGCTGGCCGCCGCCATCGCCCGCGCGCTGGGCGCCGACGTCCAGCTGGCCACCCGTGGCGCCCTGCTGGCCAAGGCCGACCTGCTGACCGACATGGTGGGCGAGTTCCCTGAGCTGCAAGGCATCATGGGCACCTACTACGCGCGCCACGACGGCGAGCACGAGGAAGTGGCGCTGGCCGCCTCCGAGCACTACCAGCCGCGCTTCGCCGGCGACGCCCTGCCCACCACCGCCACCGGCACCGCCGTGGCGCTGGCCGACAAGCTCGAAACCCTGGTCGGCATCTGGGCCATCGGCCTGCAGCCGACCGGCGACAAGGACCCGTTCGCGCTGCGCCGCCACGCGCTGGGCGTGCTGCGCATGCTGGTGGAGAAGCGCCTGCCGCTGGCCATCAGCGCCATGCTGGCCGACGCCGCCGCCGAATTCGTGGCCGTCCCCGGCTTCAAGAACCCGGCCGCCGAGGTGACGGCCTTCATGCTCGACCGCCTGCGCGGCATGCTGCGCGAGCGCGGCTTCTCGCCCAACGAGATCGAGGCCGTGGTGGCCCAGAACCCGGACCGCCTGGACGACATCGTGCAGCGCCTGGAGGCCGTGCAGGCCTTCGCCGCGCTGCCGGAGAGCGCCTCGCTGGCCGCCGCCAACAAGCGCATCACCAACATCCTGAAGAAGAACGAGGAGGCGCTGGCGCAAAGCGGCAACGCGGGCGTCAACCCCGCCCTGCTGCAGGACACGGCCGAGAAGAACCTGGCCGCCGCCGTCACCCGCGTGCAGCCCGACGTGGACGCGGCGTTCGCGCGCGGCGACTTCGCCGGCACGCTCAAGACGCTGGCCCAGCTGCGCGACGACGTGGACGCCTTCTTCAACGACGTGATGGTGATGGCCGACGATGTCGCCCTGCGCAACAACCGTCTGGCCCTGCTGTCGTCACTGCACGGCATGATGAACCGCGTGGCCGACATTTCCAAGCTGGCGGCGTAAATGGGAAGCCCGGCACTCAAACTGATCATCCTCGACCGCGACGGCGTGATCAACCATGACTCGCCGGACTTCATCAAGTCGCCGGCCGAGTGGCACGCCATCCCCGGTTCGCTGGAAGCGATCGCCCGCCTGAACCAGGCCGGCTACCGGGTGGTGGTGGCGTCGAACCAGTCGGGCATCGCGCGCGAGTACTTCGACATGACGGTGCTCAACGCCATCCACCAGAAGATGCACATGCTGGCGCAGCAGGTGGGCGCCACCATCGACGCCGTGTTCTTCTGCCCGCACGCGGCGGCCGACAGCTGCGACTGCCGCAAGCCCAAGCCCGGCATGTTCGACGAAATCGCCAAGCGCTACCAGGTGAGCCTGAAGGGCGTGCCGACCGTGGGCGACTCGCTGCGCGACCTGCAGGCCGGCTACGAACGCGGCTGCGTGCCGTTCCTGGTCTTGACCGGCAAGGGCGAGAAGACCCACGGCACGGGCGGCCTGCCGCCCGGCACCCTGGTGTTCCCCGACCTGGCGAGCACCGTCAGCCACCTGCTCAAGACGGCATCGGCCAGCGCGCCGGCCGCCGACTGATCATCACCACATCCATCCAAGTTTCGAGTTCTGGAGACCGCATTGCGTAATACCGTTTTGTTCCTGCGTTCTTTGCTGTTCATGACCATCATGGTCGTTTCGACCATCGTCTGGGCCTGCGTCTGCTTCCTGGTCGCGCCCCTGCCCTACAACAAACGCTTCTGGGTCACGGCGCGCTGGAACGTGTTCATGATCTGGTGCGCCAAGGTGATCTGCGGCATCCGCTACCAGGTCAAGGGCGCCGAGAATTTCCCGGACGCGCCGGCCGTGGTGCTGTCGAAGCACCAGTCGGCATGGGAGACCATCTTCCTGCTGCCGAACATGCCGCGCCCGCTGGTGTTCGTGTTCAAGAAGGAGATCCTCTACATCCCGTTCTTCGGCTGGGCCATGGCGCTGCTGCGCATGATCCCCATCGACCGCAAGAAGGGCAAGAACGCGTTCAAGGATGTGGTAAGGCATGGTAAACGCCGCCTGAAGGACGGCCAATGGATTATCATGTTCCCCGAGGGGACCCGCATCCCGGTCGGCCAGACGGGCAAGTACAAGAGCGGCGGTACGCGCCTGGCCATCGCGACCGGCGCCGTGGTGGTGCCGATCGCGCACAACTCCGGCGAGTGCTGGCCCAAGAACTCGTTTATCAAACGTCCGGGCCTGATCACGGTATCGATCGGCAAGCCGATCTCGCCGGAGGGACAGACGCCGGACAGCATGATGCAACAGGTGGAAAATTGGATAGAATCAGAAATGCGCGTCATTTCGCCCCACGCCTACAGCGCTGGCTAGACGACCTGGCCACCGCCGTCAAACCGGCGCCGCAGGACGCGGCGTCGGACCCGGCGCGCCAGCAGCTGGACCTGTTCGGGCAGGAGGCTGCTTCACAGGCCACCTCGCCGGCTACCACGCCCCACAGCGCCAATCTGCTGCGCACGCCGGAGACGGCCAGCCCGCCCGCGCGCACCGGCGCACCGCCATGGACGCCGCCTGTCACCATCACACCCACCGCATCGCCCACCGCCATCCCCGTCCGGCCGCCCGCGCCACCTCCATCCGAACCGCCCCCCAAGCGCCAGCTGCTGGTCGGCCAGTTCGTGCTCGAATACACGCTGCGCCGCTCCACCCGCCGCTCGATCGGCTTCATGATCGACGACGACGGCCTGCGCGTGACGGCGCCCAAGCGCATCTCCATCACCGAGATCGACAACGCCATCCGCACCAAGCAGCACTGGATACTGAGCAAGCTGCACGAACGGCGCGAACGGCGCGCCGCGCGCCTGGAAAAGCCGCCGATCGAATGGGTGGACGGCGCCCAGCTGCCCTACCTGGGCGGCGACGTCACGCTGCGCCTGCTGGTGGGGGGGCGCAACCGCAGCAGCTACAACCCGGCCACGCGCGAGCTGGCCATGGTGCTGGTCCCGGGCGCCACCGAACTGCTGCTCAAGGAACGGGTGAAGGCGTGGATGCAGCAGGAAGCCAAGTTGTTGTTCGAACAGCGGCTGGACCTGTACGCGGCCCGGCTGGGGGTGCGCTACCACTCGTTCGCGCTGTCCTCGGCCGGCACGCGCTGGGGCTCATGCACGGTGGAGCGCAAGATACGGCTGAACTGGAAGCTGATCCACTTCTCGCTGCCGCTGATCGACTATGTGGTGGCGCACGAACTGTCGCACCTGCTGGAGATGAACCACAGCGCGCGGTTCTGGAACACGGTGGGCTTGATCTACCCGGAATACGAGGAGGCGCGCAACCTGCTGCGCAAGCGCGCGCAGGAGTTGCCGGTGTTGTTCGGGTAAGAAATTAGTTCAAAAATGACCATGACCATGACCATGGCCAGGCATGGCGCCGAAAGCTGTGTGTTTGCACGGCAGGGCGCCATAATGCCACCATGTTTTTTTGGAACGAATTCCAAGCGCTAGGGATAGTTTCGGCGCGTGTGAACCACGCGAATGATTTCAATCATGTTCAACCTTGGACGAATCCGATAAAGCAGTCTGACGTTGCGCGTTACGAGAAACTCCAGTATCTCACCTTCATTCCGGCGATGCCCCAAATAAGGATACTTTTCCAATAGCGCGACAGTTTGCTCGATCTCCATGTCGAGTTCCAATGCCGCTTGAATATTGTGCAGAGCTATATACCGGATCAGTCCGTCCAAGTCGCGCTCAGCGCGTGGACGCCAACTGGCGATCATGATGCCTCTTTTGTCAGCCTCGCCATCAACTCGGCGCGCCGGGCGGCCGAACGTTCCTTAACTTCAGAATTGGGGATGCTTGGGCCGGGATCGTCGAGTGCCTCTTGCACTTGCTGTCGCATCCATTTATCGCGTTCAACTACTTCTCGCGCCTCACGCATTCTGTCCAAGGTCTCTGGATCATTGGCGGACACATCAAGTGCGCTGAGGTCAGTCAAAAAGAACGGGACCGCGATGGAATGGAGGTAGTCCTGTAAGTCCTGTAAGGTTGGAAATATTCGGACAGCGTCATTCTCATCGACCAGGACCAAATCGGTTTTCCCGTTCCGTATGACGATGCGCCACCCACTCTTGCCGGCGCAGGCATGCACCCGTTGACTCCGCTTGGCGGCCAACAGGGCAATCAGTGTCCGTTGAACAATTGGCTGGGATCCGGTGTCCATACAGCTTCAGAAGGGCGATCGTCACAAGGCTTCAAGTATATCAAGAAGCCTCGACCGGCCCCCGATCCGCATCAAGGGTACCACGCGATGCCAGGCGATTATCGCGGGACGAAAGAACCGCCAGCGACTAAACGTGACGTATTGCTGGCAGCAGCGCCAGCGTGCGGGCCGTGGCGCCGCGGTGCTGGTTGGCGAAGGCCAGCGCGTGGGCGCCCATGGTGTCGCGGGCGGCGCGGTCGGCCAGCAGGCGGGCCGCCTGCGCCATCAGCTCGGCCGCGTCGGCCACGCGCGCGGCGCCGCCTGCGGCCAGCGCGTCTTCCGTCACCAGCGCGAAATTGAAGGTATGCGGTCCGATCAGCACGGGCTTGCCCAGCGCGGCCGGCTCGATCAGGTTCTGGCCGCCCAGCGGCAGCAGGCTGCCGCCCACGAACGCGCAGTCGCACGCCGCGTAATAGGCGAACATCTCGCCCATCGAGTCGCCCAGCAGCACGTCCACCGAGGCCGGCAGGCCGTCGTTCCCGCCCAGTTGCAGACGGCTGCGCCGTTGCACTTGCAGGCCGCGCTCGGCGACCAGCTTGTCCACTTCATCGAAGCGCTGCGGATGGCGTGGCACCAGCAGCAGCAGCACGTCGGCCGGCAGCGCGGCGCGCGCCTGCTGGAACGCGTCGAGGATCAGCACTTCCTCGCCCTCGCGCGTGCTCGCGCACAGCAGCACGGGACGCGCGCCGATGTGGGCGCGCAGGGCGGCCCCCGTGTCCAGCGCCGCCTGCGGCACCACCACGTCGAATTTGATGCTGCCCGTGACGGCCACGTTGGCCACGCCCAGCGCGCGCACACGGGCCGCGTCGGCCTCGGTCTGCGCCGCCACCAGCGAGATGCCGCGCGCGGCGTCCACCAGCAGGCTGCCGAAGCGCGAAGCCTTGCGCAGCGACCGTTCCGACAGGCGGGCATTGGCCAGCACCACCGGCACCTGCGCGCGCACGCACTGGCCGATCAGGTTGGGCCACACTTCCGTCTCCATCAGGATGCAGATGCGCGGCTCGAAATGGCGGATGAAACGGCGCACCATGGCGGCCGTGTCGTAGGGCAGATACGATTGCACCAGCCGCGCGCCATGTTTGGCGAACAGCGCCTTGCCGGTGGCGCGGCCGGTCGGGGTCATGTGGGTCAGCACGATGCGGCTGGACGGATACCGCGCCAGCAGCGCATCGACCAGCGGTTCGGCCGCGCGCGTTTCGCCGACCGAGACGGCGTGCACCCAGATCGACAGCGGCGCGTTCCCCTGGCGGGCGCCGTAGAAGCCCAGCCGCTCGCCCCAGTGCTGGCGGTAGCCCGGCTCCTTGCGGCCCCGCAGCCACAGGCGCAGCAGCACCAGCGGCAGCGCCAGCGTCCACATCACGGCATAGAAAATACGCATGGTCAGGCCAGCAGCGTGCGGGCGGCGGCCAGCACCTCGGCCACCGATGGCGGCGCGCCACGGTCGCCCAGGTTGATGATCCGGGGCGACCAGTTACCCTCGGTCTTCCAGCGCGGCGAATCGGCATAGATTTCCACCGTCGGCACCGTGAAGGCGGCGGCGATGTGGGTCAGGCCCGTGTCGACGCCGATCGCCAGCGCCGCGTGGCGCGCCAGCAGCGTGGCGTCGGCCATCGACAGCTTGGGCAGCACGCGCGCGTTGGGCAGGCCGGCGGCCAGGTGTTCCGCTTCCGCCTTCTCCTTGTCCGAACCCCACGGCAGCAGGATGGGCATGGGCGCCAGCTGGCGGCCCAGTTCTATCCAGTTCTGCGGCGCCCATTTCTTGGCGTCGCGCGCGGTGCCGTGGAAGTAGACGGCGTACGGCGTGGCCGGCATCCAGTCCGGCTTCGCTTCGTCGGGCGAGACGGCCGGCAGGCCGAAGTCGGCCGGCGTGTCGACCGGGTAGCCGAGGGCGGCGCCGGCCACGATGCGGCCGCGCGCCACGGCATGGGTGCGCGGGTCGGTCGGAATGCTGTCGGTGTGGAACCAGCGCGAGATGCCCTCGTAGCCGGAGCCTTCGCTGCCGTTGGCCAGGCCGACCTTGTGGCCGCCTTTGACGATGCGCGCCGCGCCCATGATGATGCCGGTCTTGAGCAGGCCCTGGGTGTCGAACACGTAGTCGTACTGTTGCTGGCGCAGCGTGCGGAAGAAGGCGCGGAGCTCGGCCCGCGTCTCGGGCTTGCCCAGGCTCTTGCGCCAGCGCCGCAGCGCGAACGGGATGATGGTGCGCACGCGGGCGTTGAGCCGCACCAGGCTCACATAGCCCTCCTCCACCACCCAGTCGATGTTGGCGTCCGGGTAGTGGCGCGCGATGTCGGCCACCATCGGCAGGTTGTGCAGCACGTCGCCCAGCGACGAGACGCGCACCAGCAGGATGTTCAGCGGCCGCTTGCCGCCCGCTTGCGCGCCCACCACGTCAGAACGGCAGGACCGCGTCCGGCTTGGCGGCCAGGATCACGCTCTTGAACTGGCCCTGGATGCGCACCAGCGCGTCCGGCGTCTCCGCCTCGAAGCGCATCACGATCACGGGCGTGGTGTTGGACGAGCGGGCCAGGCCGAAGCCGTCCGCGTATTCCACGCGCAGGCCGTCGATGGTGATGATCTGCTCGTGGCCGGGGAACACGGCGTCGCTGCGCAGCTTGTCCATCAGCGCCACGTTCTCGCCCTCCTTCAGTTCCAGGTGCAGTTCGGGCGTGCTGTCGGACTGCGGCAGGGAGTTCAGCAGGGCCGACGGATCGGCCTCGCGGGTCAGGATCTCCAGCAGGCGCGCGCCGGCGTACAGGCCGTCGTCGAAACCGTACCAGCGGTCCTTGAAGAAGATGTGGCCGCTCATTTCGCCGCCCAGCGGGGCGCCCGTCTCGCGCAGCTTGGCTTTCACCAGCGAGTGGCCGGTCTTGTACATCAGCGGCTGGCCGCCGCTCTTGGCGATGAACGGCGCCAGGTGGCGCGTGCATTTGACGTCGAACAGGATCTGCTGGCCCGGATGGCGGGTCAGCACGTCGGCCGCGAACAGCATCATCTGGCGGTCCGGATAGATGATCTGGCCGTCCTTGGTGACCACGCCCAGGCGGTCGCCGTCGCCGTCGAAGGCCAGGCCGATCTCGGCGTCCGTCTCCCGCAGGCAGCGGATCAGGTCCTGCAGGTTCTCCGGGTGGGCCGGGTCGGGATGGTGGTTGGGGAAGTTGCCGTCCACCTCGCAGAACAGTTCGATCACTTCGCAGCCCATGCCGCGATACAGGTCGCCCGCGAACGCGCCGGCCACGCCGTTGCCGCAGTCGACGGCGATCTTGATCGGGCGCGCCAGCTTGACGTCGCCGATGATGCGCTCCAGGTAGGCGGCGCGGATGTCGTGGGTGCGGTAGCTGCCCGGCGTGGCGGCGCTGGCGCCGTCATGGTCGACGATGCGCTGGTACAGCGAGGTGATGGCCTCGCCGTGGATGGCCTCGCCGGCCAGCACCATCTTGAAGCCGTTGTAGTCGGGCGGATTGTGGCTGCCCGTGACCATGATGCCCGAGCGCGCGTCGAGCGCGTGGGTGCCGAAATACACCATCGGGGTGGCCACCACGCCCAGGTCGATCACGTCCACCCCGGCCGCCTGCAGGCCCTGGGCCAGCGCGGCCGCCAGTTCCGGGCCGGACAGGCGCCCGTCGCGCCCGATCACCACCGCGCGCTCGCCCTTGGCCAGCGCGGCCTGGCCGAAGGCCTGGCCGATCTGGCGGGCCACGCCCGCATCCAGGGTTTTACCGATGATGCCGCGGATATCGTAAGCTTTGAAAATCGTTTTTGACAGGGAAACCATAGTGTGGGTATGCGTGGTTAGAGGGGGCCGGCAAGGCCGACATGATACCGCAGCCGGGACGGGAGCTAGTGCTTCTTATGCCGTATCATCCAGCGCGGCGCCTTGAAGCGCACGATGCGCACGTAAATCCAGATGTAGCTGGTGACGAACAGGATGCAGAAACACATCAACACCCAGGTGTAACGCCAGAAGATCGTGGCCGGCACCACGGCCATCAGCGAGAACAGCCACAGGTAAGGCGATGTGAGCGAATTGCGGCGCATCAGCGCGCGCGCCTCCTTGCGCCCCACGGCCCATTGCACGATGCGGCGGAAGATCAGGCTGTGCAAATGGATGCCATCGGGCATGGTCGGCGACTTGCCGCGGACGAACAGGCGGCGGTAGGCCGAGAACAGGGTTTCAAACGCCGGATAGATCAGCAGCAGGGCCGCGTACCAGGTCGACACCTGCGGATTGCGCATCACCAGCAGCAGGGCCAGCTCCCCCAGCATGAAACCGATGAAATAGGCGCCGCCGTCACCGAGGAAGATCAGGCCGACCGGATAATTCCACACCAGGAAACCGGCCGTGGCGCCGGCCACCATCAGCGCCGCCACCAGCACGAACATGTCGTTGACCTGCAGCGCCACGTAGCCAAGCGACAGCAGCATGCAGATGGTGACCACGCTGGCCAGGCCGTTGAAGCCGTCGATGATGTTGACGGCGTTGGCGATGCCGGCCACGGCCAGGATCGTCAGCGGCAGGGTCAGCCACATGTAGGGCAAGGGCCAGGCGGCGAAATAGGCCCAGTCGATGCGGTCGATGCGCGCGTCGAGCAGGAAATAGCCCATCAGGGCGGCCGCCATGGTCAGCACCAGGCGCCGCGCGGCGCTCACGCGGCCCGTGTAGTCCTCCGCGATGCCGCCGGCGAAGGCCACGGCCGAGCAACCGAGCAGCGCCAGCAGCCAGTTGCCCATGACGGGCACGCGCCAGATGGAGATGCAGGAACTGAGCGCCACGGCCACGAAAATGGGCAGGCCGCCGATGCGGGCCACCGTATGCGCGTGGACCTTCTGCACGCCGTCGAAATCGGCATCGAGGGCCGGCCCGTGCAACCGGGCCTCTTTAATGACCAGCAGAGTCAACAGCGTGGACGCGATGAAGCTCAGTAAAAAGGAGAACATTAATTTTTTTTATTCGTACGAAAATATCAACGGGGCCACGCGCCCGCTGATCCGGCTGTTATCAGCTCGCCAATCGACGATTGTACCGGATTACCTGCGACGCCCGGAATTCTAGCAAGCGGCGGCCGGCAGGGGGCCGCCGCTTACATCTGGCTACATGGCCGTCATTGTTGCAGGCACAGCCGCAACGCCTCCTGCCATTGCGGCAGGCGGCAATGCGCCATCAGGCGCGCGGACGAGAGGACGGAATGGGTCGGGCGGCGCGCCGGCACCGGATATTCGGCGCTGGAGATCGGCAGCACGCGGCAATCGATGCCGGCCGTCTCCAGGATGGCGCGGGTGAAGTCGTACCAGGTGGTCTGACCCTGGCTGCTCAGGTGGTGGATGCCGCCGTGCTGTTGCCACCACGCGCTGTCGGGCGCGCCGGCCTGGGCCAGCACCAGCGCCGTCGTGTCGGCGATGGTGCGGCTCCACGTGGGCGCGCCGTGCTGGTCGTTCACCACCCGCAACTCGTCGCGCTCGCGTCCCAGGCGCAACATGGTCAGCAGGAAGTTCTTGCCGCGCATGCCGTACACCCAGCTGGTGCGGAAGATCAGATGGGGGATGCCGGCCGCCGCGATGGCTTGCTCGCCGGCCAGCTTGCTGGCGCCGTACACGTTAAGCGGGCCGGTGGCGTCGCCCTCCACGCGCGGCAGCGGATCGCTGCCGTCGAACACGTAATCGGTCGAATAGTGGACCATGGCCGCGCCCAGCAGCTTCGCTTCCTCGGCCATCAAACCGGGCGCCTCGGCGTTGACGCGGTAGGCCAGTTGCGGCTCGCTCTCGGCCTTGTCGACGGCCGTGTAGGCGGCCGGGTTGACGATCAGGCCGGGCCGCACGGCGCGGATCACGCTACGCACCTGGTCCAGGTCGGCCAGATCCATGCGGCCGCGGTCGACCGCCACCACCTCGCCGATGCCCTGCAGGCTGCGCTCGAGCTCGTAGCCGACCTGGCCCGTGCTTCCCGTCAGCAGGATCTTCATGGATAGACTTCCGCGTCGGCCAGCAGCTTGCCGGCCTGGTCCTTGCCCGACAGCAGCGGTTCGCCGTCCAGCGGCCACACGATGCCGACGGCCGGATCGTTCCACAGGATGGCGCGCTCGTGCTCGGGCGCCCAGTAGTCGGTGGTCTTGTAGAGGAATTCGGCGGCCTCGCTGGTGACCACGAAGCCATGCGCGAAGCCGGCCGGGATCCACATCTGGCGCTTGTTCTCGGCCGACAGCTCGGTGCCGTACCACTGGCCGAAGGTGGGCGAGCTCTTGCGCAAGTCCACGGCAACGTCGAACACGGCGCCGGCCGTCACCCGCACCAGCTTGCCCTGCGCCTGCTGGATCTGGTAGTGCAGGCCGCGCAGCACGTTGCGGGCCGAACGCGAATGGTTGTCCTGCACGAACGGGGCCGTCACGCCGGTCAGCTCGGCGAAGCGGCGCGCGTTGAAGCTTTCAAAGAAAAAACCGCGATCGTCGCCGAACACGCGCGGCTCCAGCACCAGCAAGCCTTCGAGCGGAGTGGTAACGACGTTCATCGTGGCACGACCTTGTCTTCGAGGATCTGCAGCAGGTACTGGCCGTACTGGTTCTTCTTCAGCGGTTCGGCCAGGCGGCGCAACTGGTCCGCGTCGATATAGCCCTTGCGGTAGGCGATCTCCTCCGGGCACGCCACCTTCAAGCCCTGGCGGCGTTCGATGGTGGCGATGAACTGCGACGCGTCGAGCAACGATTCATGGGTGCCGGTGTCGAGCCAGGCCATGCCGCGCCCCATCACCTCGACGTCGAGCTGGCCCGCTTCCAGGTAGGCCCGGTTGACGTCCGTGATCTCCAGTTCGCCGCGCGCCGACGGCTTGATCCTGGCCGCGATGTCGCACACCTGGCGGTCGTAGAAATACAGGCCGGTGACGGCGTAGTTGGACTTGGGCTGGAGCGGCTTCTCCTCGATGCTGACGGCGCGCCGCTGGCCATCGAACTCGACCACGCCATAGCGTTCGGGGTCGGTCACGTGGTAGGCGAACACGGTGGCGCCCTCGTCGCGGCTGGCGGCGTGGCGCAGCAGCGCGTCCAGGTCGTTGCCGTAGTAGATGTTGTCGCCCAGGATCAGGGCCGACGGCGAGTCGCCGACGAACTCCTTGCCGATGATGAACGCCTGCGCCAGCCCGTCCGGCGACGGCTGCACCGCGTACTGCAGGCGGATGCCCCACTGGCTGCCGTCGCCCAGCAGGTCCTGGAAGCGCGGCGTGTCCTGCGGCGTGGAGATGATGAGGATGTCGCGCATGCCGGCCAGCATCAGCGTGGTCAGCGGATGGTAGATCATCGGCTTGTCGTAGATGGGCAGCAGTTGCTTCGACACGCTCATCGTGACCGGATAGAGCCGGGTGCCGGAGCCGCCGGCCAGGATGATGCCTTTACGGTTTTGGATCGGATCGCTCATTGGGCGCCTTCGCGGTTGAAGTAATTGGTTTCCACCCAGCTCGCATAGCTGCCGGACTGCACGTCGGCCACCCAGTCCTGATGGTCGAGGTACCACTGCACGGTCTTGGCGATGCCGCTCTGGAAGGTCTCGGCCGGCTTCCAGCCCAGTTCCCGCTCCAGTTTGCGCGCGTCGATCGCGTAGCGGCGGTCGTGGCCGGGACGGTCCTTGACGTAGGTGATCTGGGCCCGGTAGCTGGCGCCGTCCGCGCGCGGCTTGAGTCGGTCGAGCATGTCGCACAGCGTGTGCACCACGTCCAGGTTGGTCATCTCGTTCCAGCCGCCCACGTTGTAGGTCTCGCCCAGGCGGCCGGCGTCCAGCACGCGGCGGATGGCGGCGCAGTGGTCGCTCACATACAGCCAGTCGCGCACCTGCAGGCCGTCGCCGTAGATGGGCAGCGGCTTGCCGGCCTGGGCGTTGGCGATGATCAGCGGGATCAGCTTTTCCGGGAAATGGTAGGGGCCGTAATTGTTGGAGCAATTGGTGGTCAGCGTCGGCAGGCCATAGGTGTGGTGGTAGGAGCGCACCAGATGGTCGGAGGCGGCCTTGGACGCGGAATACGGGCTGTTGGGCGCGTAGGCCGTGGTCTCGCTGAACGGCGCGTCGTCCGGTCCCAGCGTGCCGTACACCTCGTCGGTCGACACGTGCAGGAAGCGGAACGCCGCCTTCTCCTCGCCCTCCAGGCCGCCCCAGTAGGCGCGGGCCGCTTCGAGCAGGCTGAAGGTGCCGTTGATGTTGGTCTGGATGAAGGCGCCGGGGCCGTGGATGGAACGGTCCACATGCGATTCGGCCGCGAAGTGCACGATGGCGCGCGGCCGGTGCTGTTGCAGCAGCGCCTCCACCTGGGCCTGGTCGCAGATGTCGCCGCGCACGAACACGTGGCGGCCGTCCTGCTTGAGCGAGGCCAGGTTGTTGAGGTTGCCCGCGTAGGTCAGCTTGTCATAATTGAGGACGGGCTCATCCGATTGCGCAAGCCAGTCCAGTACGAAGTTCGAGCCGATGAAGCCGGCGCCACCTGTCACAAATATCATCGGGATTCATCCTGTGCTGAGCACCACATTAGTCATGAGCATGATTTTATGTGAAACTCGTGGGTCTCCGGGCAAAATTTACAGGCCCGCCGCGAGAACACAGCATAGTTGACCCCGTACGACAACGATAAGCCAAACACCACCATGAAAACCTATGTCATCGGCGATTTACAAGGCTGCCACGAACAGACCGTGGCCCTGCTCGACCGCATCGCCGGCCGCGAAGCGGACGCGGCCGAATCGCCCGCCATCCTGTTCGCGGGCGACCTGATCAACCGCGGTCCCGACTCGCTGGCCACGCTGCGCCACGTGAAGGCGCTGTGCGAAGCGAGCGACGGCCGCGTCAACAGCGTGCTGGGCAACCACGACCTGCACCTGCTGGCCGTGGCCCACGGCATCCGCCCCGAGCACGGCAGCGACACGCTGCGCCCCATCCTGGAGGCGTCCGACCGCGACGAGCTGATCGCCTGGCTGCGCCGGCGGCCGCTGATGTTGCAGGCCGAGGGCCACCTGCTGGTGCACGCCGGCCTGCTGCCGCAGTGGAGCGCGCGCCAGGCGCTGGAACTGGCCGACGAGGTGGCCGCCATGCTGCGCGGCCCCGACCTGCCGGCCTTCCTGGCCCGGATGTACGGCAACCAGCCCGACCGCTGGGACGACGGCCTGCGCGGCGCCGACCGCCTGCGCTGCGTGATCAACGCCATGACGCGGCTGCGCTTCTGCACGGCCGACGGCGTGATGGATTTCACACTGAAGGAAAGCGGCACGGCCGATCCGGCCTCGGGCCTGATGCCGTGGTTCGAGGTGCCGGGCCGGCGCAGCGCCGACCACACGGTCGTGTTCGGCCACTGGTCGGCGCTCGGCCTGCTGCGGCGGCCGCACCTGATAGGCCTCGACAGCGGCTGCGTGTGGGGCGGCCAGCTGACGGCCATCTGCCTGGACGACCACACCCTGCTGCAAGAGGACTGCCCGTGCTACCAGCAGCACGGCGGCAAGAAGTAAGGTTCAGCACGCCACCGGGGACCGGCCCCGCTTACCGGGGGCAGTGCCGACAATCGTACACGCCCCCATCCATGCATGTGTATGCCTACGGCTGCGCCTGTGTATGAATGTCGGCACTGACCCCGGTTGCTCCCGCCGCCGGCGTAGTCGATACGCCCAGGGCGGCGGCCACGGCCCGGTGGGCCGCCTCGGCCAGCTCGCGCCGGTGGGCGCCCACGCTGGCCAGCGCCGGCAACGGATGCACGCGCGCATGCACGCGCGGCCCTTTGAGGATGGCGATCATGCTGTCCACAAAACTCATCTCGCCCACGAAATCGACGGCGGGGTGGGTCGCGCCGCGCCCGTCGCCATAGGACAGCGCGAACGGCTGCACGTCCACCTTGGCGTCGATGGCCGCCTCGAACAGGTTGGCGTGGAACGGCAGCAGCGTGCCCTGGGCCGCCGTGGTGCCCTCGGGGAAGAAGGCGACCCGTTCACCGGCCTGCAGATTGTGCACCAGCCCCTTGAAGATATGGCGCAGATCGCGCCGGTTGCCGCGCGCGATGAACACGGTGCCGGCCTGGTGCGCCAGCCAGCCGGCCAGCGGCCACGCGCGGATCTC
This sequence comes from Rugamonas sp. GW822-FHT03B10, assembly GCF_058801745.1. Classification (NCBI taxonomy): domain Bacteria; kingdom Pseudomonadati; phylum Pseudomonadota; class Betaproteobacteria; order Burkholderiales; family Oxalobacteraceae; genus Rugamonas; species Rugamonas sp. GW822-FHT03B10. The sequence goes on along the minus strand of NZ_JBXANP010000002.1, from coordinate 168,805 downwards.
GGCCTTGGCCACGAAGCGGCACGGATAGAGCGCGTTGATGACGAAGATGTCGAGCCACGACACATGGTTGGCCACCACCATCGCCTGCGCCAGCACGGGCGCGCCATCGGCCGCCAGTTCCACCGTCACATTGCACATGGCCAGCAACTGGCGCGACCAGCGCCGGATATGGCCGTTGCGGGCCGCGCCGCCTATCCACGGAAACACCAGCGCGCACGTGGCCATGCCCGCCAGCAGATGAAGCACCACCCGCACCAGGCGGAACACAAGCAGAATGTTCAAATATCACCGCATCATCAAAAGAAATTGCAAAAACCGGGGTCAGGTCATGAATTCATGCAAGTTGCATGACCGCATGACCTGACCCCGGTTTTATCCGGTCAGCGGGCTGGCGCGCGCTGGTAGGCCACGTGGCCGGCCACGATGGTCGCCTGCACCTGGCCGGCCAGCTCGTAGCCGAGGAAGGGCGTGTGCTTGCCCTGGCTGGCCAGGGCGTTGGCGTTCACGGTCCAGCGCGCCGTCGGGTCGAACAGGCACAGGTCGGCCGTGCTGCCCACGCCCAGCGTGCCGCAGTCCAGACCGGCCACGCGGGCCGCGTCGGCCGTCACCTTGGCCACGGCCCGCACCAGCGGCCGCACGCCGCCGTCGGGCTGGCCGGCCGCGTAGTCGTCGGCCCACTTGAGGGCCAGCGACAGCAGCAGTTCCAGGCCGGTGGCGCCGGGCGAGGCTTCGCCGAACGGCAGCAATTTTTCATCGTCGTCGACCGGCGTGTGGTCCGAGCACAGCGCGTCGATGGTGCCGTCGAGCAGGGCGGCGCGGATCGCGTCGCGGTCGCGCTGGCTGCGGAACGGCGGCGTGACGCGCGCGTTCGGATCGAAGAAGCCGATGTCGGCGTCCGTCAGGTGCACGTGGTGCACGCCCACGTCGCAGGTGACGGGCAAGCCTTCGCGCTTGGCGGCGCGCACCAGCTCCAGGCCGGCGGCCGACGACAGCCGGCACAGGTGCACGCGCGCGCCGCTGGCGCGCATCAGTTCGAAGATCGTGTGCAGCGCGATGGTCTCGGCCATCACGGGCACGCCCGACAGGCCCAGGCGCGAGGCCAGCGGGCCGCTGGCGGCGATGCCGCCGCGGCCGATGTGGGCGTCCTGCGGGCGCAGCCACACGGTGTAGCCGAAGGTGTTGGCGTACTGCAGCGCGCGCAGCAGCACGTTGGTGTCGAGGATAGGTTCCTCGGCCTGGGCGAAGCCGATGCAGCCGGACTCCGTCAGCTCGGCCATCTCGGTCAACGCCTCGCCCTTCAGGCCCACCGTCAGCGCGCCCAGCGGGTGCACGTGGGCCTGGTTCAGGGACTTGGCGCGGTGCTTGAGCATCTCCACCAGACCCGGCTCGTCGAGCACGGGGTCGGTGTCGGGCGGGCACACCAGGCTGGTGACGCCGCCCTGCATGGCCGCCTGCAGTTCCGATTCCAGCGTGGCCTTGTATTCGTAGCCGGGCTCGCGCAGGCGGGCCGACAGGTCCACCAGGCCGGGCGCCACCACCAGGCCGGTGGCGTCGATGGTGCGCTCGGCCACGAAGCCGTCCGGCGCTTTGCCCACCGCCACCACCTTGCCGGCGGCGATGTACAGGTCGTTGATGGCGTCGATGCCGTTGGCCGGGTCGATCAGGTGGCCGTTCTTGATATGTAATTTCATGCTTGCGTTCCTGCCAAAATGCTCATCACTGCCATCCGCACGGCGATGCCGAAGGTCACCTGCGGCAGAATCACGGCCTGCGGGCCGTCGGCCACGGCCGAGTCGATCTCGACCCCGCGGTTCATCGGGCCCGGGTGCATGACGATGGCGTCCGGCTTGGCCAGCGCCAGCCGCTCCGGCGTCAGGCCGTAGCTCTTGAAGTATTCCTGGGCCGACGGCAGCAGCGCGCCGCTCATGCGCTCGTTCTGCAGGCGCAGCATGATGATCACGTCCACGCCCTTCAAGCCCTCCTCCATGTTGGTGAAGGTGCGCACGCCCATCTGCTCCAGGCCGCCCGGCAGCAGCGTGTGCGGGCCGATGGCGCGCACTTCCGGCACGCCCAGCGTGGTCAGCGCGTGGATGTCGGAGCGGGCCACGCGGCTGTGCAGGATGTCGCCCACGATGGCCACCGTCAGGTTGGTGAAGTCCTGCTTGTAGTGGCGGATGGTGTACATGTCGAGCAGGCCCTGGGTCGGGTGCGCGTGGCGGCCGTCGCCGGCGTTCACCACGTGCACGTGCGGCTGGCGCGTGTCGATCAGGTGCTTGGCGATCAGGTAGGGCGCGCCCGACTGCGCGTGGCGCACCACGAACATGTCGGCGTGCATGGCCGACAGGTTGTCGATGGTGTCGAGCAAGGACTCGCCCTTGCTGGTCGAGGAGGCCTGGATGTTCAGGTTGATCACGTCGGCCGACAGGCGCTTGGAGGCGATCTCGAACGTGGTGCGGGTGCGCGTGGAGTTTTCAAAGAACAGGTTGAAAACGGATTTGCCGCGCATCAGCGGCACCTTCTTGACGTCGCGGTCGGAGATGCCGACGAAGGAGGAGGCGGTGTCCAGGATGTGGTTGACGATGGACTTGGGCAGGCCCTCGATCGTCAGCAGGTGCTGGAGTTCGCCGTGTTTATTCAGTTGCGGATTAAGCATGGTCGTCATCTATGGTTAGCGTAAATTGTCCGTCGGCGGCGCGCTGCAGCACCAGCGCCTGCTGCGGTGCCAGCGCCACGGTGGTGGCCACGAAGTCGGCCGCCACGGGCAGCTGGCGCCCGCCGCGGTCGGCCAGCGCGGCCAGCATGACGCGCGCCGGGCGGCCGTAGTCGAACAGTTCATTGATGGCCGCGCGCGTGGTGCGGCCCGTGTACAGCACGTCGTCCACCAGCAGGATGGTGGCGCCGTCCACGTCGAACGGGATGCGGGTCGATTTGACGCCCACGTGCAGGCCCTTCTTGGCGTAGTCGTCGCGGTAGAACGAGACGTCGACGAAGCCGAGGCGGGCCGACAGGCCGAGGTCGGCGGCCAGCCGTTCGGCCAGCCAGGCGCCGCCCGAGTAGATGCCGACGATGGCCGGATCGGTGGCGCCGGCCAGGCCGGTTTTCACTTGCTGCAGCAACCTGGCGTACAGCGCTTCCGCATCGAGCTGCGGGGAGTTGGAGGTGGTAGGCATGGTGGTCAGAGAGCGTCGAAATATTGTTGCAGGATGATGGCGGCGGCGCGGTCGTCGATCACCTCGCCGCGTTTGGCGGCGATCACGGCCGACGAATAGCGCTCGTCGACCAGCTCCACGGGCAGGTCGAAGCGCCCGTGCAGCTGGTTGGCGAAGCGGCGGCAGCGGGCCGTCATCTCATGTTCGGCGCCGTCCGGATGGCGGGGCAGCCCCACCACCAGACGCGCCGGCGTCCATTCCGCGATCAGCGCGCCGATGGCGGCGAAGCGGGCCGTGTTGTCGAGCGCGCTGATCACTTTTAAAGGCTGGGCCTGGCAAATCATGGTGTTGCCCATGGCCACGCCGATACGTTTGATGCCGAAGTCGAAAGCGAGGACGGTGACCGCGCTCACAGCACCGGCCCCGCCATGGCGACGGTGGAGCGGCGCAGGTCACGCATGGCCGGCCTCGGAGGTCAGCATCAGCGGGTCGATGCCGAGCAGCTTCATGGCCGCCGTGTAGCGTTCCTCGATGGGCAGGTCGAACAGGATGTGGGCGTCGGCGCCCACGGTCAGCCAGCCGTTGCGGCTGATCTCCTCCTCCAGCTGGCCGGGGCTCCAGCCCGCGTAGCCGATCGACACCAGCATGCGCTGCGGCCCGGTGCCGGCCGCCACCGCCTCCAGCACGTCGATCGAGGTGGTGAAGGCCACCTCGTCGGTCACCGTCAGCGACGACGAGTAGCGCGCGCCCGGCGTGTGCAGCACGAAGCCGCGGTCGTCCTGCACCGGGCCGCCGAACATGATCGGTTCATCGGTGTGGGCGCCGGGGCTGTCCTCCAGCTTGAGGTCGATGCGCTCGAACAGCACCTGCATCGTCATGTCGGTGGGCTTGTTGATGACCACGCCCAGCACGCCGTTCTCGTTGTGCTCGCACACATAGACGACGGTGCCGCCGAACACGGGGTCCTCCATGGCCGGCATTGCTATTAGGAAATGATTCGCCAGGTTCAGTGCGGCGCTGGCGCCGGCCTGGGCCAGCGCATCGGTCGATTCTTGCATCATGCCGGGCAAAGCCAGAGTCTTGCCAATTTTGCTCTTCTTCATACGCGGTGCTCTCTCTGCTGGGCTGCTTGCTGATCATTCAACGCGGTGTTTTGCTGTATTTTTTGCTGTAAGATTCGCACGGATAGCGGATTTGCCTGCTTAGTCTCAGATAGCGATAGTTTACACTGAATTGCCGCCGCGGCCATGCCCGGCCACTTTCCCCGTACACGAACTTGATGGTGGACACGAATTTTGACAGCCGCCCCACGCCCCGGCACGCCCCCGCACTCCCCTGCCGCCCTGGTCTGGTTCCGCCGCGATCTGCGCAGCTTCGACCACGCCGCCCTGCACCACGCGCTGCGCGCCCATGACCGGGTTTATTGTGTTTTTATCTACGACCGCAGCATCCTCGACAACCTGCCCCGCAGCGACCGCCGCGTCGATTTCATCCACGCCAGCGTGGCCGAACTGGCGGCCGACCTGGAGCGGCTGGGCGGCCACCTGACGGCGCTGTATGGCGACCCGGCCGTGGCGATTCCGCAACTGGCGGCGCAGCTGAACGCCACCGACGTCTATTGCAACCATGATTACGAGCCGCAGGCCATCGCCCGCGACGCCACCGTGGCCGCCGCGCTGGCCGGCGCCGGCCGCCGCCTGCACAGTCACAAGGACCAGGTGATTTTCGAGCGCGACGAGGTGCTGTCGCAGGCGGGCAGCCCGTTCTCCGTCTACACGCCGTACAAGAACGCGTGGCTCAAGCGGCTGCGCGAGGAACCGGGCGCGCTGGCGCCCTACCCCGTCGACGAACTGGCGGCGCGGCTGGCGCCGGGCGGGTCCCGCCTGCCCACGCTGGCGCAACTCGGTTTCACGCCCAGCAACCTGGCCGCGCTGGCCATTCCCACCGGCATGACGGGCGCGGCGCGGCTGTTCGACGACTTCCTGCCACGGCTGGCCAACTACGGCGCGGCGCGCGACTTCCCGGCCGTCAAGGGGCCGTCGTACCTGTCGCTGCACCTGCGCTTCGGCACGTTGTCGATCCGCCAGCTGGTGCGCACGGTGTGGGAGCTGATGGCGCGCGGCGCCGGTGGCGAGGGCGCGGCCGTGTGGCTGGCGGAGCTGGTCTGGCGCGAGTTCTACGCCATGATCCTGTTCCACCACCCGCACGTGACGACGCGCGCGTTCAAGCCGGCCTATGACGCCATCGCATGGGAAACGGGGCCGGACGCGGACGCCGCGTTCGCGGCCTGGTGCGCCGGCCGCACCGGCTATCCGCTGGTGGACGCGGCCATGGCGCAGCTGAACCAGACCGGCTACATGCACAACCGCCTGCGCATGGTGACGGCCTGCTTCCTGATCAAGGACCTGGGCATAGACTGGCGCCGCGGCGAGGCCTACTTCGCGCTGCACCTGAACGACTTCGACCTGGCATCGAACAGCGGCGGCTGGCAATGGGCCTCCTCGTCCGGCTGCGACGCGCAGCCTTACTTCCGCATCTTCAATCCCATCACGCAGTCGGAGAAGTTCGATCCGGCCGGGCGTTTCATCCGGCGCTACCTGCCGCAACTGGATGGGCTCGACGACAAGGAGATCCACGCGCCGTGGCTGGTGCCGGCCATGCTGCTGGCGCAGAAAGGCATCACGCTCGGGCGCGACTACCCGGCGCCGCTGGTGCGCCACGACGCGGCGCGCGAACGCACGCTGGCGCGCTACAGCGTGGTGAAAGCGCCTGCCGGAGAAAAAGGAGCCGCCCCCCGGGTCTGACCCTGGTTTTGAACGTCGCCCATTCCACCACCGCCGCCACTGCGCGACGCGAGGATCAGCCTTGCAGCAGGCCTGCGATGGCGTCCAGCAGCACCGGCTCCTGGAACGGCTTGCCGAAGTAAGCGTTCACGCCCAGCTGCAAGGCATAGTTGCGGTGCTTGTCGGCGCTGCGCGAGGTGATCATGATGATGGGGACGGCGCGCGTGCGCTCGTCGCCGCGCACGTTGCGCGTGAGGTCGAAGCCGTCCATGCGCGGCATCTCGATATCGACCAGCATCAGGTCAGGCACCTGGCCCTGCAACTGTTCCAGCGCGTCCACGCCATCCTTGGCCAGCATCACGTGGTAGCCCTCGCGCTCCAGCAGGCGCTGGGTCACGCGGCGCACCGTCATCGAATCGTCCACCACCATGATGACCTTGTCGCGCGCCGCCGCGACGGCCGCGCCCACGGCCGGCGCCGCGTGGCGCGCGCGCGCCTGCGGCTGGTGCGCCAGATGCTGCGCCATCGCCACCGGGTTCAGGATCAACACGATCTCGCCTGAACCGAGCACGGTGGCGCCGGCGATGCCGGCCATGCGCGACAGCTGCGGTCCGATGTTCTTGATCACCACCTCGCGGTTGCCCAGCACCTCATCGACCTGCACCGCCAGCCGCTCGTTGCCGTTCTTGAGCAGCATCACGGGACTGGAGCGCGGCACGGCCGGACGGGCCGCCGCTTCGCCCAGCAATTCAGGCAGATAGTGCAGCGCGGCCTGCTGGCCCAGCATCGTCACGTGGCCGTGGCGGTAGGCTTCGGCCAGCGGCCCCTCCTTCATCTGCAGCACCTGCTCGACGAGGATGGACGGCATGGCGTAGGTGCGCCCGCCCGCGCCCAGCAGCACCACCTGGGTCACGGCCAGCGTCAGCGGCAGACGGATGGTGAAGCGGGCGCCCTTGCCGAGCTCACTCTCCGTGTCGACCCGGCCGCCCAGCGCCTGGGCCTCCGACCGCACGATATCCATGCCCACGCCGCGCCCGGCCAGTTCGGTCAGCCCGTCGGCCGTGGAGAAGCCCGGTTCGAAGATCAGCTCCATGGCCTGGGCGTCGCTCACGTCCTCGTCCTCACCCAGCAGGCCGTTGCTGCGCGCCTTGGCGCGGATGCGCGCCAGGTCCAGCCCGGCGCCATCGTCCGAGAACGCGATCACCACCTCATTGCCTTCCTGCGTCACCTGCACCAGCAGTTCGCCGGTCTCGCTCTTGCCGGCGTCCGCGCGCGCGGCGCGCGGCTCGATGCCGTGCGCGATGGCGTTGCGCAGCAGGTGTTCGAACGGCGCGGCCATGCGTTCCAGCACGCTGCGGTCGATTTCCACGGTGCCGCCCCGGATGTCGAGGTTGACGCGCTTGTCCACTTCCTTGGCGCTCTGGCGCGCCACCCGGAACAGCCGCTCGGAGATGCTGGCGAACGGCACCATGCGCACCCGCATCAGGTCGCGCTGCAGGTCGCGCGTCTGGCGTGCCTGCTGGCCCAGATCGTCGCTGGCGTTGTCCACGCTGCGGGTCAGGGTGTCGTGGAACGAGGCCACGTCGTTGACGCTTTCGGCCATCATGCGCGTCAGCTCCTGCAGGCGCGTGAAGCGGTCGAATTCCAGCGGATCGAATTCGCGCTCGCTGGAGATCGACATGCGCGAGGCGATCTGCGATTCGGCCTGCATCTCCACCTCGCGCAACTGGCGCCGCAGGCGGGTGAGGTTTTCCGAAAAATCGAACAGCGAGGAACGCAGGGTGCCGATCTCGTTCTCCAGCTTGGAGCGCGAGATCGACACTTCGCCGGCCTGGTTGACCAGCCGGTCCAGGATGTCGGCCCGCACCCGCACCAGCGGCGACTTGGCGGCCTGCGCTTCCTCGTCGGCGGCGGTGGCGGGCGCGCTGGGCAAGGCCGGCGCCAGCGGCGCGGCGGATGCGGGGACCGGCGCCGCCGGCGATACGCCCGGCGCGGCAACCGCTTCGGCCACGGCCTCGGGCTGCGCCGGCGCCGCCGCAACGGCCGCCGCTTCCTGCCACGCGGCCGGATTCTGCAATTGCTCGAACAGCAGCAAGGCGTGGTCGTAGTGGGCCAGCAATTCCTCGAACGCGTGGGGCGAGGCCGACCCGGCGTGCACCATGTTCTCGATGTGGGTTTCGATCTCGTGCGCGTGCTGGCCCAGGCGCATGGCGCCGGCCATGCGCGCGCTGCCCTTGACCGTGTGCAGCACGCGCAGCAGGTTCTTGGCGTGGCTGGTGTCGGCCGGCGCATGCTGCCAGGCGCGCAGCGACTGGCCCACCTGCGGCAGCAGATCGGCGCCCTCCTCCAGGAACACGGGCAGCAGGTCGGGGTCCAGCTCGTCGTGGAACACGGCCGGCGCGGTGGCCAGCAATTCCGGTTCAGCCGGCGCCAGCGCGATCACGTCCGCTTGCAGTTCCGGTTCCGCTTCCACTTCAGCTTCAGGGGCCGCCGGCCCGGCGTGCTGCGCTGGCGCGGCTTCCTGTGCGGATTCCGGCGCAGCCTGCGGCGCAGGCTCTGGAGCAGATTCGGGCGCAGATTCGGGGGCAGGTTCGTGCGCCGGCGCGTCGGGCGGCGCGGGCGACAGCAATTCCACTTGCGCCTCGGCCTCGGCTTCCAACGCCATCTCCGCCGCCTCCGCCTCGGCCGCGACACCGGCCAGCGCTTCCGGCGCCAGCGCCATCGCGTCCTCGTCCACGCGCGGCGCAGCGGTCGCGGCTTGCGCGGGTTCAGGTTCCGGTTCGCCCAGCCCGGGCGGCGCCATCTGCGTCAGCGGCGGCTCGGCGAACGTGTCGTCGAAGGCCGCGTTGAACAGGTCGTCGATGTCGTCGGCCTGCGCCTCGTATTTCTTGCGCTTGGGCGGCGGCGGCTCGGCCGCCTCGGGAATGGTGCCGCTCAGGCCATCGTAGGCGTCGCGGAACAACTGGTCCAGCGGCGCCGCGTGGGGCGGCTCGGCCGGCTGCGCCGCGCCACCGCCCCTGGACGGCGCCGTGACGGCGATGTTGTCCAGCGTCTCGGCCAGCAGCGTGTCGAGGCGGGCCTCGATCGCGTCGCTGGCGGCGGGCGGCGTGGCGGCCAGCACCTCGCGCAAGTCATGCAGCGCGGCGATCAGTTCCGGCTGCGCGGACGGCATGTCGCCCTGCGCGAAGCTTTGCAGCATCTGGCGGATGCGTTCGATCGTGAAGTCCAGCAGATCGTGCTGCGCCGGATCCAGGTGGGCCGCCGGCGGCTGCAGCGATTGCAGCGTCATTTCCAGCGCATGGGCCAGTTCGCGCAGCACGGCAAAGCCCACCGTGCCCGAGGTGCCGGTCAGCGTGTGCGCCGCGTGCAGCGCGTCGGGCGAGACGGGCCGGCGTGGCTCGTGGCGCCACTCGCCGAAATCGCGCGCCAGCAGGCGCACCAGTTCGTCCGTCTCGGCCAGGTAGATGTTGTACAGCGGCAGCGGGATATCGACCCCGCCGATGTGCTTCATGTTGTCGTCCGGCGGCACCAGCGGCGCGGCCACGGTGGGGAACTCGATCACGTTGCCCGACACGGACGGACGGCGCGGCGCGGCGCCGGCCTCGCTGCCCGCCAGCGCATCCTTCTGCGCGCCGCTCTGCGCCTCCTTCCGCGCCGCCTCCTGTGCCGCCGCTTTCGCCGCCTCGGCCGCTTGGTTCGCCTCCGCCTCGGCCATGGCGGCCGCCTCGATGGCCGCTGCTGCGGCCGCGTCGGCCGCCTGCGCCGCAGCCGCTTCCGCCGCCGCTTCCTCGCGCGCCTGTTCCGCGTGCGCGTCCGGCGCCAGGCTGGCGGCCGCCTGCTCCTGCGCCGCCGTGTCGTCGGCCAGTTCCGCCGCTTCAATCTGCTCGACCAGGCCGGCCGCTTCCGCCACGGACGCGAACTCCAGCGCCTCCATCGTGTCGTCCGCTTTGGCTGCCGCTTGCTCGGCGTTGGCCGTCGGCGGCTGCGGCCGCGGCTCCGGCTCGGACTCGCCACCCTCGCGCAAACGGTCGGCGGCCGCGATCAGCGCTTCGCCGCCGCCGGCCGGCATGGCGCCGCCGGCCAGCTGGTCGACCCATGCGCCCAGTTCGCGCGCGGCCCGCTCCAGCAGTTCAAACAACGGTTCGGAGGCCGGCCGCAACTCGGCCAGCCACACATTCATCACTTTTTCGATGCTGTGCGCGGCGTCGGCGAAGCGGTTCAAGCCCACCATGCGGCCGCTGCCCTTGAGCGTGTGGAAGCAGCGCCGCAGCATGGTCAGGTTGTCCAGCGTGCCCGCCTCCGCGCGCGGCAGCGCCAGCGTGGTGCCGACGAACTGCAGCACCTCCTGCGCCTCGGCGATGAAGATCTCCAGCAGCTCCGCCTCCACGGCGGCCTCGCTCGGCGGCGGCGCCTCGGCCACCGGCAACGGCGGCGGCGCCGGCGGCGGCATCTCCTCGTCGAGCACGGGGATCGATTCGGCCGCCGCCATCTTGCGGAACGGGACGGCGCGGAAGGTGCCATGCTCGGCGTCGAAGGTGAAGCGTTCGCGCGCGCTGGCCGGGTTCTGCGCCAGCATGTCGACGAAGAAGCCGAGCGCACCCACGTTCTGCGCGATGTCGTCGAGCGCCTTCGGCTCCAGGGCCGGATCGCCGCTGCCGTCTGCCAGCGCGGCGATCGCTTGCTGCACGTGGCCGGCCGCCTCCATCGCGTGGTCCTGGTCGAGGATGGACAGCGCGCCATGCAGCTGGTGCATCACGCCCACCAGCTCCCTGAGCGCGGGCCGCCGGGCCGGGTCGAGGTAGTAGTCGTCGAGCACCTTCTCCACCTGACGCAGGCCGGTCTTCATTTCCATCGCCAGCGCCACCACCGTGTCGTCCTGCTGCATCTGGCGCGCCAGGCCGCCCTGCCATTGGGCCGGCGCCGGCGGCACCTGGCCCGACACCAGCGCCTGCAGGCGCGCGGCGATGGTGTCGGCGTGCGCCGCGAAGTCGCCGGTCAGGTGGCGGATCTGCTGCAGGCCGTGTTCCGCGAACAGCAGCGCCGTCGTCATCTCCAGCGCCAGTTCCTCGCTGCGCCCGGCCGTCACGGCCCGCGCGGCCACGTCGGCCAGCTGGCGCAGCAGCACGCCCAACGCGGGCAGGTTCAGGGCCGCGCTCTCGTCGGCCGCCTGCGTCAACGCGCGGCCGAACGCGGCGTCCAGCGCCGGATCGAGGTCCGCGTTCGACAGCCGGTCCCAGCATCCCTTGGCCTGCGCCATGGCGGCCTTGGCCCGCTCCAGCGCGGCCGCGTCGATCTGGCCATAGCGCGGGGTCTCGTAATCGGGCGGCACCAGGCCGTCGAGCATGAAGATGCGGCGCAGGCGCTGCGCCAGCGGCGGCGCGCTGGCCGCGTCCTGGGCCGCGATGAAGAACAGCGCGTCGCGCAGCATGGCCTCCGGCTGCGCCGCCTCGCCCTGGCTCAGACGGCGGATCTGCTGGTTGATCAGGCCGAACAACTGCTTGACGGGCACGCCGCCGGCCAGCAGGCCGTCGGCCACCAGTTCCGCGAAACTCTGCATGGCCAGCCAGAACGCGCGCGCCCGCGCATCGTGCTGGGCGTCGGCCACCAGCGCCACCGTGTCGCGCAGGACGGCCGCGTGCTCGCGCTGGAGCGCCGGGTCGGCGCTTTTCATGTAGGCCAGCAGCGATTTCTCGTAGCGCTGGCGCCAGGCCGGATAGTCGGCCGGCGGCACGCTGGCCGCCAGCGGCATGGCCGGCTGGTGCGACAGATCGGGGAAGAACAGGTCGGCCGGGTGCACGCGCTCGGCGCCCACCATGCGCAGCAGGTCGCGGTAGTACGGATACAGCCGCAGCGGCTGCGACGGCGCCCCTTCCAGCAGCTCCTCCAGGTATTCGACCAGCGCCTGGTACAGCCGCGCCACCGCCTGCACGTGGTCGGTGCTGCATTTGAGGCTGCCGTCCTTGAAGCGCTCCAGCACCACCTCGGCCAGCGCCGTCAGGCGCGCCACGCCGTCCACGTCCACCATCTGCAGCGCGCCGTGCGCCTGGTGCAGATGGGACTTGGCGTGCTGCAGCTGGATCGCCTGGTCTTCCGCCTCGCGCCCGCCCGCCTCGAACAGGGCGGTGCGGGAACGGGCCAGCGCCTCGCGGATTTCCACCATGACCCAGGACAGGGGGCCGGTGTCCAGTTGCGCCGTCGCCGGGTGCGGAAAATCAGTCATGCTCATATAGCCTTGGCCTTTTCTAGGGGGCGCGCCCGCGTCAATGCGCGATGCGGAAGCGCGACACCGAATTTTTCAGTTCCTGCGCCAGCACCGACAGCTTGTGGATCGACTGCGCCGTCTGCTGGGTGCCGTCCTGGGTCTGCTCCGTCACGGCCAGGATGTGCTGGATGTTCTGCGCCACGCCGGTGGCCGACGTGGCCTGCTGGCCGGTGGCCAGCGAGATCTCGGAGATCAGTTCGGCCAGCCGGTTCGACACCTGCGAGATGTCGTTCAGCGCGGCGCCGGCCGCGTCGGACAGGCGCGCGCCCTCCACCACGCCCTGGGTCGACTTCTCCATCGCCGCCACGGCGTCGTGGGTGTCGGTCTGGATGGTGCGCACCAGCGCGCCGATCTGCTTGGCCGCCTCGGCCGAGCGTTCGGCGAGGCGCTGCACCTCCTCGGCCACCACCGAGAAGCCGCGCCCGGCCTCGCCGGCCGACGCGGCCTGGATGGCCGCGTTCAGCGCCAGCACGTTGGTCTGTTCCGTGATGTCCGAGATCAGCTCCGTGATCTCGCCGATCTCCTGCGACGACTCGCCCAGCCGCTTGATGCGCTTGGAGGTCTCCTGGATCTGCTCGCGGATCTCGTGCATGCCCTTGATGGCGTTCTCCACCGCCGTCGAGCCCTGGCGGGCCGCCGCCACCGACTGGCGCGCCACGTCGGCCGATTCGCTGGCCGAGCGCGACACGTCGGTGATCTCGTGCGCCATCTTGACGACGGTGGCGCTGGCGTCCTGGATCTCGCGCGACTGCTGCTGCGATGCCAGCAGCAGGTCGCTGGAGATGGTCTGGGCGTGGGTCGAGGCGCGCGTGACCTGCTCGGCGGTGGTGGTGACGCGTCCCACCAGCCCGCGCAACTCCTCGACCGTGTAGTTGACCGAGTCGGCGATGGCGCCCGTGATGTCCTCCGACACCGTGGCCTGCACCGTCAGGTCGCCGTCGGCCACCTCCTGCAGCTCGTTCATCAGGCGCAAAATGGCGGCCTGGTTCTGGTCGTTCATGGCCTTGGCCTCCTCCTCCTTGCGCTGGGCCTGCTGGCGCATGGCCTCGGCCTCCTGGCGCCGGCGGTCGGCGCCGCGGGTGCGGTTGTAGGAATCCTGCAGCAGCACGCGGCCGATGGCCGCCGCCGACAGCAGCGTGAGCATGCCGCCGGCCACCATCAGCCAGAACGTCAGGTCGAGCGCGTCCTGGTCCTCGCGGTAGGCCTGCTGCAGCGCGCCCAGGCGCTGGCGCAGCCCCTCGTTGTCGTTGAAGATCAGCTGTTCGGCGCTCTTGGCGGCCGTGAACTTGTCGAGCCGGCCGAGGATGGCGCCGACCAGCTTCTGGAACGCGTCGAACTGGGTTTGCAGGGCCGCCACCTTGTCGCGCAACTCCGCTTCGCGCGCGGCCGGCAGGCCCAGCGCGGCGCTGCCGTTCAACAAGCCGTCCAGCGTGCTGCGGAACACCGTGCTGTCGCGCCCCAGCTGGAACGCCGTCTCCGAGCTGATGCCGCCGGCCGTCATGAACTCGCTCACGCCACGGCTCATGCGCTGGCTCAGCATGGCCAGCCTGCCGATGGCGGCCAGCTCCTTCGCGCTGCCGCCGTGCTGCACCTTGAAGCTGGAGATGTCCTCGGCCTTGGCCAGCAGTTCCGGCGCCATCGCATTGATGGTGCGCAGGGTCTGGTCCACGCCGCTCAGATCGGCCTTCATCTGCAGGATGGTGCCGGCCGCCTTGTCCGACGCGGCCCATTGCTTGCGCGCGGCCGCCACCAGCGGCGCCAGGCCGGAACGGGTGGCGCCGATGTCGCGGCCCTGGTAGCTGCCGCCATCGTTCATCAGGGCGAAGTCGCGGTTCAGCTCATTGCGGCTCTGGTCGAGCTGGCGGAACGCCTCGGCGCTGCCCTGCACGGCGTTGGGCGCGGCCTTGCCGATGCGCTGCGAGTGCATCAGCGCGTCGCTGGCCACCTGGGTGCGGGTCGAGCGGCTGGCGCTGTTGATGGTGTTGAGCGCCACGAACAGCACGCTGACGGCCAGGCTGACGGCCAGCGTGGTGGTCAGGATGCTGAGCTGGCGCTGCGGCGGCAGGTGGCCGATCAGCGGCAGCTTGAACGCGCGGCCGGCGTCGGCCGGCGCCGCGTCGGCGCCGGCGCCCGTGCCCGTGCCCGTGCCACGGCGGCGCAGCGCGTCGCGCAGGCGCAGCGGCGCGCCCGCGTCGGCCTCGGGCGCCGGTGCGCCGGCCGCGCCGGCCGCGCCCACGCCGAGGAACTGCGAATCGCCGGCGTCGGCGAACTCCGAGTTGGGCGCCTGCTCCTTGCCTGCGGCCTTGTTGCGCGCGAAGATACCCATGTTGAATGCCATACCGCCGTCTCCCGATTGCCGAAGTGTGCTGCCAATGATGAGTGAGGTGTTGCCGGCGCGCCCGCTACAAGCCGACTTGCAGGAAGCGCGGATCGCGCACCAGCAGGGCCAGGTCGATGCGGGTCCAGCGCTGGCCCTCGCCGTCCTGGAACTGCTGGCCGCACCAGGGCGGCGCGCCATCGGGCGGCGCGGCCGGCGTCATGTCGGCCAGCTTGCGCAAGCCCAGCACCCGCTCCACCAGCAGCGCGCAGTTGAAGCCCAGCGCCGGCGCGAAGGTGACCATGCGGCTGTCGCCGCCGGCCGCCACCGCCCCCTGGCCACGGAAGCTGGCCAGGTCGATGATGCCCGTCAGGCCGCCGCGGATGCTGGCCAGGCCCAGGTACCAGGGCTGGGCCAGCGGCACCGGCGTGACCGGCTGCAGCGGCGCGATCTCGCTGACCTGGGTCAGGTCCAGCAAACAGGGCTGGCCGCCCAGCAGCACGCCCAGCTCGCGCCCGCCGGCGGCCGCGCCGCTCTTGGCCGCCTGCATGCGCTCGAGCAGCTGCACCTGGTACTGGCGCAGCCGGCTGCGCCGCTCGGCGCCGCCTTCCTGGCTTTCCTGTTCCTGGCCGGGGCGCGCCATGTCAGCCCAGCGCCGCGATCTGGGCCAGCAGTTCGGCCGCGTCCACCGGCTTGACCAGATAGGCCTTGGCGCCCTGGCGCATGCCCCAGATGCGGTCCGTCTCCTGGTTCTTGCTCGAGCAGATGATCACCGGCACGTCCTTCAGTTCGGGGTCGCGCGCGATCGCGCGCGTGACCTGGAAGCCGTTCGCGCCCGGCATCACCACGTCCATCAGGATCAGCTGCGGCTTGTCGGCCTTGATTCTGGCCAGCGCCTCCTCGCCGTTGTCGGCGGTGGAGACGGAAAAGCCGTTCTTGACCAGGATGTCGGTCAGGTAGTAACGCTCGGTGGGCGAGTCGTCGACGATCAGTATGCGTTGTATGGCCATGCTTCCCCCTGCTGCTTGCTAGGTGTTCGATGGGACAGCCGGCGCGCCGCCGGTGTGCTCGCGCACGGCGCTCAGCAGGCTGTCCTTGGTGAATGGTTTGGTCAGATAGGCGGCCGAGCCGACCATGGCGCCGCGCGCGCGGTCGAACAGGCCGTCCTTGGACGACAGCATGAGCACCGGCGTGGCGTGGAATTTGGCGCTCTTCTTGATCAGCGCGCAGGTCTGGTAGCCGTCCAGCCGCGGCATCAGGATGTCGCAGAAGATCAGCGCCGGGTGGTGGTCGTTGATCTTGGCCAGCGCGTCAAAGCCATCCTCGGCCAGCACCACCTGGTAGCCGGCCTGGGTCAGGAAGATCTCGGCGGAGCGGCGTATCGTGCTGCTGTCGTCGATCACCATGATTTTCAATGCGGTAGCTTGCGGCGTCGTCATAGTCGGTTCGCTGAAAAGTTGCTACACGATAACACAGAGCGGGGGATCGTGGCACACCGCGCCGCCGCCGGCCGATTAGAGTGCGCCGTCTACAACGCCACCATCTCGAAATCATCCTTGCGGGCGCCGCATTCGGGGCAGGTCCAGTTCATGGGCACGTCGGCCCAGCGTGTGCCGGGCGCGATGCCCTCATCCGGCAAGCCGGCCGCCTCATCATAAACCCAACCGCAAATGAGGCACATCCAGGTCTGGAACTCCTGCGTTGTTTCATTGCTACTCACGTTCTCTCATCCTTCAATCTAGTAAAATGCTGAATCAGGTATCTTAATCCACCCGTCGTGCAAAACCAAACTTCTCCCCTGATATTAAGCTTCGGCGCCTGCGACCCGGTTGGCGCCATGGGCGTGCAGGCCGACCTGGCCACTTTTTCCGCGCTCTCGTGCACCGGCCTGCCCGTCACCACGGCGTTGCTGATCGGCGACAGCGCCCGCATCGAGGACGTGCAGGAGGTGGACCCGGACTGGGTCTGCGACCAGGCCCGCGTGCTGCTGGAGGACATGACGATGGCCGGCTTCAAGGTCGGCGCGCTGACCAGCGTGGAGCAGGTGGCGGCCATCGCCGAGATCCTGTCGGACTACCCGGACGCGCCGCTGATCCTCGATCCCTTCAGTTCCCGCCTGCCGGCCCAGGGCGACGAGGCCCAGGACGAGCTGCTGACCGTGCTGCGCCAGCTGCTGGTGCCGCAGGCGTCGCTGCTGATGCTGTCGCAGGTGGAGCTGGGCCGGCTGGCCGAGACCTGGCGCGACGGCGAGGACGGCACGCTGGCGGCCGACATCGAACACCTGCTGGCCCTGGGCTGCGAATACGTGCTGGTGACGGGCACCGCCGCCACCGAGGGCCGGGCCGACGGCCACTACGCCAACACCCTGTACGGCGCCGACGGGCGCGTCAGCCACGACAGCTGGCAGCACCTGGCCGGCCCCTTCCTCGGCGCCGGCGGCACGCTGTCGGCCGCCATCGCGGCCCACATGGCGCGCGGCGCCGACGCCGCGCACGCCGTGCGCGCCGCGCAGCGCTACACGCAGGGCGCGCTCGCCCACGCCCAGCGCTACGGCATGGGCAAGCTGGTACCGAACCGATTCTTCGGCCTGGGCGCGGCCCCCTGCGCGCCCGGCCCCAACCCAACCCTGGATTGACACCATGACCATCTCGAACAACGACAAGCTGTTTGCCCGCGCCCAGAAAACCACACCGGGCGGCGTCAACTCGCCGGTGCGCGCGTTCCGCTCGGTGGGCGGCACGCCGCGCTTCATCACGCACGCCGAAGGCCCCTACTTCTGGGACGCCGACGACAAGCGCTACATCGACTACATCGGCTCGTGGGGCCCGGCCATCGTCGGCCACGCCCACCCGGAGGTGGTGCAGGCCGTGCAGCAGGCGGCCGCGCGCGGCCTGTCGTTCGGCGCGCCGACCGAGGCCGAGATCGACATGGCCGAGGAGATCTGCAAGCTGGTGCCGTCGATCGAGCAGGTGCGGCTGGTGTCGTCGGGCACGGAGGCCACCATGAGCGCGCTGCGCCTGGCGCGCGGCGCCACCGGCCGCGACAAGATCGTCAAGTTCGAAGGCTGCTACCACGGCCACGCCGACTCGCTGCTGGTGAAGGCCGGCAGCGGCCTGCTCACGTTCGGCAACCCCACCTCGGCCGGCGTGCCGGAGGACTTCGTCAAGCACACGCTGGTGCTCGACTATAACAACGTCGAACAGCTCGAGAACGCGTTCGCGGAGATGGGCGAGCAGATCGCGTGCGTGATCGTGGAGCCGGTGGCCGGCAACATGAACCTGATCCAGGCAGACCCCGCCTTCCTGCAGGCCATGCGCGCGCTGTGCACCAAGCACGGCGCGATCCTGATCTTCGACGAAGTGATGTGCGGCTTCCGCGTGGCCCTGGGCGGCGCCCAGCAGCTGTACGGCATCAAGCCGGACCTGACGGCGCTGGGCAAGGTGATCGGCGGCGGCCTGCCGGTGGCGGCCTTCGGCGGCAGCGCGGCCCTGATGGGCAAGATGGCGCCGCTGGGCGCCGTGTACCAGGCCGGCACGCTGTCGGGCAATCCGGTGGCCGTGGCGGCCGGCATGACCACGCTCAAGCTGATCCAGCAACCGGGCTTCCACGACAAGCTGAGCGCGACGGCCAAGCGCCTGGCCGACGGCCTGACGGCGGCCGCGCGCGAGGCCGGCGTGACGTTCTGCGCCGACGCCATCGGCGGCATGTTCGGCATGTACTTCAGCGCCACGCCGCCGCGCAACTACGCCGAGATGATGGCCGGCGACCGCGAGCGCTTCAACGTATTCTTCCACGCCATGCTGGACGAAGGCGTGTACTTCGCGCCGGCCGCGTTCGAAGCGGGCTTCGTGTCGGCCCAGCACAGCGACGCCGTGATCGACGAGACCATCGCCGCCGCGCGCCGCGTGTTCGCCAAGCTGGCCGCCTGAGGCCAGCCCGGCCAACGAACCGGGGTCAGGTCATGCCATCCCGCAACATGCCGCTGCATGTTGCGGGATGGCAT